>JAIXXG010000127.1 GCA_027490915.1 Microbacteriaceae bacterium
GCGTTCCGCGACCCGTGGGTCTTCCGCCACACCGATGGCCTCTGGCACATGCTCATCACCGCGACCGACCGCTACGGTCACGGCTGCGTCGGCCACGCCACGAGCGACAACCTGCTGACCTGGACGGTCGAGGCGCCCTTGACGAGCCGGTCGGGGTTCGACCAGCTCGAGGTGCTGCAGATCGCGCGCGTCGGCGGATCGAACGTGCTGTTCTTCTCCTGCCAGGCGCACGACGTGCACGTCGACACGGTCGAGCCGCGCACCGGGGTCTACAGCGCCCGGGCCGACACCCCGCTCGGGCCGTACTACCTCGAGCGGGCCGAGCCGATCGGGCTGGACGGCATCTACGCCGGGCGGGTCATCGACACCGAGAGCGGCCCGGTCATGCTGGGCTTCCGCAACGAGACGGCGACCCGGCCCTTCGAGGGTGTGATCGGCGAGCCCGCCGCTCTGCACCTCACCAGTCGGCGCACGGTGGTCGCGACGCAGCCCGCCACGGCCTCGATCGCAGGCTGAGACGCGAAGCTCGGCGGCAGCGCCGTCGGCGGGTCGGCTAGAAGAAGTCGGGGCTCGGCGTCGACGCGTAGCGGATCGACACGTCGGCGTGCCGGTCGAAGCGGTAGCCAGCGCCGCGCACCGTGCGCACGATGTCGTCGTAGCCACCGAGCTTCGCGCGCAGTCGGCGCACGTGCACGTCGATCGTGCGCTCGTTCGGCACGTCGTCGTCGCCCTCCGCCCCGTCGGCCCAGAGCGCCGCGATGAGTTCGGCGCGCTCGATCGTGCGACCCTCGCGCAGCACGAGGTACTGCAGCAGCTCGAACTCCTTGTAGGTGAGGGTGGCCGTCTCGCCGTCGAGCAGCACGCGCTTGCGCGAGATGTCGATGACGACACCCTCGGCGACCGGTTCGGGGGCCGGCTGCTCGGCGCGGCGATAGCGCGCGAGCGCCGCCGGGTCTTGCAGGGCGAGGCGCACGACGTCGACGTCGCGCCCGCCCGCCCCGGCAGGAGCGAGAGCGACCGCCGCGTGGGTCTCGGCGGCGGGTGCCAGCTCGGCGGTGAGGCGCTTGAGCTCGGTGACGAGCCGGCCGAGATCGATCCCGGCCGCCGCGGCCTTCGCCTCATCGAGGCCGACGTAGAGCACGAAGCCACGAGCCTCGGTGCCCTCGGGCACGGCGCGCAGCCGCGGGCCGCCGCTGGCGGGCGCGCCCGCCGGCGTTGTGGTGCCCGGTTCCGGGGCGGCGGACACGGCAGCGCCGGGCACGGCACCGGGGGTGGCGGTCGGAGCGGAGGTGGGACGAGGAGGAAGAGTGGCGAGCGACATGGTGGAGACGCTTTCTGCGGAGTCGAACGGCTCGCCGCGCGGGGCGCCGGCGTTCGGAGCGAGGGGGTCGAGGGTGCGCGCGTCGCGGCCCGGAGCATCCGGGCCCGCAGCGGGGAGTCGGGGTTCGACGCGATCGGTCATCGACGGACGACGGATCGGCAGGTCGGCACGACTCGGGCGGTCAGGCGGTCAGGCGCACATTCGACAGCAGGCGTCAGCGCTCGCCGGCATCATCATGCCAGCGGTCTCCACGGCCTCGCGGGCGGTCAGGAGATTCGCGGTGACGGTCATGGGGTCAGTATCCCCGAGCCCCGGGAAGAGCGTCAAGTCGAGGTGCTCGGCGGGAGCACCCCGATCGAGGGGGGAGGGGGCTCAGCCGACCGTGCCGTACAGGCGGTCGCCGGCGTCGCCGAGGCCCGGCACGATGTAGCCCTTCTCGTTGAGCTTCTCGTCGAGGGCGCCGAGCACGATCGTGACGTCGCGCCCCTCGGTGGCCTTCTCGACCGCGGTGAGCCCCTCGGGCGCACCGAGGATGCACACGGCGGTGACGTCATCGGCCCCCCGCTCGAAGAGGAACTCGATGGCGGCGAGCAGCGACCCGCCGGTCGCGAGCATCGGGTCGAGCACGAAGCACTGCCGCCCCTCGAGGTGGTCGGGCAGTCGCTCGGCGTAGACGCTCGGCTCGAGCGTGTCGTGGTCGCGCACCATGCCGAGAAACCCGACCTCGGCGCTCGGCACGAGCTTGACCATGCCCTCGAGCATGCCCAGCCCGGCGCGCAGGATCGGGACGATGAGCGGCCGCGGCTCGCTGATCGCGAGGCCCGTGGTCTGCGCGACCGGCGTCGTGATGGTGACCTCGTGCGTGCGCACGTGCCGCGTCGCCTCGTAGGCGAGCAGCGTCACGAGCTCTTCGGTGAGCGCGCGGAACGTCGCCGACGGGGTGGACTGATCGCGCAGCACCGTCAGCTTGTGCGTGATCAGCGGGTGGTCGGCAACGTGGACTCGCATAGGCTCAATCTAGTGGAAGGGCGGCCCATGACCACGGTGACCGAGGGCGATCGGGCGGCGATGGCCGCGGCGCTCGCCGAGGCCCGCGCGGCGCTCGCGACCGGCGACGTGCCGGTGGGCGCGGTGGTGCTCGACTCCCGCGGCGCCATCATCGGCCGGGGCCGCAACGAGCGCGAGAAGCTCGCCGACCCGACCGCGCACGCCGAGGTGGTCGCGCTGCGTCAGGCGGCCGCCGCGATCGGCGACTGGCAGCTGACGGGATGCACGCTCGTGGTCACCCTCGAGCCGTGCGTGCTCTGCGCGGGCGCGATCCTGGCCGCGCGCATCGACCGCGTGGTGTTCGGGGCGTGGGACGACAAGGCGGGAGCCGCGGGAAGCGTCGTCGATCTGCTGCGGGAGCGCCGGCTGCCCCACCGGGTGGGCGAAGTGGTCGGCGGGGTCGACGAGCGGGAGTGCGCATCCCTGCTGGAGGAGTTCTTCCGCGAGCGGCGCTGACCGTCGTCGCCGACGGGGCGCCGCTCGCGGAGCGGCATCACCAGAAGACGGCGAGCACCACGTTGATGAGCGCGAGGCCGCCCGCGGCGTGGAAGAACTTCTTGATCGAGCGGTCGTTGCCGCTCTTGCGCGCCCGCAGCCAGCCCAGCAGGGCCGCGACGAAGACGAGCAGGGCGATCACCAGCTTGACGCCGATCTTGATGTGGTTGAGGTCGCCGTCACCCATCTCGGCGACGCCCACGAGCAGCAGGCCCGAGACGAGCTGGGTGATCGCGCCGCCGAAGACGGCGGCGATGGCGAAGTCGCCGTTCTTGCGCATCTGCACCAGGAACGGGCCGACGATCGCGGCCAGGCCGATGAAGTGGGCGACGACGAGAGTCGAGTAGACGAGTTCCACGGGAGTCCTCCTGGAGGGTGGGGGCGCGGCAGTGCGCTCGGCGCCAGGCTATCGGCGCCCGCCCAAGAATCGGCTCAGTCGTGGAGGCGAGCCTCGGCGTGCCGGGAGGTCAGTCGGCGCCCCGGATGACGAACACGTCGGTCGGCGGATTCGCATCGCCGCGCGGGCCCGCGACCACCGGCTCGAGCAGGATGACCGCCTCGGGGGCGATCGCGCGGATCTCGGCCCGCGCCACCTCGAGCAGCGCGACGACCTCGCCGATCGGGGTACTCGGCCCGAACCCGAGTCGGGCGGTGACGATGTGCCCGCCGTCGGCGAGCGCGTGCGCCTCGACCGACTCGACCGACTGGATGCCCGCCGTGGCGAGCAGCGCCTCCTGGATCGCCGATGTCTGCATGACTGCCTCCTCGTGCGTCGCTCCGCGGAACGGTGCTCGCCCTCCAACCTACACTCGTGGTGTGAACGCCTCCCTGCTGCCTGCCGTGGCCATCATCGGTACCGGATCGATGGGCGGCGCCATCCTCGCCGGGCTGCGGGCGCCCGGTGTCACGCTCGCCGGGCTGCGGGCGACCACGCGCTCCGAGGCCTCGGCGGCGGCGCTGCGGGCCGACGGCATCGAGGCCCGCGCGACCGAGCACGACAGCGCCGCCAACGCCTGGGCGGCCACGGATGCGGGGCTCGTGCTGCTCGGCGTGAAACCCGCGCAGATCACGAGCGTGTTGGCCGAGCTGTCCCCGAGCCTGCGCCCGGACGCGCTCGTGGTGAGCGTCGCCGCGGGCATCACGACCGCCGCGATGGAGGCGGTGGTGCCCAACCCGGTGGTGCGGGCAATGCCCAACACGCCCGCGCTCATCGGCCGCGGGGTGACGGGCATCGCGGGCGGCTCGCGCGCGACGGCCGCGCACCTCGCGCTCGCCGATGATCTGTTCCGCACCGTGGGCACCGTCGTCGAGCTGCCCGAGCCGCAGATCGATGCGCTGTCGACGATCTCGGGCTCCGGCCCGGCCTATGTCTTCCTGCTCATCGAGGAGCTCACCCGCGCGGCCGAGGCGATGGGGTTCGAGCCCGATGTGGCCGCGCTGCTCGTGCAGCAGACCTTCTCGGGTGCGGCCCTGCTGCTCGAGGCGACGGGGGAGGAGCCGGCCGAGCTGCGCCGGCGCGTGACGAGCCCGAAGGGGACGACCGAGCGGGCCATCGCCGTGCTGCAGGAGGCCCGCCTCGCGGAGCTGTTCGAGCGCGCCGCCCGCGCCGCCGAGGAACGCGCAAGGCAAC
Organism: Microbacteriaceae bacterium; assembly: GCA_027490915.1. Lineage (GTDB taxonomy): Bacteria > Actinomycetota > Actinomycetes > Actinomycetales > Microbacteriaceae > Microcella. The sequence continues at coordinate 4,494 of JAIXXG010000127.1, forward strand.
TGGCCGGCGGGGCATAGGCGTCGTATAGAAATCCCATAGACTCGGCGCCCACGGTGGGGTCGTCGATCCGCCGATCCGAGCGGGTCCCCGATTCGAGGGAGACCACCATGGCCACCAACGACACCACCCCCACCCCGGCCGAGGACGGCACCGCCGCCAGCACCCCGGCCCCCGCCCCCGCCGCGTCGACCGCGGCACCGCGCCGCGGTGCGGGCCGAGCCCTCGCCATCACCGGGATCGCGGTCGGCTCGGTGCTGACCCTCGGCCTCACCTTCGCCGGGGGCGTCGCCCTCGGCCAGGTGCTGCCCGGCGGCCCGGGCGACCGCGGCCCGATCAGCGGCGAGGCCGGGGCGATGCCGGGCGGCCCGGGCGACCGCGGCGACCGCATCGGCGAGCGCATCGAGCAGCGCATGGACGAGCGGATGGAGCAGCGTCAGGAGCAGCGCGACGAGCTGCGTGCGCAGTTCGAGCAGTGGCTGCAGGATCAGGGCATCGACCCGAGCGAGCTGCCCGCACCGCCGGCCCCCTAGCCGACCAGCAGGCTCACGCCCGCCCCGACGGGCGGAACGGCATCGGCCGGTTCAGCTGTCGAGAGACGCGAACCGGTCGATGTCGCGCTCGGTGCCCGACACGATGATGAGGTCGTGGTTCGACACCACCGTCTGCTCGGTGGCGTAGGTGAAGGGCTTGCCCGGGCTCTTCACGCCGACGACCGTGATGTTGTACTTCGTGCGCACCTGCGACTCGGTGAGCGACAGCCCCCGGATCGGCTTGGGCGGGTACATCTTCACGAGCACGAAGTCATCGTCGAACTCGATGAAGTCGATCATGCGGCCCGACACGAGGTGCGCCACCCGCTCGCCGGCCTCCGCCTCGGGGTAGATCACGTGGTTGGCGCCGATGCGGGCGAGGATCTTGCCGTGCGACTGGCTGATGGCCTTAGACCAGATCTGCGGAATCTTGAGGTCGACGAGGTTCGCGGTGATGAGCACGCTCGACTCGATCGACGAACCCGTCGCGACGACGGCGATGCTGAACTCGTCGGCGCCGATCTGGCGCAGGGCATCCAGCGATCGGGCGTCGGCCTGCACCGCGTGCGTGACCCGCTCGGCCCACTTCTGCACGAGGCCCGCGTCTTCGTCGACGGCGAGCACCTCGCGGCCGAGCCGCTGCAGCTGCCCCGCAGTGGCGGCACCGAACCGGCCGAGCCCGATGACGAGCACGGGAGCGTCGTGGCGGATTCTCTCAACCAACGATGGGCCTCTCTTCGGGTCGGCGGAACAGCTGCCGGCGCTGACTGGCGGCGAGGGCCGCGGCGAGGGTCACTGTACCAACGCGCCCCGCCCACATGGTGGCCGCGAGCACGTACTTGGCCGCGTCGGGCAGGTCGTTGCTCGTGAGGCCGGTCGAGAGCCCGCACGTCGCGAACGCCGAGATCACGTCGAAGAGCACGTAGTCGAGCGGGGCCTTCGTGATGTGCAGCACGAGCACCGACGCGGTGGCGACGATCGTCGCGCCCCACAGCACGATGCTGACCGCGAGGCGCAGCACGTCGTTGGGGATGCGCCGCCCGAACGCCTCCATGTCGTCGACGCCGCGCGCCTCCGCGACCGCCGCGAAGAACAGCACCGCGAGCGTGGTCACCTTGATGCCGCCGGCGGTGGATGCGGAGCCGCCGCCCACGAACATGAGCATGTCGAGCACGAGCAGGGTCGAGCCGTTCATCGCGCCGATGTCGACCGTCGCGAGCCCGCCCGACCGCGACATGATCGAGGTGAAGACAGCCGTCATCGGACGCACCGGGCCGTCCTGCCCCCCGAGGGTCGCCGGGTTCGTCCACTCGAGCACCGCGATCAGCAGGCCGCCGATCGCGATGAGGATGAGCGTCGTCCACAGGGTCACGCGCGCGTGCAGCGTCAGACGGGTGCGCGTGCGCAGCCAGCGCCCGAGGGCGAAGATCACGGGAAACCCGATGGCGCCGAGGAACACCGCGATCGAGAGCACCGAGAGCATCCACGGGTCGGCGGCGAATCGCTCCATGCCCGGCGCGAACGGCACGAAGCCGGTGTTGGTGAAGGCGGAGAGCGAGAGGTAGAAGCCCTGCCAGATCGCCGACCAGACGTCGAAGCCCTCGATCAGCAGGCGCGGAACCACGAGCGCGGTGATGGCGAGCTCGATGACGATCGCGCTCGCCGCGACGGTGAGCAGCAGGCTGCCGATCTCGCCGAGCCGCACGGCCTGCGACTCGGAGACGGGGCCGGCGTGCACTCGCGCGGCGTTGGTGTCGCTCGCCGCGATGAGCTTCGCACGCAGACCGATGCGGCGCGCGACGATGAGGCCCAGGATGCTCGCCATGGTCAGCACGCCGATGCCGCCGATCTGCATCGCGAGGATGATGACGATGTTGCCGAAGGGCGACCAGTGCGTCGCCATGTCGACCGTCGTGAGGCCGGTGACGCAGATCGCCGAGACCGCCGTGAACAGCGCGTCGGCGAGCGGGGTGCCGCCGGTGCCGCTGCCGGCCCGCGCGATCGGCAGGGTGAGCAGCAGGGTGGTGATGAGGATGAGGATCGTGAAGATGAGGATCGCGAAGCGGGCGGGAGACGCGGTGGCCGATTCGCTCAGCGCCGTCCAGGCCCGCAGAAACGGGTTGCCGCGCTCATCGCGGGCGTTGCCGCGGATGCGGGTGCTCGTGGCCATCGACGCTCCTCACCGGCCCGCAGACCGCGAGTCATGGTACTCCCGGCCGGGGCTGACTAGCCTGGTGGCATGGCCGACATCTTCGACGTGATCGCCGACGCCACCCGTCGCGAGCTGCTGCAGCACCTGCTCGACGCCTCGCTGCGCGGTGACAACGGCACGGGCGAGCTGAGCGTGAGCGAGCTCGTCGACCGCATGGACGCGACGCAGCCGACCGTGTCGAAGCACCTCAAGGTGCTGCGCGACCACGGGCTCGTCACCGTGCGCGAGGAGGGGCAGCACCGCTATTACACGGTCGAGCCCGCGCCCCTCGAGGAGGTCGAGGACTGGGTCATCCCATTCTTGAGTGCCGACTTCGACGCCGAGGCCGAGGCGGGTCGCGCGGTCTTCGCCGCCTGGGCGGGTGCCGACGTCGCGTCGGCCGGCAGCTCGGTCGGTCGCGTGGCGGCCGACGCGTCGCACCAGGCCCGCACCCTCATCGAGGGAGCGCAGGAGAAGTTGCACGACGTGCAGGAGGCGGTCACGAAGCGCCTGCCCTGGAAGAGCGGCGACGACGCCCGCTGACGGGGCGCGCGGCCGGCGGGATGCGGCCGCCTGGCCCCCGCTCGGGGCATCTTTACAGCAGTCACACCAGCCCCTACTCTGATCACTTGGCACACGCGCCACCCGGGCGCGCTGCGTCTCGATGACAGGATTGGCTGCCCATGGGCCGGGATCTCTCCGACGTTCGGTTTCTCACCGTCGCCGAAGTCGCCGACATGATGCGCGTGTCGACCATGACGGTCTACCGCATGGTGCACGCGGGTGAGCTGCCTGCCATCCGCTTCGGCCGCAGCTTCCGCATCCCGGAATCGGCGGTCGTGACGGCCATCGAGACCCCGATCGCCGACGTCGGCTAGACGTCGGGTAGACTCGGCCGGTACATCGCACGGTCCTGAACGGGCCGTTCTCCCGTTCGAGACCACGATCAGAGGATTGTCATGGGTTCTGTCATCAAGAAGCGCCGCAAGCGGATGGCCAAGAAGAAGCACCGCAAGCTGCTGCGCAAGACGCGTCACCAGCGTCGCAACAAGAAGTAGGGGCACGCCCCCGCCGCGAGGCGCTCGACCGGTCGGTCGGGCGCCTTCTGCGTTCCCGCGGCGCTCCGGGGCGGCTGCGGGATGCTCAGGGCCGAGCGCGCAGCTGCGGCCAGCCGCGCGCCCGCGCGTAGCGCTCGAGCGCCGCATCGGGGTTGACGACGGTGCGATGCCCGACGAGCTCGAGCAGGGGGATGTCGTTGCGCGAATCGCTGTACGCCCAGCAGTCGGCGAGCCGCACGCCCTTCTCGGCCGCGAGCAGCGCGGCCGCATCGGCCTTGTGCGCGCCGTGCATGACGGGCCCGAGCAGGCGGCCGGTGAAGACGCCGTCGATGCTCTCGATGCGCGAGCCGATCGCCCCGGTGAGGCCGAGGCGCTCGGCCATGATCGTCGCGAAGCCCTCGGGCGTCGCGGTGATGAGCCACACCTCGTGCCCGCGGGCGAGGTGGTCGTGGGCCAGCGCGACGGTGTCCGGCAGCAGCAGGTGCACGACCCGGTCGTCGTAGGTCTCGGCGGCGAGCAGCGCGAGCTCCGCCTCCGTGTGCCCGGCGACCAGCTCGAGCGCGCGGTCGCGCACGGTCACCTGGTGCTTCTGGTTCTCGCCGACGGCGATGAAGCGCGCCTGGTGCCAGCCGAAGCGCAGGATGTCGCGCCATCCGACGAACCCCCGCCGCCAGGCCGCCCGGCCCAGGTGGTAGATGCTGGCCCCGCGCATGAGCGTGTTGTCGACGTCGAAGAAGGCGATCACGGGCGCGGGCGCGCGCGACCCCGTGTCGGGGGTGTCATCGGTGACGGGGGTGGACATCGCCTCAAGCCTAGGCTGGTGGCGTGACCACCGTGACCCTCATCGGCAAGCCGGGCTGCCACCTGTGCGACGACGCCCGCGCGGTCGTCGACGAGGTGCTCGCCGCGTTCCCGGCGGTGCGGATGCTCGAGCAGAGCATCCTCGACGACCCGGCGCTGCACGAGCGCTACTGGGACGAGATTCCCGTCGTGCTCATCGACGGCGCCGTGCACACCATCTACCGGGTCGACGCCGAGCGGCTGCGCGTCGCGCTCGCCGCCGCCGAATCGAATGGCTCTGACGAGGGAGGCCGCTGATGTGCGGACGCTACGCCAACACCAAGAGCGGGGAGGAGCTCGGCCGCTACTTCGAGGCCGACGAGGTCGATGAGGTGCGGCTGCCGCCGAGCTGGAACATCGCGCCGACCCAGCAGGTTCCGATCGTCGTCGATCGCCTGCCGAAGGACGACCCGGAGGGGGTGCCGTCGCGGTTCGTCACGGCGGCCCGCTGGTCGCTCGTGCCGCGGTGGGCCACCGAGCTCGCCTCGAAGTACCCCACCTTCAACGCCCGCAGCGAGACGGTGCATGAGAAGAGTACGTTCAAGGGTGCGCTCGTGCGATCGCGGGCGATCCTGCCCGCCGACGGCTACTACGAGTGGCACACCGTCGGAACCACCAAGACGCCGCACTACATCCACGATCCGGAGGAGGGTGAGCTGGCCTTCGCCGGGCTCTACTCGTGGTGGCGCGCACCCGTCGCCGAGGGGCAGCCGCCGTCGCCGTGGGTGCTGACCGCCACCATGCTGACGCGGGCGGCGCACGGGCCGGCGGCGAGCATCCACGATCGCGCGCCCGTCATTCTGCCCCGCGAGGTGTGGGACGAATGGCTCGACCCGACGGTCGAGGGCGATCAGGACCTCGTCGAGATGGTGGTGCACGAGAGCGAGCAGGTGCTCGAGCGGCTCGAGCTCTACCCGGTGGCGCCGCTGCGGGGCGACGGGCCCGAGCTCATCGCGCCGCTGTCGTAGCGGTCAGCACGCGCCCCAGAGGCCGAGGCCCGCGCTCTGCGCGGCCCGCTCGGCGGCGCGCAGGTCGCTCCAGTAGCGGTCGTTCGGCTCGAACAGCACGGCCGTGCCGTACCCCTGCGCGACGAGCTCGTAGTTGATGAGCGTGCCGTCGCTCGCGAACAGATAGAGCAGCTCGCGGTCGTACTGGTCGCGCTCGTCGCGGTCGTAGGCGTAGCCGAGCGTGCTGCCGGGCGGGGCGAGCGCGGCGAGCGCCTGCTCGGCCTCGGGGCCGAAGCACTCCACGTCGGGGTAGACCTCGGGTGTGTCGACGCCGATGAGCCGCACCCGCAGCTCCTGGCCGTCGACCTCGAGCCGCAGGGTGTCGCCGTCGGTGATCGAGATCACTCGCCCGGAGCCGTCGAGCGCGACGCCCGCCGGCCCCTCGGTGCCCGTGCCGCCGTCGCCCGGGGCGCTGCTGTCTAGGCAGCCGTCGACCGAGCCGATGAGGCCGACCAGCCCCACCACCACGAGCGAGCGGGCGAGGGGGCGCGCGAACGGCGCGGGTAGAGCGGCGGGCATGCTGTGAGGCTACCGGGCGACCCCTGACAGGGCCGCGGCCCGGGGTTAGGCTGGCGGCGTTCTGCGGGCAGCGAAGGAGCACCATGGCAGCAGCATCGAGCGGCACGAGGACGGGCGGCGTCGACCCCCGGTACCCCGAGGCCTTCCAGCGCGGCGGGGCGGCGAGCTCTCCCGTCGTGGAGGATCCGGCTGTCGTGCGCGGCGCGGCGCCGGCCAGCATCCGGATGCCCGCCGCGGGCCGCACCGGCCGCGCAGCCGCTCCCGCGCCGGTCGCGGCGCCGGGCACCCCCGCGCTCGCGGAGGACGATGCGTCGGCCGAGCTCGAGCCGGGGGATGTGCGCTACGCCGAGCTCGTCGTCGCCGGCAACCCGTGGCTGCGCTCGCTCTGGGCGGTCGGCGCCATCGCGGTGGTCGCGGGCTTCGCGCTCACCGTGTACGCCGAGTTCGCGTTCAGTGTTCCGCCCGCGTCGGGCATCTACGACCCGAGCGTCTACATCGTGCCGCGCATCGCCGAGGCCGTGGCGCAACCGCTCGTGATCGCCGGCGTCATCGCCCTCGTCGCTGCCACCGCCCTGCGCATCGTCGCCTGGAGGCCGAGCGCCGCCCGGGCCGTGCCGCGCGACTGAGCGCCGGCACGCGCTCCCGCCGCACCCTTGGCTGGAGGTGTCCGTGCGCTCGCTTCCTCGCCCTCGGGCCGGTCGCGTCGGCGACCCTTCCAGATCTGCGGATCGAAATGAGTTGAGCTCACCTGCATCCGCAGATCTGGAAGCTTCCGGACGGAGGCGGGGTGGGGCGCGAGCGATCAGCGCTGGCAGCTCGGGCAGAACCAGGTGATGCGCTCGGTGAGCGCGTCGTCGCCGAGCAGCCCGCGGGCGATCGGGGTTCCGCAGCGGCGGCACGGGCGTCCGTCGCGGTGCGCGACGTAGAGCCTCTGACCCTTCCGGGTGTCGCCGGTCGTCGTGCGCTCGTCGCGGTGCACGTTGGCCCGGATCAGCCGCACCCCGAGGTCGAGGGCGGCGGCGACGTCGACCTCGCCGACGGGCGTCTCGGGCCGCACGCCGCGCAGGAAGAGCAGCTCGTTGCGGTAGTCGTTGCCGAAGCCGGCGACGCAGCGCTGGTCGAGCAGCGCGAGCCCGATCGGTCGTGCCGGGTCCGCCGTCAGGCGGCGCAGGGCCTCCTCACGGTCGAAGTCGTCGGCGAGGGGGTCGGGGCCGAGGTGGCCGATGACCTCGTGCTCCGCATCCCGCGCCACGAGGTCGAGCTCGCCGAGCGCGAAGCCCACCGCCTGCCACGGCGCGCCCGACGCCGCGGTGGTGTCGAGCACCATGCGCGCCTCGAACGCGGGCCGGCGCCAGCGGTCGCCGCGGCGCATCAGATGCCAGGCGCCCTCCATCTTCAGGTGCGAGTGCACCGTGACCTCGCCGATGCGCATGAGCAGGTGCTTGCCGCGGGCGACGACCTCGTCGACGACGTCGCCGCTCAGGTCGGCGGTGGCGAAGCGGGGCACCCGCACGTCGCTGCGCAGCACCGTCTGGCCGGCGAGTGCGGCGTGCAGCCGCGCCGCCGCGCGGTGGATGGTGTCGCCCTCGGGCACGGTGCCGCTCCCTCTACACCCGGATGCGCAGGCCCTGCGGCGTCGCCACGAACCCGGCCTCCTGCAGCGCGTCGGCCAGGGGGGTGCCGAAGACGCTCGCGCCGTTGACGCGCTCGACCCGCAGCGATCGCAGCCGCGCGCGCACGACGGCGGCGAGCTCGCGGGCGGCTGCCCCGAGCTCGGCCGGGTCATCGGTGAAGGTCAGCACGCTCTTGCCACCGCGCTCGAGGTAGAGCGCGAGGTGCCCGTCGACGAGCGCGACGAGGGCTCCGGCCTTGCGGCCCGGCCGGTGCGCCGTGGCGCCCGCGGCCGCGTCGGGCTGGCTCGGCGGCCAGGGCAGCGCCGCGCCGAACGGGTTGGCGGGGTCGGTGGCGGCGAGCACGCGGGCGGCGAGGGCGGGCGGCGCATCCGGATCGCGGGTGAAGGTGCGCACCCGATCGATCGTCGCCGGCGTCGCGAACTGCGCCGCCCCCAGCCCGTCGACGATGTAGCCGCGGCGCACGCCGCCGGCCTCCTCCATGCGGGCGAGCACCTGGTAGGCGAGCGCGAAGCCGCCGCGCAGACCCTCGGCCTGCACGGCACCCCGGGTGACGACGCCGTGCCGCTCGAGCAGGCGGTCGACCGCGGCCGCCGTGCGCAGCGTCGCATCGGGCTCCAGGGCGGGCAGCAGGGCCCAGCGGCCCGCGGCCGTCGGCGGCCCGCCGAGCGTCGCGGATGCGGGGCGCGCGTACCCCCGGTACGCCCGCGCGCGCGGCGCGGCCCGGCGCGTTGCCGCGCGTGCGCCCGCGGTGCCGCCCAGCCGCGCCCGCAGCGGCGCGAGCGTGTCGTTCGTGAGGCGCCCCGCCCACACCAGCTGCCAGAGGTCGTCGACGAGGGCCGCGTCGTCGACCGGCCCGTCCTCCGCGGTCGCGGCAACCGCCGTCGCGAGCTGCCGGAAGAAGAACCCGCCCCCGCCC
>JAIXXG010000001.1 GCA_027490915.1 Microbacteriaceae bacterium
ACGGCCGACCCGCGCCGCCTCGCCTGGGAGCGCCGCACCTCACCGACGCTCGGCGTGCTCGGCGTCCTCTTCCTCGCGGCGTACTCCGCGTGGGTGCTCGTCACCGACCGGCCCCCGTGGCTGCTCATCGCCATCGCGCTCGTCGGGGTCGTCAGCTGGGCGGCGTTCGCGGTCGACATGATCGCGCGCGTCGTGCTCTCCGATCGCGGGCGGCGGCTGCGCTTCCTGCTCACGCACCCGCTCGATGTGCTGGCGCTCTTCGTCCCCCTCTTCCGCGCCCTGCGCGTGGCCGGGCTGCTGCGCCACGTGCCCTTCCTGGCCGGTCGGACGGGCAGTGCCGTGCGCGGGTCGGTCGTCGCGCACGCGCTCGTGTACGCGACCGTGTTCGTCTACGTCATCGCGCTCGCGACGCTCTCCGTCGAACGCGATGCGCCCGGAGCGAGCATCACCACCTTCGGCGACGCCGCCTGGTGGGCGATCGTCACTCTCACGACCGTCGGCTACGGCGACGTCTACCCCGTGACGACGGCCGGGCGCTTCCTCGCTGCTCTGCTCATGGGCGGGGGCATCGTCATCGTCGGCACGACCTCGGCGATCGTCGTGTCGTACATCAGCGAGCGGGTCACGGTCGCGCGCACCAGCGGTGACGACGGTCAGCCGCCGAGCAGCGCGTCCTCCGCGTCGTAGTCGAACCAGTCGTCCGCCCCGTACCGCTGCGCGAGCGCGGGGAAGCGCTCGCGCCAGTCGCCGTCGCCGACCGCCGCGAGCATGTCGTCGATCGCGGGGCCGATCGTCGAACGGTGGCTGCCCACGGGTTCGTACCCGAGCTCGCGCCGCGCCGCCTCCATGCTCATCACGACGGGCGTCGGCACCGCCCACGGATGCTGACCCACGGTGCTCTCGGGCCCTCCCGCGCCGCGCGGCAGCAGCTCGAACTCGGCCGTGTGCCCGAGGTGGGCGAACACCGCCTGCCCGATCTCGAGCGCGGTCGGGGCGGGGTCGTCCGCGGCGTTGAGCACCCGGCGGCCCGGATGCTCCGCCGCGAGCCGCACGAGCTCCGCGATCACGGCCGTCGCCGTCGTGCCGAACCGGCTCTCGCCGCGATCGGTCAGCGGTACCCGGCGCCGCCCGTCGAGCGCCCGCTTGATGAAGTACCACTCCCGCAGCGCGGGCGAGCCCGGGCCGTGGATCGCGCCGGGGCGGAGGATCGTCACGGGCAGACCGTCGACGGCGAGCAGCGCGCGCTCGAGCGCGGCCTTCTGCGGCGAGTACCCTTCCGCGTCGACCTCCACCGTCGGATGCCGCTCGGTGATCGGGTCGGGGAACCGCGGGAAGTCGTCGTCACCCGTCGCGATGTCCATCCACGTGCCGTTGGTGCCGAGGTACACCGAGGCGGTCGAGATGACCACGAGCGATCCGAGGTCGCCGACCAGCGCCGCGTAGGGCTCGGCGTCGGCGGGGGTGAAAGCGATGCAGTCGAGCACGAGGTCGTGGCCGGCCGCGAGGGTGCGGAGGGCATCCTGATCGCGGCGGTCGAGAGTCGTCTCCGCGACGTGCCCGCGAAGATCCGGCGGCAGGGCGCGACCGCCGCGATGGGCGATCGTCACGGAGGCTCCGGCGCGTAGCAGCGCTCGGGCCGCCGCGATGCCGATCTGGCCCGAGCCGCCCACCAGCAGGGCGTTCATGCGCATGGCGACACTCTAGGCGCTAGATTCGCGGTGTCTGCTCGACAGCGGACCCAGCCCGACCGAGGAGCCCCCATGACCGCCCAGCCCGCGACCCCCGAGCCCCGCGTGCCCGCGACGAGCGCCGCCGCCCCCTCCGTGCCCGCGAAGCGCGAGGCGCGGGAGCCCCTCACCCGTCGGCAGGCGCAGAGCGCGCTCATCGCCGGCGCGGTCGCCCACACCATGTTCCAGGCCGGCTGGTTCGCGTTCGGCATGTCGCTCGCCGCCCTCGTTGCGACCGCCCTGTTCGGCAATATCGTCGGCGCCTTCACTCGCACCCTCGGCGGAGACGACCCCAACGCGGTGCTGCGGGCGATCGACGGCGGTTCGGAGCTGCTGTTCTGGGTCGTCGTATCCTTCCTCATCGGCAGCGCCATCCTGATCGCGCTCTCGGTGGTCGTGAGCGGGTGGATGCTCTCCGCGGCCGCGGTGCCCTCCCCGTGGAAGCGCACCTGGGCGGCGATCGGCATCGCGGCGCTCGTCGACATCGCCCTGTTCTGGGTCTACGTGGGGATCGCCAACCTGCTGACCGAGAGCCAGCTGGCCGGCCCCGTGCTGCTGACGCCGGTCATCGCCCTGGTGGGAGGCATCCTGACGGGGGCCGTGCTGTGGTGGATCATCGCGCGCCCGCGTCGCGCGAAGCCGGCCGCGGCACCGGCGACGAGCACGCCGGGCTCCGCGCCCTCAGCGAAGAAGAGCGCCGAGTAGCGCGGTCAGCTCGTCCCGCATCTGCTCGCTCGTGATCGTGCGCGGGCCGTCGCCCGACTGCGGCCCGTAGTCGCCGAAGCTCGCGTGGTTGGCGCCCTCGATCGTCACGAACTCGGCGTCGGCAGGCAGGAGGCCCGCGTTCTCCTCGATGATCGCGGGCGTCGACAGGGCGTCGTTCTCGGCCGCGATGCTCAGCACCGGCAGCCCCGAGTCGCTGATGTCGCCCGCGCAGTAGCTGCCGAAGAGCACGAGACCCGCGGCGTCGGAGTCGGGCGTCATGAGGCACGCCCGCACCCCGCCGAGCGAGTGCCCGCCCACGAACCAGCGGTCGACCTCGGGAGCGGCGGTCGTGAATTCGGCGAGCGTGCGGGTGTCGAAGAACGCGAGGTTCAGGGTCGGTTCGGTGATCAGCACGGTCGCGCCGTGCTCAGCCACCACCCCGCTCAGCTGGAACATGTAGGCGTGCGCCTGCACCCGGGCACCCGGCACGAAGACGAGGCCCGTGCCCTCCGCGTCGCCCCCGCCCGTCGTCGGCGTCATCAGGATGCCCTCCGGCAGGTACTCGACCTCGACGGCGTCATCCGCCCACACGGCGATCACCGGCTGGCGCTCGGCCTGGTACGGCGTGCTCGCCCAGATCAGAAACCCGACGACGACGAGGGCGAGCGCGCTGAGGGCGCTCCAGCCGACGAGCCGCACCCGGCGGACGCCGGCGGACGGAGGGCGGTGGCGGGTGGGGGAGCCGGAGGTGGTCATGCGGCATTATCCCGCGACGACCTGGCATGATGGAGGCATCATGAACATCATCGCCGTGGTCATCTCGATGGTCCTCTTCCTGTCCTCGTTCGTGCTGTTCGCCTACGCGTACGCGGTGCCCGAGGAGTGGGCGGCGCTGACGTTCTTCGTCGGCATCCTCTCAGTGACGCTGTCGATGGCGATCCCGTTCTCGATCCTCGGGCACCGCGAGCGCGACTAGGCGCGCGCCGGCCGACTGCGGCCGCGCTAGGCCTGCTTCAGCAGGTTGACCGTGAACCGCTGCAGGCGCTCCTGCAGCCCGGCGCTGCGGCGCGCGATCACCTCGTCGCGCATGAGCGTCAGCTCGCTCGTCGTCGGCACCATGCGGATGATCGCCGAGCACCCCAGGTCTTGGCAGATGTAGGTGCCCACCGAGTTGCCGTCGCGACCGGCCTCGCCACCGCGCGGAGCACTGAACATGACCACCTGGGTCGACGGCTGCGGCGTGTGGCACAGCGAACACATCGCCCCGATCCCCGGCCGCAGGCCGGAGGTCGCCGCCCGCAGCAGGATGCCCACGGGGCGGTCGTCGACCCAGTGCATGATGTAGCCGCGCGGAGAACCCGCGGGGTCGCGCCAGCCCAGGTACTCGCGCTCGGTCCACAGCGTCTCGTGCAGGCCCGGCAGGGGCATCCGCTCGATCTCGGCGTCGCTGGCGTTCACCATGCTGGTGCGGATCTGGTCGGCGGTGAGCTCTCTCATCGCTGCCCAGGCTACGTCACGCCGCTGCCTGCGCGCCGATAGGGTAACCGTCATGCCGTCGCTACCCCGGGCGCTGAAGCCGCTGCAGACCGGGCAGTACCGCCTGCTCGCCGTCGCTCTCGTGCTGTCGCTGTTCGGCACGGGCGTCTGGATCGTCGCCGTCGTGTGGCAGGTGATCGAGCTCGACGGCACGCCCGTCGACCTGTCGATCGTCGCGACGGCGGGCAGCATCGGGCTCGTGGTGGCCGTGCTGCTCGGCGGGGTCGCGGCCGACCGCATCCCACAGAAGCGCATCCTGACCATCGTCGAGACGATCAAGGCCGCGTCGGCGGTCACGATCGCCGTGCTCGCGCTCACCGGAACGATCGAGGTCTGGCACCTGGCCGTGATCTCGCTGCTGCTCGGCATCGCCGACGGCTTCTTCTACCCCGCGTACTCCGCCTGGCTGCCCTCGCTGCTGCCGGCCGACCAGCTGCTCGCCGCGAACGGCATCGAGGGCGTGCTGCGGCCGACCCTCATGCAGGCGGCCGGGCCGGCCGCGGCCAGCGCGGCGATCGCGCTGCTGTCGCCCGGGCTCGGCTTCGCGATCGTCGGCGTCACGCAGGCGATCGCCGCCGTGCTGCTCGGCAGCATGCGGCTCACCCCCGTGCGTCGCGACGCCGACGCCGAGCCGACCCACCCTCTGAAGGCCGTGTGGGTCGACGTGCGCGACGGCGTGCGCTACATGGTGGCCACGCGCTGGCTGCTTGCGACGCTGCTGTACTCGGCGCTACTCGTGCTCGTCATCATGGGGCCGATCGAGGTGCTGCTGCCGTTCGCCGTGCGCGACCAGACCGGGGGAGGGGCCGGCGCCTTCGCGCTCGCGCTCGCCGCCTTCGGCATCGGCGGGGCCCTGGGCTCGATCGTCGTCGCCTCGCTACGGCTGCCGCGCCGCTACCTCACGCTCATGATCCTCGCGTGGGGTCTCGGCTGCGCGCCCCTCGTCGTCATCGGCCTCACCGACCAGCTGTGGATCATGGTCATCGCCCTGTTCGTGTGCGGCGTGCTGTTCTCGGGGGCGACCGTGGTGTGGGGCACCCTGCTGCAGCGCCGGGTGCCGCCCGCGATGCTCGGGCGCGTGTCGAGCCTCGACTTCTTCGTCTCGCTCGTCTTCATGCCGATCTCGATGGCGATCGCGGGCCCGGTGGGCGAGCTCATCGGCATCCCCGTCGCCTTCCTGGCCGCCGGCATCGTCCCCGTCGTGCTGGCCGTGCTCACCCTGCTGATCGCCCGGCTCGGCCCGGACGAGCTCGCGCATCCGCTCGAGTCGCCGACGGTGGTCACCTCGACCGCGACGGGGCCGATCGTCACCGGCCCGGGGGCCGCGAGCGGGCTGCAGCGCCCGGCCGATGAGGAGCATCCCGAACCGCCTCGTTGACGTCACGCCACCGGCCGTTCACGTCGCACAGGTGATGAACGGCTCGCGCAGGGGCGATGCACGGCTCGCGCACGGGCCCCGGGCGGGGCTGGGGGCGCACAGTGGGATCAACCCGGTCAGGTCCTGATCGGGCGGGCAGCGCCATCGCCCTCCTGCACGTCGTCAGAGAAGAGTCACTCATGGCCACCATCGTCGAAACCGCCGTCAACGCCGGTTCGTTCACCACCCTCGTCGCCGCGGTCGGTGCCGCCGGCCTCGTCGACACGCTCAACGGCGAGGGCCCCTTCACGGTCTTCGCTCCCACCGACGACGCCTTCGCCGCGCTGCCCGCGGGCACCGTCGAGGGGCTGCTCGCCGACATCCCCGCCCTCACGTCGATCCTGACGTTCCACGTCGTGCCCGGCGCGGTGCACGCTGCCGACCTGACCGACGGCCTGAAGGCCGCCACGGTCAACGGTGCCGAGCTGACGTTCGACCTCACCGACGGCGTCACGGTCAACGGCGCCACGGTCGTGACCGCCGACATCGTCTGCGACAACGGCGTGATCCACGTCATCGACGCGGTGCTGCTGCCGTAGCGGGCGCGGACACACATCCGGGGCGGCTCCGCGAGGAGCCGCCCCGTTCGCGTCACTCGCCCTGCAGGGCGAACTGCGCGTCGATGGTGATCGTCACCTCGTCGCCGAGCAGAAACCCGCCGGTCTCGAGCGCGGTGTTCCAGCTGACGCCGAAGTCGTGGCGGTTGATGACGGCGGAGCCGCTCGCGGCCGCCTTCACGTTCCCGTAGGGGTCGGTCGCGATGCCGCCGAACTCGCCCGTGATGGTGACGGGCTTGGTGACGCCGCGCAGGGTGAGCTCGCCATCCAGCAGCAGGGCGTCGCCCTCCACGCGCAGGCCCGTCGAGACGAAGGTCATCGTGGGGTACTGGTCGATGGCGAAGAAGTCGTTGGTGCGCAGGTGGGCATCGCGGTCGGCGTTCTTGGTGTTGATCGAGGCCATGTCGACGGTCACCTCGACGCGCGAGTCGTGGGGGTTCTCGGCGGCGGTGACCGTGGCGTCGAACGTCTCGAAGACGCCCTTGACCTTGCTGATGGCGAGGTGGCGCACGCTGAAGCCGATCTCGGTGTGAGCGTGATCGACAGTCCAGGTTCCGGTGCGGTAGCCGGGAATCGCGTCGAGAGTGAGCGTGGTCACGAGGGGTTCTCCTTCGTCGGTTGCGAGAGCGAGCCGGTCGGCTCTGAACGTCGCGAGTCGGTGCGCAGCAGAAAGATGCGAACGCATCGATGCGCGGCGACTCTGGGGCCAACGCGGCCGCGCCGTCGATCTATTCCCGGCGTCGACCGTGCGCGAACGTGGGGTTGGATAGGGGGGTGGATGCTGCGCTCGCCGACCGACTGCGCGCCGACCTGCTCGCCGCCCGCTACACCGTCGACCGGCTACGGCAGCTCTGGGGCGACGAGGCCGACGCGGCTCTCGCCCGCGGCGACCGCGTGCCCGCGCTGCGCGCGGTGCGCGACGCGCACGACCCGGCGGCGCTGCTCGCCCGGCTGCTGCTGCTCGGCGAGCCCGCGGACGACACCGCCATTGCGCGGGCTCTGCCGACCCTCGGCGCCGAGGGCGCCCGCGCGCTCGGGCTGGTCGACGCGGCCGGTCGCGCGGCTCTCGACGTGCGCCCCTCGGCCGCCATCGACGCGTCCGGCCCGGTCGACTGGCTCATCGTCTCCGACCTCGGCGAGGCGCAGATCGGGGGCCCGCTGCCGCCCGAGCACGTGCTCGGCGTCGGGGGAGCATCCATCACGCTGAGCGGGCTCATTCCCACGAGCCCGGTCGAGCGCGTGCTCGACCTCGGCACCGGCTGCGGCATCCAGGCCCTGCACGCCGCGCGGCATGCCCGAGCGGTCGTCGCCACCGACATCTCGGCGCGCGCTCTGGAGCTCGCCGCGCTCACCCTGGCCCTCAACGGCGTGACGAGCGTCGAGCTGCGGCAGGGCGATCTGTTCGCGCCGGTCGCGGGCGAGCGCTTCGATCGCATCGTGTCGAACCCGCCGTTCGTCATCACCCCGCGGGCCGACGGCGTGCCCCTCTACGAGTACCGCGATGGCGGCCGCGTCGGCGACGCGCTCGTCGAGCAGGTGATCCGCGGCGCGGCCGAGCACCTCGTGCCCGGCGGTACAGCCCACCTGCTGGCCAACTGGGAGTACCGCTCCACGATGGCCGGCGACGGCCTCGCGCGGGTGCGGCGCTGGGTCGAGCAGGCCGGTCTCGAGGCCTGGGTGGTCGAGCGCGAGCGCCAGACCCCCGCCGAGTATGCCGCCACCTGGATCCGCGACGGCGGCACCCGCGTCGGCACGCCCGAGTACGAGGCGCTCGCCGAGGCGTGGCTCGACGACTTCGACGCGCGCGGGGTGCACGCGGTCGGCTTCGGCTACGTGCTGCTGCGACGGCCCGCCGATGACCGCGCACCGCGCCTGGTGCGCACCGAGGTGCTCGGTTCTCCGCTGCCCTCGGCCCCGAGCGGCATCGGCGACCACCTGCTGACGTGCCTCGCGGCGCACGATCGCGTGGCGTCCCTCGACGACGCCGCGTTCGGCACTCTGCGCCTGGCGGTCGCCCCCGATGTGACCGAAGAGCGCCACTACTGGCCGGGCGACGACGGGCCGACGGTCATCCGGCTGCGGCAGGGGGGCGGCTTCGCACGCACGATCGAGGCGGATGCGGCGCTCGCCGGCCTCGTCGGCGCGTGCGACGGCGAGCTCACGATCGCGGCGATCGCGAGCGCCCTCGCCGACCTGCTCGAGGTCGACGAGGGCGCTCTGCGCGCGCAGCTGCTGCCGCAGGTGCGCGAGCTCGTGCTGTGCGGAATGCTGCGGGTCGCCTGACCCGGCCGGCTCAGCCCTGCCGGCTCAGCCCTGCGACGGCGTCGCCCGGCGCAGGATCAGCCACGCGGCGAGTGCGCAGAATGCCGTGAGAATGAGGCTCCAGGCGGCCGTGCCCAGCACGCCGGCCCACACGAAGAACTCGCCGACCTGCGGCCACGCGTCGAGCAGCGTCACGAGTGCCGCGCCGCCGATGAGCAGAAAGACCAGGCCCGCCCAGAACACGTACATGCCGAGCGCGCGCCAGCGCACGTACACGGCCGCGGTCGCCGCGCCGATGCCGAAGAACAGCATCATCAGCAGCACGCCGAACCCGAAGGCCTGCGGCCAGTCCGACCGCCAGAGGGCGTCGGCGCTGAAGAACTGCAGGCCGATGCCCCACCCGCCCGCCGACTCCTCGACCCATGCGGCCGTCGCGAGGATCGCCGCGTAGCCGACCGACAGGATCAGCGCGAAGACGCCGAAGCCGAGCAGGAAGTCGCGCCGGGTCGACCCGTAGCCGAGCGCCAGCGGGAAGGCCTGGTTGATGCTCTGCACGGCGACCACGAGCATGTAGACGAACAGGAAGAACGCGCCGCCGTTCACCCCCTCGGCCATCTCGCCCTCGGCGGGGATGTTCGCCCGCACGATGCCCCAGATGGCCAGGTTCATCAGCAGGATGATGCCGAGGATCAGCAGCGGGGTGTAGATCGGCGTCCAGGGGTTGGCGAACAGCAGTCGCACGCTCGTGCCCACGCGGGTCGCGAGCGAGCGCGGCGCGAGGCTCAGGGGTGCCTCGACAGCGGGCTCCGACGCCGGGATGCTCGACGGGGCGGTGGCGATCATCGGGTGACCTCCTCGTGCTCGGTGGGGCTGCCCCCGGTCTGACGGATGATGAGCTGCTGCAGCGAGACCGGCCCGACCTCGAGCCCGGCGGCCCGCGCCGACGCGGTGACCTGCTCGGTGATGCCGGCGACGGTCGCGCTGACGAATCCACCCAGGCGCTCGCGGTGGATCACGTCGAGGCCCGCGACGGCCTGCTCGACGGCCGCGGCCGGGCCGGCGATGGTGGCGGCGTGGGCGCGGAGGGCATCCACGGGCGAATCGATGAGGATGCGGCCGTTGTCGATCACGAGGGCGTGCTCGAGCAGATCGGCCACCTCGTCGATGAGGTGCGTCGAGAGGATGATCGTGCGCGGGTGTGCGGCGTAGTCGGCGAGCAGCCGGTCGTAGAACGCCTGGCGGGCGATCGCGTCGAGACCGAGGTAGGGCTCGTCGAAGATCGTGATCGGCGCCCGCGAGGCGAGGCCGACGATGATGCCGACGCTCGACAGCTGCCCGCGCGAGAGCTTCTTGATGCGTCGATCGACCGGCAGCCGCAGCTCGGCGGCGAGCTCGCGGGCGAAGTCGGCGTCCCAGTTCGGGAAGAAGCCGGGGGCCGCAGCGAAGACGTGCTTCGGCTTGAAGTCGTCGGGGTAGCGCTGGCTCTCTTTGATGAAGCAGGTGTGCTGCAGCACGCGCGGGTTCTCGACCGGGCTCTCGCCGGCGATCGTGATCGAGCCGTGCGTCGCGAACTCCTGGCCGGTGAGCAGGTGCATGAGGGTCGTCTTGCCGGCCCCGTTGCGACCCAGCAGGCCGGTGATGGTGTTGCGCGCGAGCTGGAAGTCGACGCCGTCGACGGCGGTGATGCCGCGATAGCGCTTCGTGAGGCCGCGCGCCTCGACGATGGTGGTCATGAGGCGGATTCCTTCCGGATGAGATCGATGAGGTCGGCGGCGCCGAGCCCGAGGGCGGCGCCCTCGCGCAGCAGCGGCCGCACGTACTCGGTGGTGAAGCGTGCCCGGCGATCGGTGATCAGGCGGTCGCGGGCGCCGTCGGCGACGAACATGCCGATGCCGCGGCGCTTGTAGAGCACCCCGGCGTCGACGAGCAGGGTGATGCCCTTGAGCGCCGTGGCCGGGTTGATGCGGTGGAACGCCGCGAACTCGTTGATCGACGGAACCTGCGCGCCCTCGGGGAGCGAGCCATCGATGATCTGCCGTTCGACGAGCTCGGCGATCTGGAGGAAGATCGGTCGACCGTCGTCCACGCGACCCTCCTTTCTGTGTTGGTTACTTAGTCAAATAACTAACCAGATAAGGATGCGCGCGTCAAGCCCTACCGCGACCGAGCACCCCAGCGCGGCACCGTGAGCACGATCGCCGCGGCGCTGAGCGCGACGCCGGTGAGCCCGAACGCGAGGCTCGCCGGGCTCTGCACGCCGCTCGCGGGGAAGGGCAGCTCGTCGGGCAGGCTGACGCCGACCGAGAAGTACGGGCCCCACGCGGCGACGACGATCACGCTGCCGGCGATGCAGGCCAGGGCGAGCATCCGGCGCGGGGTGAGGATGCGATCGCCCGCCACCGAGGGAAGGAGGGCGAGAATCGCGACACCGAGCACGATGGCGAGCGCCAGCACGATCCAGATCGTGAGGCCGAGCTGGAACGTCAGTCGTGACGCGGTGCTCCACGCCGCATAGACCTCGTCGAGGGTCAGCTGCCCCTGCGCGATCGCGAGCGGCTGCTCGACCGCCATCGACCAGGCGCCGAGCGCGATGAGGCCCAGAAGGGCGGCCGCCGCACTGAGGCCGATCAGCCGCCGCCGTCCGCGCGCCTCGGGGCCGGGGTGCGCGGTGGGGCTGCTGCCCGGTTCACCGACGACGGTGCCGTCGACGAGGATGATGCGCGGGCGCGCCGGTTCCGTCTCGCCCGCGTTCGCGCCGCCCGCGCCGTCGGACCGGTCGCTCGTGCCCGGCATCGCCATGCCGTCGAGCTCGGCGATCAGCTCGCCCGACACCGCGCCCTTCACGCCGCGAACGATCGCGAGAGCGTTGAGCACCCCGCCCGCGATCACGAGCGCGAGAGCCAGCCACAGAAACCCGACCGCGTCGTCCAGACCGCCGGCGGCGAACCAGGCGACCACCGCGACCGGCGCCAGCAGCAGGCACGTCAGGCCCCACCGGAACAGATCTCTGCCGCGTCGCATCGCAACCCCCTCGCCTCGCGTGTCGTGCTGCCGCCACCCTAGTGCGCGCACCGTAGTCTCGCCGGGTGCGTGACTACGGCGACGATGTGCTCTCCGGCGACTGGCGTGCTGTCGGCCGTCGGGTCGTGGCCGAGGTGTCGGCCGAGCCCGGGCTCGTCGTCGAGCTTCCGGCCGGGTCTGATGAGAGCGACGGCGGCCCCAGCGCCGGCTGGGTCGGCGCGGTCGTGCACGTGGATGCGGGCAACGTGCACCTCGAAGACCGCCACGGTCGCGTCCGCGCGTTCCCCCTCGGCCCCGGGTTTCTCGTCGACGGCGAGCCCGTGCGGCTCATCGCGCCGCGGATCTCCGCGGCTCCTGCCGCCCGCGCTCGCACCGCGAGCGGCTCGTTCGCGGTCGCCGATGCGCCCGCCCGCGTCGCGCGGGCCAGCCGCATCTGGGTCGAGGGTCGCCACGATGCCGAGCTGGTCGAGCAGGTCTGGGGCGATGACCTGCGCGTCGAGGGGGTGGTGGTCGAGCAGCTCGACGGCGCCGACCACCTCGCCGAGCTGCTCGTCGCCTTCGCGCCGGGGGAGGGGCGCCGGGTCGGGGTGCTGCTCGACCACTGGGTGCCGGGCTCGAAGGAGTCGCGGCTGGCCGAGCAGGCGCTCGCCCGGGTGGATGCGCGGCACGTGCTCGTGATCGGGCATCCGTTCATCGACATCTGGCAGGCGGTGCGGCCCGAGGCTGTCGGCATCGCCGCGTGGCCCGACGTGCCGCGCGGCATCGACTGGAAGACGGGAACCTGCCGCGCCCTCGGCTGGCCGCACGCGACGCCCGCCGACCTCGCGGCCGCCTGGCGCCGCGTGCGGGGCGCCGTGCGGGGCTACGCCGACCTCGACCCGGCGCTGCTCGGTCGCGTGGAGGAACTCATCGACTTCGTGACAGGGGAGTGACGGGCCAGCGCCCGAGTGGCGCGGGCGATCAACCGGCGCAGGAATGACGAAAGCCGCCCCACGCCATTGAGGGACGGCTCTCGTGGTGTCGTGCGCGGGTCACCCCGCGACGAGCGCGCTCAGACCTAGAGCGGGCGGATGTTCTCAGCCTGCAGGCCCTTGGGGCCCTGGGCGACGTCGAACTCGACCTTCTGGTTCTCGTCCAGCGAGCGGTAGCCGCTCGACTGGATGGCCGAGAAGTGCGCGAACACGTCGGCGCTTCCGTCATCGGGAGTGATGAAGCCGAAGCCCTTCTCGGCGTTGAACCACTTGACAGTGCCTGTCGTCATTGCTGACTCCTTGTTACTCACGGAGTTTCGACTGTCGAAACCACCAGTCGAACCACTCGTGAATCCTGCTCTATACGAGAGCACGTACTGCTTGCACGGCACGTCGGACCGCCGAGGCGTATCAACTTCAGTCCTGACAGTAGTGCACGGCGGGCTCTGCGGGAGCATCCTTCACCGAGTTGTTACACGCATTCTGCACAGGCTGCACCGAACCTGGCGACGTACCGTGGCGTCACCGACCCCCAGGAGATGGACCGATGAGCTTCTTCGACCGCCTGTTCGGCGCCCCCACGCCCGAGCCCGAGCCGCGTCGCACCGCCGTGCGCTCCGACGACGAGCGCGCTGTCGAGCGCTACCGCTACCTGCTGCAGACGGCCCCGCCCGAGACGATCGAGCAGGTGCACGCCGAGGCGTTCGCGAAGCTGAGCCCCGAGCAGCGCCGCCTGGTCTACGACGAGCTCGCCCGCACGGCACCGGCCGGCGAGGCCCCGGCCGACGACCAGCCGGCCACGCTGGCGCGCGCCGCCACGCGATCGGAGCTGCGCCAGCCCGGCACCATGGAGCGCTCGCTCGCCGGCCCCTCGTTCGGCCAGATGGTCGGCGCCTCGCTGCTGGGAACGGTCGCCGGGTACGTCATCGGCTCGGCCCTCGCGAGCGCCTTCCTGCCGCCGATGGATGCGGGGCTCACCGACGCCGCGGGTGCCGACGCTGCGGGTGCCGACGGCGGCGCCGATGCGGGCGGTGCCGACGCGGGCGCGGATGCGGGCGGATTCGACGCCGGCGGCTTCGACGCGGGCGGCTTCGGCGACTTCGGCGACTTCGGGTTCTGATCGTGGCGCGACCGAAGCGCATCGAGCCGGGCCCCGGCCAGGAGTCGGTCTGGGACTACCCGCGCCCGCCGCGGGTCGAGCCCGTGCGCGCGCGCGTGACGATCGAGCTCGGCGGCCAGCTGATCGCCGACTCGACCCGCGCGCTGCGTGTGCTCGAGACGAGCCACCCGCCGGCCTACTACCTCCCGCCGGAGGACTTCGTCGCCGGCGCCCTCGTGCCCGGAGAGGGCTCGTCGTTCTGCGAGTTCAAGGGTCGCGCCGCCTACTACGACATCGTCGGCGGCACGGAGCGGGCGGAGCGAGCGGGCTGGTACTACCCGAGCCCGAGCCGCGGCTTCGAGAGCATCGCGGGCTATGTCTCGGTCTACCCCGGCCGCATGGACCGCTGCACGGTCGACGGCGAGACCGTTGTGCCCCAGGAAGGTGGCTTCTACGGCGGCTGGATCACCGCGAACATCGTCGGGCCCTTCAAGGGCGCGCCCGGCACTTGGGGTTGGTAGGCCCCGGCTGAGCGGGCCGGTGCCCGCATCCGCCAGGCGCGGAGCGCGCGGGCGCGCTGATCGTGTCTTTCGGCGGCCCGAACAGCGCTGACGCGCGGTGTTCGCCATCATGGGCGGGTGAGCGAAAGCCCCCCTCCCACCCCCGCCGAGCTGCGCCGCTGGCGCCGCTACCTCGCTGACGAGCGCGCCGAGGCGGCGGTGTACCGCGACCTCGCCGCCCGCCGCACGGGCGAGGAGCGCGAGATCCTGCTCGCCCTCGCCGACGCCGAGGCGCGCCACGAGGCGCACTGGGTCGCCCTGCTCGGCGAGCATGCCGCCGGCGTGCCGGCGGTGTCGCTGCGCACCCGCCTGCTCGCCCCGCTCGCCCGCCGCTTCGGCAGCGTCTTCGTGCTGGCTCTGGCCCAGCGCGCCGAGACCCGGTCTCCGTACGGGCAGGATGCCCACGCCACCGCCGCGATGGCCGCCGACGAGCGCATCCACGGCGAAGTGGTGCGCGGCCTCGCCGCCCGCGGGCGTCAGCGGCTCTCGGGCACCTTCCGGGCGGCCGTCTTCGGCGCCAACGACGGCCTCGTCAGCAACCTCGCTCTCGTCATGGGCATCGGCGCCGCCGGCCTCGGCCCCGGCACCGTGCTGCTGACCGGCCTCGCCGGTCTGCTCGCCGGAGCCCTCTCGATGGGCGCGGGGGAGTACGTCTCGGTGCGCTCGCAGCGCGAGCTGCTCGATGCCTCCACCCCCGACCCCGAGGCGCACACGGCCCTGCCGCACCTCGACGTCGACGCCAACGAGCTGGCGCTCGTGTATCGCGCCCGGGGGATGAGCGAGGAGGACGCGGTCGCGCACGCGCGGGGCATCCTGGCCGATTACGACCCGGTGGCGGCCGCGGCCCGGGCGGCTGCGGCCGAGGCCGAGCAGCACGAGGCGCTCGGGTCGGCGTGGGGCGCCGCCCTGTCGAGCTTCGCGTTCTTCGCCTCCGGCGCGATCATTCCGGTCATCCCGTACCTCCTCGGCGCCGAGGGCCTCACGGCGGTGATCACCGCGGCGGTGCTCGTCGGCCTGGCCCTGCTCGTCACGGGGGCCATCGTCGGGGTGCTGTCGGGGGCGTCGCCGCTCAAGCGGGCGCTGCGGCAGCTCGCGATTGGGTACGGTGCAGCGGCCGCGACCTACCTGCTGGGCCTCGCGTTCGGAACCACCGTCGCGTGACCGTTCGGTGACGAACAGGTTGCTCATAGGTTCGTCGGTAAAGCTGGAGTGTTGGCAGCGATGCTGACGAGGGCCTGCTCCTCCGGTCACGATGACCGTTGGACGAGGAGCCGGTGCCCTGAGATCCCGCCTCTGGTGCTCATGGTGAGTGCCGCGGGGTCGCCCGCGCAATGACGTGCACTCACCGTGTCCACGGCCTGACGGCCGCCACCAGGAAGTGTCTCTCCTCATGCTCCATCTGATCCATCCGGCGCTTCCGCGCGCCGCCGCGCTCGACCCGCACCGCCTCCGCCAGCAGTCGCTGGCGGTGGCCGCGGTCGGCATCTCCCTCGCTCTGCTCATCAGCTCGAGCGTCTCCGTGTCGCTCGCCCGCGCCGCCGAGACCGCCTCGCAGATGACGACGGTGCAGGCCTTCCCCGCCACCGACGACGCGGCGCTCGCCGCGACCGCGCCGAGCGCGGGCGCAGCGGAATCCGCCCCCGCCGAGGGCGCGGCGGCCGACAGCGCCCCGTCGACCCTCGCCGCCGCGGGCGCTGTGAGCGCCGTGCGCGAGGAGTTCACGATCGACGTGCGCCCGCCGCTGGTGTACCCGGTCGGTGCGAACGCGCCGGTCGGCAGCCCGTTCGGGCCGCGCGACCAGGCCTGCAACGCCTGCTCGACCAACCACACCGGAGTCGACTGGAACCCCGGCCGGGGCACGCCCATCGTCGCCATCGCCGACGGCGTCGTCAGCAAGATCGGGCCCGCCGGCAGCACGCTCGGCGTCTGGGTCGCGATCGACCACGTCATCAACGGGCAGGAGATCACGAGCATCTACGGCCACATGGAGGCCGGCTCGATGCCCTACGCCCTGGGCGACCGCGTGCGGGTCGGCGACGTCGTCGGCACGGTCGGCAGCACGGGCGTGACGACGGCGCCCCACCTGCACTTCGAGCTGCGCATCGGCGGGCGGGCCATCAACCCGCTGCCGTGGCTCGCCGCCAACGGAGCGCAGTAGCCCCGCCTCCCATGCCCTCCGGATACGATCGGGAGGTGACGTCGCCGCCGACGGCCCCCGCGCCCACTGTCTCGATCGTCATTCCGGCGTACAACGAAGAGCTGTCGATCCGCTCGTGCGTGACGGCCGCGCTCGCCCAGACGGTGCCGGCCCACGAGATCATCGTGGTCGACAACCGCTCGACCGACGCCACGGCGGCGATCGTGGCCGAGCTGCAGGCCGAGTACCCGGATGCTCCGCTGCGGCTGCTCGAGCAGTTCGACGAGCAGGGCCTCGTGCCGACGCGCAACCTCGGGCTCGACAGCGCCACGGGGGAGGTGCTCGGGCGCATCGATGCCGATTCGGTGCTCGAGCCGACGTGGGTCGCCGAGGTGCAGAAGGCGTTCCGGGACCCGACCGTCGCGGCCGCCACGGGCCCGGTGCTCTACTACGACATGCCGCTGCGGCGCTTCGGGCTGCGTGCCGACGACACCCTGCGCCGGGCGATGCTGCGCCTCGCCCGCGAGTACCACTTCGTGTTCGGCAGCAACATGGCTCTGCGGGCCACCGCGTGGCAGGCGATCCGCGACGAGGTGTGCCGCGACGAGGACGACCTGTTCCACGAGGACATCGACATCTCGGTGCACCTCTACGACGCGGGGCTGCGCGCGATCTACGTACCGACCATGGTCACCGGCATGTCGGCGCGGCGCATCGACGACAGCCCGCGCGACTACGTCTCGTACGTCGGCCGGTTCGACCGCACCTACACCCACCACAACGTGCGCAACCGCGCTCTGCGGGCGCCCGCGTGGGTGTTCCTCGCCGTCTACCCGATCGCGAAGGGCATCCGCTGGGGTCAGAACGAGCTCATCGCCCGCCGCGCGGCCTCGGCGCCCGCGCTCGACGACTGAGCACGCCCCGCGCTCGTCGCCCGACGGCTCAGCGGCCGTCGCCCTTGGGCATCCACTCGGCGGCGAGCACCGCGGCCTGGGTGCGCCGCTGCATGCCGAGCTTCGACAGGATGCCGCTGACGTAGTTCTTGACCGTCTTCTCGGCGAGGAACAGCCGCCCGCCGATCTCGCGGTTCGACAGGCCCTCGGCGATGAGGGCGAGAATCTCGGTCTCGCGCGGGGTCAGCGCATCGAGCGGCGACGGCGCGGGGGCGGCGGTGACCCGCGCCATGACGCTCTCGGTGAGCGCGGGGTCGAGCAGGCTCTCGCCGGCCGAAACGCGGCGGATCGCATCCACGAGCCCCGTTGCCCGCACCTCCTTCAGCAGGTAGCCGTCGGCACCGGCGAGCACGGCGGCGAGCACCGCCTCGTCGTCGTCGTAGGAGGTCAGGATGAGGCAGCCGAGATCGGGGCGCTCCGACTTCACGTCGCGGCACACATCGATGCCGCTGCCGTCGGGCAGGCGCCCGTCGAGCA
Source organism: Microbacteriaceae bacterium (assembly GCA_027490915.1). Lineage (GTDB taxonomy): Bacteria > Actinomycetota > Actinomycetes > Actinomycetales > Microbacteriaceae > Microcella. The sequence goes on from JAIXXG010000001.1 coordinate 17,423, forward strand.
CCGCGACCGTCGCGCCCGACGCGAGGATCGCGTCGGCCGTGCCGGCTGCCACACCGGCCTCGCCGACGACCGTGATGCCGTCCTCCTGCTCGAGCAGATCGGCGATGCCGCGACGCACGATCTCGTGGTCGTCGAGCAGGAAGACGCGGACGGGGCTGGTCATCGTGCTTCCCAGGGTACGCTCCAGCGCACGAGAGTGCCGTGCGGCACCACCGGCTCGATCGCGAACTCCCCGCCGCGCTCGCGCGCGCGTGCCGCCAGATTCGCCAGCCCGCTGCGCCGCTGCGTCTCGGGCATGCCGACGCCGTCGTCGCGCACGGTCACGACCACGCCCGCACCGCGCACCGACACGGAGACCTCGACGAGCGTCGCGCGCGCGTGCCGCACCGTGTTCGACAGCGCCTCGCGGGTGACCGCGGCGACCTCATCCCCGAGCCCGAGGTCGACGAGCGTGTCGACGGGGCCGTTGAACTCGAGCCGCGAGTCGAGCTGCTCGCCCTCGAGCGTCTCGCGCACGAGCGTGTTGATGCGGGCCCGCAGGCTGTACCCCGCCGCCCCCGGAGGCGCCGACAGCCGGTAGATCGCCTGCCGGATCTGCCGGATCGTCGAATCGATCGCGTCGACCTGGGTCGCGATGCGCGCCCCCGTCGGCGTCGACGGGTCGCCCACGACGCTCTGCAGCGAGAGCCCCACGGCGAACAGGCTCTGGATCACGTGGTCGTGCAGGTCGCGCGCGATGCGATCGCGCTCGTCCGCGAGCGCGATGCGCTGCTGGTCGATCCGCGCTCGGGCGAGCTCGCGCGCGATGGCCACGGAGCGCTCGAAGCGGGCGGCGGTCTCGCGCTCCGCATCCGACAGGGGATGCCCGCCCGCGGTGCGCCGCACTCGCAGCTGCCCGGGCTCGGCCTCGTCGACCTCGAGCCCGGGGTCGTCCGTGAGCTCGCGCGCGGCAGCGCCGATCGTGGCGAGGTCGTCGGGGTCGATCTCGCCGGCCAGCAGGCGCTGCGTCAGGCGCTCGGAGGCGGCGAGCCAGCGGCGGTCATCCTGCGACTGCTCGTAGAGGCGGGCGTTCGCGATCGCTGTTCCCGCCATCGCCGCGAGGGCCGCGATGATGGCCTCGTCGGTCTCGTCGAAGGGCCCGTCGGCGTGCTCGGTGAGGTACAGGTTGCCGTACACCGTGCCCGAGACGCGGATCGGGGCGCCGAGGAACGAGTCCATGTGCGGGTGGTGCGCGGGGAAGCCCACTGACCGGACGTCGTCGGCGAGGTGCGCCAGACGGATGCTGCGCTGATCGGTGATCACGGCGCCGAGGATCCCCCGCCCGGTCGGCAGCTCGCCCATGCGCGCGACGACATCGGCCTCGAGCCCCGAGTGCAGGAAGCGCTCGAGCCGCCCGTCGGGCCCGATCACGCCGAGCGCACCGTAGCGGGCACCCACGAGCTCCCGCGCGACCGTGACGATGGTCTGCAGCCGCGGGGTGAGCTCGAGGCCCTCGGTGACCGTCTCGGAGGCGGCGACGAGCAGGCCGACGCGCCGATAGCCCTCATCGAGGCCCTCGGCGCGCTCCATGATGCGCGCGACGAGAGCCCCGAGCGTGTCGGGGGA
>JAIXXG010000062.1 GCA_027490915.1 Microbacteriaceae bacterium
CCTCGACGGCGCGCGCGAGCACCCCGTCGAGGTCGTCGACGGTGAGGTAGAACCGCACGCCCTCGCCGCTCGGCACGTAGTCGTCGCCCTCGGTGAGGGCGAGGCCGGTAGCCTGCTCATCCTCCGTCGGGAAGAACACCATGCGCTGCCCGTCGACCTCGGTGATCTCGAGCTCGACGGCGAAGACGCGCGCGTAGAAAGCACGGGCCCGCTCGAGATCGCGGGCGGGAATCTCGACGATGCTGACGCTCACCATGGCGAGCACTCTACGGCGCGCCGGGGCGCTAGTCGACGGGCTTTTGCTTGCGCCACTTGATGCCGGCGGCGATGAACCCGTCGAGGTCGCCGTCGAACACGGCCGAGGGGTTGTTGACCTCGTGCTCGGTGCGCAGGTCTTTCACCATCTGGTACGGCGCGAGCACGTACGAGCGCATCTGGTCGCCCCAGCTCGCCGTGATGGTGCCGGCGAGCTCCTTCTTCTTCGCCGCTTCCTCTTCGCGCTGCATGATGAGCAGGCGCGACTGCAGCACGCGCATGGCGGCGGCGCGGTTCTGGATCTGGCTCTTCTCGTTCTGCATCGACACGACGATGCCGGTCGGCAGGTGGGTGATGCGCACCGCCGAGTCGGTGGTGTTGACCGACTGGCCTCCGGGGCCCGACGAGCGGAAGACGTCGACGCGGATGTCGCCCTCGGGGATCTCGATCTCGGCGCTCTCCTCCAGCAGCGGGATGACCTCGACCGCGGCGAAGCTCGTCTGGCGCTTGCCCGCGGCCCCGAACGGCGACATGCGCACGAGGCGGTGGGTTCCGGCCTCCACGCTCAGGGTGCCGAAGGCATGCGGCGCGTCCACTTCGAAGGTGGCCGACTTGATGCCCGCCTCCTCGGCGTACGAGATGTCCATGACCGTCGTGGGGTATCTCCGCCGCTCGGCCCAGCGCAGGTACATGCGCAGCAGCATCTCGGCGAAGTCGGCGGCATCGACGCCGCCCGCTCCGGCACGGATCGTGACGACGGCGGGACGCGCGTCGTACTCGCCGTCGAGCAGCGTCTGCACCTCCATCTCGGCGAGCGTGGCCTCGATGCCGTCGAGCTCGCTCGCGGCCTCGGCTGCGGCATCCGCATCGTCGGCCTCGCGCGCCATCTCGATGAGCACGTCGAGGTCGTCGAGACGCTGCTGCAGCTCGGTGATGCGCTTGAGCTCGGCCTGACGGTGACTGAGCGCGCTCGTCACCTTCTGCGCGTTCGCCGTGTCGTCCCACAGGTCGGGCGCCGCGGCCTGCTCGTTGAGCGTCGCGATCTCCGCCTCCAGGCGCTCGACGTCGATGACGGCGCGGATGTCGGCGAAGGTGCTGCGGGCGGCGGCGATGCGCTCAGAGAAGTCGAGGTCGATCATGGCGGGCTCCAGCCTACCGGCGGGGCCGCTCGGGGCCCGACCGGTGCCGCGGCGCGAGCAGTCAGGCGGTCGCGGTCGGCAGGCCCTGGAACGCGCTCGACGGCAGGTCCTTCTCGTCAGCACGCACGCCGTCGAGGATGCGCCCGACCACGGCGGCGGGAGCGTAGCCGACGGGGAAGGCCGGGCGCTCGCCGGCCAGGGGGTGGCGGGAGAGCTCGGTCTCGGTGTGGCCGGGGCGCGCATCCATGACCCGGATGCCCGCACGGCGCAGCTCGCGCGCGGCGACCTGGTGCGCCGCGGCCTGGGCGGCCTTGACCGCGCTGTAGGCGCCGATGCCCGCGGTCGGGGTCTCGGCGACGACACCGCTGATCGACACGACGAACGGCGAGCCGCCGGCGGTGGCGCTCTCGGCGAGCGCCGGAGCTGCCGCGCGCAGCACGCGCAGCGGTGCGAGCACGTTGATGGCCCACAGCGCCTCGAGGGTCTCGTCGGCGGTCTCGGCGAGAGGGCCGAACGCGACGGCGCCCGAGGCGACGATCACGCCGTCGAGCCTGCCGTGCGCCGTGAGGGCCGCCGCGACCACCTTCTTCGCCTCGCCCGGCTCGGTGAGGTCGGCGGGGATGAGGGCCGTGCCGGCGATGTCGAGGTCGTCGAGCGCGAGCATCGAGCGCCCGGTGAGCGTGAGCAGGGCTCCCGCGTCGGCGAGCTGCCGGGCGAACTCGCGGCCGAGGCCGCCGGTCGCGCCGAGGACGATGATGGATGCACCCGCGAGGTCGGTCATACAGCAGACGTTACGCGCGCACTCTGGGAGCACGCAGAGCGCACTCAGGCAGATGCAGCCGATCGGGTGCGCTGGGCGTACGCCAGCACCTGCTCAGCGAAGGCCGTGCCGACCGCGTGCGCCTGCTCGCGGTACCGGCGGTAGTTCTCGTGGCTCAGGCGCTCCTGCTCCTCCGGGTCGACGCCCGCGCGCTCGTAGGCACGGCGGCCGCCGGCGATCCAGGCGAGCTGCGTCGCGAGGCCGACCTCGAGGTGGAACTGCAGGCCCCAGGCCGCCGAGCCGAGCCGGTAGGCCTCGATGATGCCGTCGGTCTCGCCGAGCAGCACGGCCCCCTTCGGCAGCTCGTAGCTGTCGTCGTGGTAGTGGAAGACGTCGACGGCGTCGCCGTCGGCGGTGCGCACGAGCGGCGCGATCACCGGGTCGCCTGCGGCCGCGGGGGTCAGGCGCACGCTCGTCCAGCCGTACTCGGGCTTCGGCGAGGGGCGGAAGGCGGCTCCGCCCGCGGCGGCGAGCAGCTGCGAGCCGAAGCAGAGGCCGAGCACGGGCATCTCGGTCTGCAGCGCCCGCTCGAGCAGGCGCTTCTCGTGGGTCATCCACGCGTGCTTCGGCTCGTCGCGCACCCCGGCGTAGGCGCCGAGCGAGACGATGCCGCTGAACTGGTCGAGAGCATCCACTGCGGGCGCGCCCTCGGGGTCGCGCTCGACGTCCCACATCACGATGCGCAGGCCGGCCGCGGCGAGAGGCTCGGCGAGCTCGTTGAGGTTGTCGTCGACGTCGTGCAGCACGACGAGAACGCGCGGCTGCTCGGGGGTCGTGGTGCTCACGCGTGCTCCTCCTGCATGGCCCGGATGTAGTCGCGGATCGTCGGCACGCCCTCGAGCTTGTCGCGGAAGAACGTGTTGACGAGGTTGATGACGCGCACCTGCGCGGCCTCGACCTCGGCCGTGCGGCGCTCGCCCGCCGTCTGGTCTTCGAGCGTGCGGCGCAGGCCGAGCAGGGCGCTCACGATCTCGGCCTCCTCGTCGCCGTCGAGCATCTGGATGACCTGCAGCATGAGCGCGTCGGCCTGGTCGCGCACCGCATCGATCGGGATGCTCGACCCCGGCTGCGTCGCGTTGTCGAGCGTCGAGATCAGCGACCACACCTGGTACAGGATCGTGGCGGGCTCGTCGAACAGCTCGCGCACGTACGCGGCGTCGAGGTGCCGCCCCGAGAGCCGGAAGATGTTGTACATGCGCTTGGCGGCCTTGCCGTAGTTCAGCTGCTTCGTGAGGTACTTGCGCACCTCCTCCTCGAGCCGCTCGACGTAGTCGTCGAGGGCGTCATCGCTGACGAACTGCGCCACCTTCGCGAACGTCGGCATCGCGTCGGCGTCGAGGTAGACCTCCTGGAAGTAGGCGTCGAGGTAGCCGTCGAGGGCGACGATCTCGCCGTCGGGGCCCTCCCACGTCACGTCGATGACGTTGCTCGCGTTCGACAGTGCCTTGCGGGCCGGGTCCGCGACGACCCAGTCGAGCTTGCACCAACCGGGGTCGAGCGCGGCCTCCTGCCAGGTGAGCGTCTGCACGGTGCCGTCGGCGAGCAGCAGCTCGACGCGCTCGACCTCGACCTCCTCGGGAGTCCAGGTGATGGGCGAGCCCTTCTTGCGCGGCCAGCCGCCGTGCTCGCAGTCGGCCGGGTAGCTGCCGAGCTTGGCCTCGAGAAACTGGAAGGCGTCGCCCGTGCTCGTGCGCCGAGCGGCCGCCCGCATCGCGTCGCCCATGATGCGGCAGGCCTCCTCGCGCGTCGCGGCCTTGATGTTGAGCCGCTGGAAGTAGTCGCAGTCGCCCGGGAACGACTGGATCTTCGACTGCGCGGCCGAGCCGCTGAGCGCGAGCGCGCTCTCGACCACACCCTCGGGGCCGGTCACCTCAACCACCTTGCCGATGCGCCGGAACCGGTCGAGATCGCGCGGCGCGAAGTCGAGCATCGAGATGCGGTGACCGAAGGTTCCGCTCTCGTGGGCCACAATGTCGCCCTCGGTGGTCGGCTCGGCGGCGATGGCGGCGAGCCACTGCAGGGCGCCCTCCTCATCGAGCTGCACGCCCAGGCGGGCGGCCGACTCGCGGATGCGCGCGATGTCGTCGGCGGGCGTGGCCGGGCTGTTGGGGGTCTCGGGTGTCGTCACGGTCAGCCTTCCGATCGGGTGCGCGCCTGCGCCTCGTCGCGCACGGCACGGAACAGCGCGGCCTGGTCGCGCGCATCGTCGAGGGCATTATGCGTCAGCGAGATGTCGAGCCCATAGCGTTCGGCGACGAACGGCATGCTCGTCGCCGGCCAGCTCGAGCCCGTCACGCCCAGGTAGTACGCCTTGATGTCGAGCGCGGAGTGACCGAAAGGGTTGGCGCCGAGGTAGCGGTGGAAGTAGTCGGCCACGAACATCCAGTCGAACGCGGCGTTGAAGCCGACCATCACCGGGCGGTGACCGGGAGGCGTCACGGCGTCGATCCAGTCGGCGAAGGCGCGCATCGCCGCGGCCGGCGGGGTGCCCGTGGCGCGCAGACCCTCGAGCGTGAAGCCGCCGACGGCCATGGCGCCCGGCAGCTCGCCGTCGCGGTCGGGCTGCAGCTCGACGTAGAAGTGCG
>JAIXXG010000058.1 GCA_027490915.1 Microbacteriaceae bacterium
ATCGCCCGGGCGGTGCGCGACGCCCTGCTCGAGGCCGGCGTCACGGTGCATGCCGCCGCGTGAGAGGCGCCGAGAGCGCGTGAGAGTGCTGCCCTGCGGCGATCGCGCGCTGCTCGCGGAGTTCGAGGGACTGGCCGCGGCGCGGGCCGCGCACGCGCGCTGGCGGCGCGAGGCTCCGGCGGGGGTCGTCGAGCTCGTGCCCGCGGCCCGTACCGTGCTCGTGCGACTCGACACCGCGGTGCTCGGGCTGGGGGCCGCCGAGACGTGGCTGCTCGCGCATCCCCCGATCGCGAACGACACCGCGCCGATGGCCGCCCGCACCGTGACGATCGCAGTCGCCTACGAGGGCGCCGACCTCGATGCGGTCGCCGCCGCCTGGGGATGCTCCCCCGAGGCGGTCGCCGCGCGCCACGCCGCCGTCGACTGGGTGTGCGCGTTCGTCGGCTTCGCGCCCGGATTTCCGTACCTGGTGCCCAGCAGCGACGGCGCCGGGCTGCCGCCGGTGCCCCGCCGAGCCACCTCGCGGCCGCGCGTCGCGGCGGGGTCGGTCGCCCTCGCCGCCGAGTATTGCGGCATCTACCCGCGCGAGTCGCCCGGCGGCTGGCAGCTGATCGGCCGCACCGACGCGGTGCTGTGGGATGCCGATCGCGCCGAGCCCGCCCTCGTGACCCCGGGCACCCGCGTGCGCTTCACGGCCGTGCGGCAGCTGCCCGGCGGTGCGCCATGACCGCGCTGCGGGTGCTCGACGCCGGAGCCCTGACGCTCGTGCAGGATCTCGGGCGGCCCGGTCTCGCCGCCCTCGGCGTGAGCGCCTCAGGCGCGTTCGACCGCACCGCGCACCGCCTCGCCAACCGACTGGTCGGCAACGACGAGGGTGCCACAGCGCTCGAGCACCTGCTCGGCGGCCTGCGCGTCGCGCTGCCCGCCGGCACGTGGTTCGCCGTCACGGGAGCATGGGGAACCCTGTCGCTGACGGACGCCGCGGGCGTCACCCGCGCCGTCGAGCCGCACACCGCGGTGCGCGCAGAAACCGATGCCGAGCTGCACCTCGGCCCGATCGTGCGCGGCCTTCGCGCCACCGTGGCGGTGCGCGGCGGCATCGCCGTGCCCGCGCAGCTCGGCTCGCGCGCGCGCGACACCCTCGCCGGAATCGGGCCGGCGCCGCTCGCCGCCGGCGACGTGCTGCCGCTCGGCCCCGCGCCTGCCACGCCCGTGCCGCCCGCCGACCTCGTGCCGGTGGATCCGCCGACCGACGGAGTCGTCGAGCTCGCCGTGCGCCCCGGCCCGCGGCACGACTGGTTCGGCCCGGCGGCCTGGCACCTGCTGCTGACCGAGGAGTGGCGGGCGTCGGCGCGCAGTGATCGCACGGGGGTGCGCCTCGAGGGGCCGGTGCTGGCGCCGACTCCCGAACGCGCGGACGTCGAGCTGGCCAGCGAAGGGATGCTGCGCGGCAGCATCCAGGTGTCGCCCGACGGCGCGCCGACCGTGCTGGGCCCCGACCATCCCGTGACCGGCGGCTACCCGGTCATCGCCATCGTGGTGGACGCGTCGCTCGACCTGCTCGCCCAGTTGCGGCCCGGCCAGCCCGTGCTGCTGCGGCTCGCGACCGGGCGCCGGTAGCGGCCTCGTTTCGGACGAACGACGGAGACCGGGCTGTTCCACAACGCACCCACCCCGAGTGGGAGTGTGGAACGCGGCTGTCTCCGTCGTTGCTCCGAAAAGGCGTGCTCGGGTCAGCCCGCCTGGCGCTCGGCAGTCTCGACGACGTTCGCCAGCAGCAGCGCCCGCGTCATGGGGCCGACGCCGCCGGGGTTCGGCGAGATCCACGACGCGACCGTCGCCACGTCGTCGGCCACATCGCCCGCGATGCGCGAGACCCCCGTGTCGGGGTCGACGAGCCGCGAGACGCCCACGTCGAGCACGATCGCACCCGGCTTGACGTCGGCGGCCTTCACGATGCCGGGCACGCCGGCCGCCGCGACGATGACGTCGGCGCGCCGCAGGTGCTCGCCGAGGTCGCGCGTGCCCGTGTGCGTGAGCGTGACGGTCGCGTTGTACTCGCGCCGCGTCAGCAGCGAGCCGATCGCACGCCCGACCGTGACCCCGCGGCCGATTACCACGACGTCTTTGCCCGCCCACGACAGCCCGTGCCGCTCGACGAGCTCGATGACGCCGCGCGGCGTGCACGGCAGCGGCGTGTCGATCGGCCGGTCGACCCGCAGCACGAGTCGGCCCAGGTTGGTCGGGTGCAGCCCGTCGGCATCTTTGTCGGGATGCACGCGCTCGAGAATCGCGTCGGTGTCGAGGTGCTTCGGCAGCGGCAACTGCACGATGAACCCCGTCACCGCCGGGTCGGCGTTCAGCTCGTCGATGACGGATTCAAGCTCGGCCTGCGTCGTCGACTCGGGCAGATCGCGCCGGATCGAGGCGATGCCGACCTCGGCGCAGTCGCGGTGCTTGCCCGCGACGTACCACTGCGAGCCGGAGTCGTCGCCGACGAGCACCGTTGCGAGCCCGGGCACGATGCCGCGGTCGCGCAGCGCGGCGACACGGTCGCGCAGCTCGGCCTTGATGGCCGCCGCGGTCGCGGTTCCGTCGAGCTTCTGCGCGGTCGGGGTGGAGCCGGTCGCGCTCACGCTCACAGCCCCGGGTAGAGCGGGAACGCCTCGGTGAGCGCCTCGACGCGACCGCGCAGGGCGGCCACGTCGGGGTTCGGCATCAGCGCGTGCGCGATGATGTCGGCCACCTCGGTGAACTCGGCGTCGGCGAAGCCACGCGTCGCGAGCGCCGGGGTGCCGATGCGCACGCCGCTCGTCACCATCGGCGGGCGCGGGTCGAAGGGCACGCCGTTGCGGTTGACGGTGATGCCGACCTCGTGCAGCACGTTCTCGGCCTCGAGGCCGTTGAGGGGCGACTCGCGCAGGTCGACGAGCGCGAGGTGAACATCCGTGCCGCCGGTGAGCACGTTGATGCCCGCGGCGGTCGCGTCGCTCTGCGTGAGCCGCTCGGCGAGGATCTGCGCGCCGCGGATGGTGCGCTGCTGCCGCTCGACGAACTCGGGGCTGTGGGCGAGCTTGAACGCCACGGCCTTGGCGGCGATGACGTGCATGAGCGGGCCGCCCTGCTGGCCCGGGAACACGGCCGAGTTGAGCTTCTTGAACAGCGACTCGTCGTTGCTGAGGATGATGCCCGAGCGCGGACCCGCAAGGGTCTTGTGCACGGTCGACGACACGACGTGGGCGTGCGGCAGCGGCGAGGGGTGCAGCCCGGCGGCCACGAGCCCGGCGAAGTGGGCCATGTCGACCCACAGCTTCGCGCCGACCTCGTCGGCGATGGCGCGGAAGGCCGCGAAGTCGAGGTGCCTCGAGTACGCCGACCAGCCGGCGATGATCACGGTCGGCTTGTGCTCGTGCGCGGCGGCGCGCACCGCATCCATGTCGATGAGCATCGTCTCGGGGTTCACGCCGTACGAGGTCGCGTTGTAGACCTTGCCCGAGAAGTTGAGCTTCATGCCGTGCGTGAGGTGGCCGCCGTGGGCGAGCTCGAGACCGAGGATGGTGTCGCCGGGGTTGGCGAGGGCGTGCAGCACGGCGGCGCTCGCCTGCGCGCCCGAGTGGGGCTGCACGTTGGCGAACTCGGCGCCGAACAGGCTCTTGGCGCGCTCGATGGCCAGGTTCTCGGCGATGTCGACGAACTCGCAGCCGCCGTAGTAGCGCTTGCCGGGGTAGCCCTCGGCGTACTTGTTGGTGAGCACCGAGCCCTGCGCTTCGAGGATGGCGCGCGAGACGAAGTTCTCGCTCGCGATCATCTCGAGCGTGTGGCGCTGGCGGCTGAGCTCCTGGTCGAGCACGGCGGCGATCTCGGGGTCGACGTCGATGAGGGCATCGTTGAACGACGAGGGCAGTCGATCGGACACGGGGGTTCTCCTTCGAAGGGTCTGCCGGGCGCAGCCGGCGGGGTCTGCTGGGGGCCCAGGCGTACGGCCCCACACCGTGTCGGTCGCTCCCTGATGGTGACCCATCCGAACGCCAGTCGCGACGGGTTCAGTCTAACCCGCGTGCCTGCGTCGCGCGCGGGGGCATGTGCGGGTTGCGGATGCGCGCCACCCGGTGCGCTGCCTACGGCGACTCGGCCTCGACGATCGTGATCGGCCGCGTCGTCAGCGGCACGCCGCGGGCGCGGCGGCGCGACTCCATGATGAGCAGCGCGACGATGCCGAGGGCGATCGCCGCGGCCTCGATCCACGGCAGCCACGTCGTGCCCGTGCGCGCGAAGATGACGGCCCCGATCGCCGCCCCGCCTCCGATGCCGATGTTGAACGACGTGGTCAGCAGGGCGGCGCCGACGTCGCGCACGTTCGGCGAGGCGATCTTCAGCAGGCGAGTCTGCAGCAGGGTCGGGATGCCCCCGAAGGCCGCCCCCCACACCACGAACGCGATCACGACCACGACGGGCACTCCGGCGAAGAGGGCGAGCACGCTGACGGCGAGGATGACCCTGGCGAGCATCCCGTACAGGCCGCCGCGGGGGTAGCGACTGCCCACGACGCCCGCGAGCACGAGCCCGATGGCTCCGGCCCCGCCGTAGAGGAACAGCAGGATGCTCAGCGCCTCGGGCTCGAAGCCCGCGGTGTCGAGCACGAACGGCGCGATGTACGTGTAGAAGACGTTGTGCCCGGTGATGAGGATGATCACGAGCAGGCAGATGAACAGCACGCCCGGCATGGTCGGGTCGCGGCGGGCCGGGAGGCGGATCTCGCCGGTCGTCAGCGGCACACGGTGCTCGACCGCGGGCAGGAACCGGATGACGAGCAGCACCAGCACGACCACCGTCGCCGCGATGATGCCGAAGGCGGCCCGCCAGCCGAGCGCGAGCCCGAGGGCCGTGCCGAGCGGCACGCCGAGCACGAAGGCAGCCGTGCCGCCCGCGCTCGTCACGGCGACGGCGCGCGCGAGCTGCTGGCGCGGTACGAGGTAGCTCGCGTAGGCGCCCGCGACAGCCCAGAACAGGCCGTGGGCGAGGCCGCCGAGCACGCGCGCGCCCACGAGAAGCTCGTAGCTCGGCGCGATCGCCGCGAGCACGTTGGCGAGGGCGAAGACGCCGAGCACGACGAGCAGCAGGCCCTTGCGGGGGTAGTGGCGCGTGAGCGCGGCGAGCGGCGCCGCCGAGACCACGACGGTGCCCGCGAAGATCGTGATGAGCAGGCCGACCTGCGACTCGGTGACGGCGAGGTCGTCGGCCATTGCCGACAGCAGGCCGGTGGGCAGAAACTCGCTCGTGACGAGGAAGAAGATGGCGACGGCGAGCGTGACGAGGCCCACCCAGGGAAACGGGCGGTCGTGCTGAGACATGAGGTGGCAGAGCTTTCGTGGCCAGCGTTGCGCCGCTGACGAACACGGGGACCCCGGAGCGGGCATCCACGTCTAGGCTACCGGCACCACCACAGCGACCAGCCTCCCGGAGGATCCGTGACCCGCTCCCTGCCCGTCGTCCGCCTCTTCCGCACGCGTGAGGCCGGCGCCGACCGCGTCGCCTTCATCGAGCTGTTCTTCGACCTGGTGTTCGTGTTCGCCGTCACCCAGCTGTCGCACCACGTGATCGAGCACCTCACGCCGGCCGGCGTGCTCGAGGGCGTGCTCATGCTCATCGCCGTGTGGTGGGTGTGGATGTACACGACGTGGGTCACGAACTGGATGAACCCCGAGACGGGCCCCGTGCGCTGGATGCTCATCGCGATGATGCTCGTCGGCCTCGTGCTGAGCACCGCCATCCCCTACGCGTTCGTCGACCGCGGTCTGCAGTTCGCCCTCGCGTACGTCGTCATGCAGCTGGGCCGCACGATCTTCGTCATCGTGAGCTACCAGCGCACGGGGCAGGCGGATGCGGCGCTCAACCTCACGCGCATCGCCCTGTGGTTCGTCGCTTCGGCTCCGTTCTGGATCGCCGGAGCGCTCATCGGCGGCACCGCGCAGTTCGTGATGTGGGCCGTGGCGCTGGCCATCGAGCTCTTCGCGCCGGTGGTGCGGTACTGGGTGCCCGTGATCGGCAACTCGCCGATCGAGTCGTGGCAGGTCGCCGGCGGGCACATGGCCGAGCGCAGCGGACTCTTCATGATCGTCGCGCTCGGCGAGTCGATCATTGTCACCGGCACGGTCTTCAGCCGCAGCGACCTGACCGCCTCGTCGGTGCTCGCCTTCCTCGCCGCCTTCGTCGGCACCATCCTGTTCTGGCTGCTCTACTTCAGCCACGGCGCCGAGCACGGCCACCGCTACATCTCCGCGGCCGAACAGACCGGCCGCATCGCGCGCTTCACGTACACCTACCTGCACATGCTGCTCGTGGGTGGGGTCGTGCTGGTCGCGGTCGGCGACGAGCTGGTGCTCGCGCATCCCGACGACCCGATCGACCCGACGACGCTCGCCGTCGTGGTGGGCGCCCCGGCGCTCTACCTGCTCGGCAATCTGCTCTTCAAGCGGTCGATCGGGCGGCCCTGGCTGCGCTCGCACCTGCTCGGCATGGCCGCGCTCACCGCGTTCTGGCTGGCGGCGCCGGCGCTACCCGGCCTGACGCCGCTCGCCGTGACGTGGATCGTCAACGGCATCGTCGCCATCGTGGTGGCCCTCGACGAGCTCGGCTGGACGACGGAGGGCGACGACGACGAGAACGAGGCCCGCACCGAGCAGAGCGCCGGCCACGACCGGTAGCGCGGCGAGCGACCAGACCTCGAGCACCACGCCGCCGAGCAGCGCGCCCCCGCCGATGCCGACGTTGAAGGCGACGGTGATCCAGGCCGCCCCGATGTCGCGCAGGGCTGGGGATGCGAGCTGCAGCAGCCGCGCCTGGAAGATCACCGGCACCCCGCCGAGGAACGCGCTCCACGCGACGATCAGCACGACGACCGCGACCGGGTCGGCGGAGGCGGCACCGGGCCCATTCGCACCGAGGCTGCTCGCCCCGAGCCCGATGACCGCGAGACCGGCGACCGCGGCGACCACGCCAGCGAGCATGATCGGCAGCAGCGCGCGCGGGTAGCGGTCTCCCAGCACGCCGGCGAGGGCCACCCCGGCCGCCCCCGCGGCGCCGAACGCCAGCAGCACGGGGGCGACCGCGCCGGCTTCAAAGCCCGCCACGTCGATGACCCACGCCGCGATGTAGGTGTAGAACGCCGAGTGCCCGAGCGTGACGAGCACTACCGTGGCGCACAGCAGCAGCACGGGGGCGAGGGTGGGGTCGCGGCGCGGGCGGGTGCCGGCAGCCGCATCCGTCGCGGGGTCGGTCGCGGCGTGCGCGACCGGAGGCAGCACGGCGACGATCGCGAGGGCGATGACGACGACGAGACCGGCGATGAGGGCGAACGATGCCCGCCAGCCGACCGCTGCCCCGAGCAGGGTGCCGAGCGGCACGCCGGCGACGGTCGCGACCGTCGCGCCGGCGGCGACGACGGCCACAGCGCGCGCGAGCCGCTCGGGCGGCACGAGCCGCGCGGCGTACGGGGTCACGACCGCCCAGAACACGCCGTGCGCGGCACCGCCGACCACGCGGGCGACGACGAGCACGGCGTAGCCCGGCGCGAGGGCCGCCACGAGGTTCGCGAGCGCGAACACTCCCAGCAGCACCAGAAGCAGGGTCTTGCGCGGCACCCGACGGGTCAGGTGGGTGAGCGGCGCCGTGGCGACGACGACCGACGCGGCGAAGACGGTGACGAGCAGGCCGACCTGCGCCTCCGAGACTCCGAGCTCGTCGCGCAGCTGCGGCAGCAGGCCGATCGGCAGAAACTCGCTCGTGACCGCCACGAAAATGCCCGCCGAGAGCAGCAGCAGGGGCATCCACGGCAGGCGCACGGGGCCAGCGTAACCGCGCCGTACCGCCTCAGGTCACACCAATAGGCTGGACGCGTGAGCGAGACCCTCCACCACTGGATCGTGACCCTGGTCTGCGACGACCGCCCCGGCATCGTGCACGCCGTGACCGGCGCCATCGTCGAGGCCGAGGGCAACATCACCGAGCTGCAGCAGTTCTCGAGCCTCGGCTCGGGCCGGTTCTTCCTGCGCCTGCAGACCGAGACGCACGCCGACCACGACGCCCTGCTCGCCGCGCTGCAGCCGGTCATCGACCGCTACGGCATGCAGTGCCGCATCGACGCGGTCGGGCGCCCGCTGCGCACCCTCGTGCTCGTCTCGAAGGCGGGCCACTGCCTCAACGACCTGCTCTTCCGGCAGCGCAGCGGCACGCTGCCGATCGAGGTTCCCCTCGTGCTGTCGAATCACCCCGACCTCGGTGAGCTCGCCGCGTTCTACGGGGTGCCCTTCGCGGCGCATCCGGTGACGGATGCGGAGCAGAAGGCGGCGATGGAGGCCCGCATCCTCGCCGCCGTCGACGAGCACGACATCGAGCTCGTGGTGCTCGCACGCTACATGCAGATCTTCTCGCCCGAGCTGTGCGATGCCCTCGCGGGACGGGCGATCAACATCCACCACTCGTTCCTGCCCGGGTTCAAGGGCGCGAACCCCTACGCCCGCGCGCACGCCCGCGGCGTGAAGCTCATCGGCGCGACCGCGCACTTCGTCACGAGCGATCTCGACGAAGGGCCGATCATCGAGCAGAACGTCACGCGCGTCGACCACTCGCGCTCTCCGGAGGAGCTCGTGGTCATCGGTCGCGACATCGAGAGCCGCACCCTCAGCCAGGCCGTGCGCTGGTTCGCGGAGGACCGCGTGCTTCTCGACGGTCAACGGACGATCATCTTCACATGACTCCTGCACACCCCGCCGTCGGCCCGCTCGCCTTCGACGAGGGGGTGTGGACGCGCGACCCGATCTCGGCCGTGATCGGCAGCGACGGCGCCCTGACGGTCGAGGCGGTGCGGGGCAGCGACTGGTGGCGCGACACCGCGTACGGCTTCCGGCACGAGAACGGCCATGCCCTGCTGCGCCCCTGGGATGCGGGCACCGCGATCGAGGTGACCTTCGAGCTCACCGGCTTCACCGGAGAGTTCGACCAGGCCGGGCTCGCCGTGATCGTCGACGACGAGCACTGGATCAAAGCCGGAGTCGAGTTCAGCGACGGGCACCCGCAGCTCGGCGCGGTCGTCACCGTGGGCGCGAGTGACTGGTCGACCGGACGAGTCGACGACTGGGTGGGCAGCGCGGTGACCGTGCGAGCATCCCGCTTCGCCGACGCCGTGGTGATCCGCGCCCGCTCGAGCATCGACGGGGAGTGGCGCCTCGTGCGGGTCGCACGGTTTCCGCACGAGAACGCCCGCATCGGGCCGATGGTGTGCGCGCCCACGCGGTCGGGGCTCGCGGTGCGCTTCACCCACTGGGCCGCGACCGAGCCCGACGAGGCCCTGCATGCCGAGCAGTGACTCCGCGCACCGGCGCAGCGGGCAATGAGGCCGTGGGGCAAACCCTTCAGGTCGGCACAGCGAATATCCACCGAGACCCGACAGGCTGATGAGCAGCGGCTGGATGCCGCCTGAGTCCGACGACGCCCAGGAGACACGATGACCCGCATGATGACCGGCCGCGCCCGCACGACCGCCGCGCGCGTCGCCGCCCCGATCGGCGCGACCGCCGCGCTGCTCGGAACCCTGACCGGCTGCTCGACCGCCGCCGAGGCGGAGGTTCCGATCGACGCGAGCTACCGCGACGGCACCTACCAGGCGAACGGCACCTACGAGTCGCCCAACGGCAGCGAGAACATCATCGTGCTCATCGAGCTCGAGAACGACATCGTCACCGACGTCGAGATCACGACCAACCCCAACAACCCCACGACGGCCAACTACCAGGGCCAGTTCGCCGACGGCATCGGCGACATCGTCATCGGGGAGGACATCGACACGCTCGATGTCACCGTGGTCGCGGGTTCGTCGCTGACCAGCAACGGCTTCCGCGAGGCGATCGCCGCCATCAAGGCCGAAGCCGTCGAGAGCTGAGCCCGGCACCGCCCGTGAGCCCCGCGACCCGTCTCGAGCCCACCGCGTTCGAGGCGATCGGCACCTCCTGGCGCATCGGGGTCGGCGGGGCGCTGACGCCGACGTCGTCGCTCGGTGCGCCGCTCTCGGCCGATGACCGCGCCGCCGTGCTCGCCCGCATCGAGCAGTTCGACCGCGACTGGTCGCGCTTCCGCGACGACTCGCTCGTCGCCCGCATCGCGCGCGAGCCGGGGTCATGGAGCCTGCCCGCCGACGCCGAACCGCTGCTCGACCTCTACGAGCGGCTGCACGCGGCGACGGATGCCCGCCTGAGCCCCCTCGTCGGCGCGAGCCTCGAACGGCTCGGCTACGACGCCGCCTACCGCCTGCTTCCCGCCGGCGAGCCGCTGCCCGCACCGAGCTGGCAGGATTCGCTCGCCCTGCGCCGCACGTCCGCCGGCCTCGTCCTCGACACCGCGGCGCCCGTGCTGCTCGATGTGGGGGCGGCCGGCAAGGGGTACCTCGTCGACCTGGTGGGCGAGCTGCTCGTGCAGCGCGGGCTGCCCGACACGGTGGTCGACGCGAGCGGCGACGTGCGCGTGCGGGGGGAGCGCAGCATCCGCGTGGCCCTCGAGAACCCGTTCGACCCGACGAAGGCGCTCGGCGTCGTCGAGCTGCGCGATCAGGCCCTGTGCGCCTCGGCGACGACGCGGCGCGCCTGGGGCGACGGGCTGCACCACATCATCGACGCGATCACCGGCCGCCCGGTCGACGCCGTCGTCGCGACCTGGGTCATCGCCGACTCCGCGCTCGTGGCCGATGGCGTCGCGACGGCGATGTTCCTGGCCGACCCGGCGCGTCTGTGCAGGGTTTTCGCGGTGGAATGGGTTCGACTGATGGCTGACGGGCGGCTCGAGGCGAGCGCCGGTCTTCGAGGGGAGCTGTTCGCATGAGGGCACGCATCGACGCACTGACCGGCCGGGTCAGCATGTACCGGCTGGCCACGATCACGCTCGCGATCGTGCTCGCACAGGCGGTGCTGTTCGCGTTTCTCGACGTGATCGGGCCCGACCCCTACGCGATCCTCGGCACGCTCGGCGTCGTGATCGTCGCGACCCTCGGGGCGAACGAGCTGGCCGCCCGGCTCGCCCGGGTCGTGCCGCACCGCGAGTCGAGTGTCATCACGGCGCTCATCATCACCTGCCTCGTGCCGCCGACACTCACAACCGCCGGGCTCATTGTCGCCGCCGGGGCGAGCGTTCTCGCCGCGCTGTCGAAGTATCTGCTGGTCTGGCGAGGCCGGCACCTGTTGAACCCTGCCGCGACCGGCGTATGGGTCGCGGGGCTGATCGCGTTTCCGTTCGGTCTCGCGGCCGGCATCTGGTGGGTCGTCACGCCAGCGCTTCTGCCCGCGGTCGCGATCGGCGCGCTTCTGCTTCTCGACCGCACTCGACGACTCGACGTCGGTCTCGTATTCATCGTGGTCGCCATCATCATCAGCGGCAGCCGCCTCGTGATGACAGGGAGCGACCCTCTGGGGGCAGCGTGGACCGTCCTATCGCTCTACCCAGTGGTGTTCTTGGCCGGGTACATGCTCAGCGAGCCGCTGACCCTGCCGCCGCTGCGATGGCAGCGCTGGCTCGCCGCCGCCGTGACGGCTGTGGCCTTCTCGGTGCCGTTCAGCCTCGGCCCGATCTACAACTCTCCCGAGCTCGCCCTCGTGCTCGGCAACATCGTGGCGTTCGCGGTCTCGCGCCGCGGCGGCGTCGCGCTGCGGCTCGTCGAGCGCACCCCGCTCTCCGACCACGCCACCGAGTACCGCTTCGAGCCCTCGCGCCGGCTCGCCTTCGAGGCCGGGCAGTACCTCGAGCTGCACCTGCCGCATCGCGCCGACATCCGCGGCACGCGCCGCACGTTCTCGATCGCGTCGGCGCCCGAGCTGGCCGCGGCTGAGCAGCCGAGCGTCGCGATCGGCCTGCGCACCCCCGAGGGCGGCAGCTCGTTCAAGGCCGCGCTCGCGCAGCTCGAGCCCGGAACCCGCATCGCCGTCACCCAGGTCGCCGGCGACTTCCTGCTGCCGCGCGACCCGGCGGTGCCGCTGCTCATGGTCGCGGGCGGCATCGGCATGACGCCGTTCGCGAGCCAACTCGCGAGCCTCGCCGCGCGGGGCGAGCAGCGCGACATCGTGCTGCTCGTCGTCAGCTCGAACCCCGGCGAGGTGCTCTACCGCGAGGCGGCCGAGGCCGCGGGAGCCCGCATCGTCGAGGCCTCCCCCGATCAGCTGACGCCGGATGCCCTCCGCGCGCTCGTGCCCGACCTCGCCGCCCGGCGCGGGTTCGTCTCGGGGGCGCCGTCGCTCGTCGCCGCGGCCCGCACGGCCCTCCGTCGGGCCGGAGTGCGCCGCGTGCACACCGACTACTTCGCGGGGTACTAGGTCGCACGCGACACCCAGCGAACACCGCGTCAACGGTCCAGAAGCACCGCTGACCAGGCATTTCGCTGTGCGCGAAAGACTGGCACTCGCATAGCGAGAGTGCTAATCTCGTCGTAGTTGAGCCACCTCGACTCAACTTCAGTACCAGCGCAGCCGCCCACCCGGCGGCGAGGAGATGGGAGACCGTGATGATGATGAACCTCGACCCGTTCCGCGAGCTCGACCGCATGGCCGCGACGCTGCTCGACCGTCGCGACACTCCGCGCGTCATGCCAATCGATCTCTATCGCGATGCCGACCACTTCGTGCTGACGGCCGAGCTGCCGGGCGTCGACCCGGGCAGCGTCGATGTCGACGTCGACGGCCAGATGCTGACCATCCGCGCCGAGCGCACGCCGCGCTCGCAGGACGGCGTGCAGTGGCTCGCGCGCGAGCGTGCCGCTGGCACGTTCCAGCGACAGCTGACTCTCGGCCGCGACATCGACACCGAGAGCATCTCGGCCCACTACGAGAACGGTGTGCTGAGCGTCATGATCCCCGTGGCCGAGAAGGCGAAGCCGCGCAAGATCGCCATCGCGACCGCGAGCGACCGCGCCGAGGTGACCGCCTAGGCGGCCACCCTCACCGGTCGACCGGCGGCCGTGCGGGCCCCGTGCCGAGCGACGCCTCTGCGTCGGGCACGGGGCCCGTCTTCGTGCCGCGCGACCGCGGCGCAGCATCCAGCCCCGGAACGGGAGCGACCCCGGCACGCACGGCCCGCAGGGCGCCGAGAATCGCGATCAGGTCGACGGCCTCCTGCAGCGTGGCGCCGACCACGGCGGGCAGCAGCCCGACCGCGGCGACAAGCATGAGGCCGACCGAGATGACGATGCCGAGCCCGATGCTCTGCAGGGCGATGCGCACCGTGCGACGGCCGATCGCGACCGCGCGGGCGACGCGCGCGATGTCGTCGAGCAGGATCACGACGTCGGCCGACTCGCTCGCCGCCGTCGAGCCCTTCGCCCCCATCGCGATGCCGACGTCGCTCACGGCCAGCACGGGAGCGTCGTTGACGCCGTCGCCGACCATGACGACCGGGCGCGGCTGGGCCTCGCGGATGATGCGCACCTTGTCGTCGGGCAGGCACTCGGCGTGCAGCTCGGTGATGCCGAGCGACGCGGCGATCGGCGCGGCCGTCGCCGCGACGTCGCCGGTGACCATGAGGATGCGCTGGGCTCCGAGCCCGCGCAGGGCGACGAGGGTGTCGGCCGCGTCGTCGCGCACCGCATCCCGCAGCACGATGATGCCGGCGAAGCGGCCGTCGACCGCCGCGTAGACCACGGCCGCGCCGCTCTCGGCCTCGTGCGGCACGAGGTCGGCGGCGTGCTCGGCGACGAAGGCGGGCTTGCCGACGCGCACGCGGCGACCGTCGATGGTCGCCTCGACGCCGAAGGTCGCGACCTCGCGCGCGTCGGCCGAGGGGCTGAGGGCTCCGGCGCGGTCGAGGGCCGCTTGCTGGATGGAGGCGGCGAGCACGTGCGACGAGTACTGCTCGGCCGATCCCATGAGGTGCAGCAGCTCGCGCTCGTCGAACCCGGGCTGCGCGTGCACGCCGACGACGGCGGGTCGGCCCTGGGTGAGCGTGCCGGTCTTGTCGAAGGCGACCGTGCGCACGCGGGCGAGCTTCTCGAGCGAGGCCGCGCTCTTCATGACGATGCCGCGCTTGGCCGCGCTGCTCATGCCGCCCATGAAGGCCACCGGGGCGGCGATGAGCAGCGGGCACGGCGTGGCGACGACCAGCACCTCGGCGAACCGCACCGGGTCGCCGCTGATCGCCCATGCGACGCCGGCGATCGCGAGCGAGACGCCCGTGAAGGGCAGGGCGTAGCGATCGGCGAGACGCACGAGCGGGGCCTTGCTGCTCGAGGCCTCGCGCACGAGCTCGACGATGCGCTGGTACTGCGAGTCGGCGGCGACGGCGGTCGCGACGACCTGGATCGCGGCGGGCCCGTTGACCGAGCCGCTCAGAACGGTGTCACCGATCGCCTTGTCGACCGGCAGGCTCTCGCCGGTGAGCGACGACTCGTCGAGACTGCCGAGCCCGCTCGCGAGCTCGCCGTCGACGGGCAGGATCTCGGCCGGACGCACGAGCAGCCGATCGCCCACCCGCACGGCGTCGGCGGGGATGTCGACGACCGAGCCGTCGGCCTCGATGCGGTGCGCCTGCTGCGGCACGCGGTCGAGCAGGGCGCGCAGCTCGCGCTGGGCGCGGCCCGCGGCGGCGACCTCGAGCGCCTCCCCGCCGGCGAGCATGAACACGATGATCAGGCTCGCCCAGTACTCCCCCACCGCGACCGTGCTGACGATCGCGGTGACGGCCAGGATGTCGAGGCCGAACTGCTTCGCGAGCAGCCCCCGCAGCATGCGCACCGCCTCCATCGCGGCGATGCCGAGGGCGTAGAGCGAGACCAGCCAGCGCGCGGGCGGCTCGAGCCCGCCGAGTGCGAGGGCCCCCGCGACCGCGGCGATGAGCAGCGTCAGGGCGACCAGCGGGAAGCGGCGCACGAGCGCGAGGGGGCGGGGCATGCTCCTGTGTCTAGCGCCTCGAGGCCGTCGGCGCCAATGCCGCCCGGCGGCGCACTAGCCGCAGGTGCAGCGCTCGGACTGGGGCACGCCCTCGAGCGCCTGCTCGATGTGCAGACCGCAGCCGGCCCAGGTGACCTTGCCGCACGCGGAGCAGCGGACGGGTGAGCACATAGCGGTTCCTTTCAGAGGATGCTGAACCCCGGTCGGGGCATGGATTGAGGATACCCCCGGGGGTATATCTGCGCAACTCCGAGACCCGTGCGCCGAAACGAGGGATGCCCGGGGCACGCGGCCCCGGGCATCCCTCGATCAGCGGCGACTAGCCGAGCCGGGCCTTGAGGTTCTCGTCGAGCGCGGCGAGGAAGTCCTCCGTGGTGAGGAAGGGCTGCTCGGGGCTGATGAGGATCGCCAGGTCTTTCGTCATCTTGCCGCTCTCGACCGTCGTGATCACGACGTCCTCGAGCGTCTCGGCGAAGGTGATCAGCGCCTGGTTGCCGTCGAGCTTGCCGCGGTGCATGAGGCCGCGGGTCCACGCGAAGATCGACGCGATCGGGTTGGTCGACGTCGGCTTGCCCTGCTGGTGCTGGCGGTAGTGGCGCGTGACGGTGCCGTGCGCGGCCTCGGCCTCGACGACCTTGCCGTCGGGGCTGGTCAGCACGCTCGTCATGAGACCGAGTGAGCCGAAGCCCTGGGCGACGGTGTCGCTCTGCACGTCGCCGTCGTAGTTCTTGCAGGCCCAGACGTAGCCGCCCTCCCACTTCATGGCCGAGGCGACCATGTCGTCGATGAGGCGGTGCTCGTAGGTGATGCCGGCGGCCGCGAACTGGCTCTTGAACTCGTTCTCGAAGACCTCCTCGAACAGATCCTTGAAGCGGCCATCGTAGGCCTTCAGGATCGTGTTCTTGGTCGAGAGGTAGACGGGGTAGCTGCGGGCCAGGCCGTAGTTGAGCGAGGCGCGCGCGAAGTCGCGGATCGACTCGTCGAGGTTGTACTGCACCTGCGCGACCCCGCTGCCGGGGGCCTGGTACACCTCGAACTTCAGCGGCTCCGAGCCGTCCTCTGGCGTGAACTCGACGGTGAGCGTGCCCTTCCCCTCGAAGCGGAAGTCGGTGGCGCGGTACTGGTCGCCGAAGGCGTGACGGCCGATGATGATCGGCTTGTTCCAGCCGGGCACGAGGCGCGGGATGTTCGAGATGACGATCGGCTCGCGGAAGATCACGCCGCCGATGATGTTGCGGATCGTGCCGTTCGGGCTCTTCCACATCTTCTTGAGGCCGAACTCCTCGACGCGGGCCTCGTCGGGCGTGATGGTGGCGCACTTGACGCCGACGCCGTGCTTGATGATCGCGTGGGCGGCGTCGATCGTGACCTGGTCATCGGTCGCGTCGCGGTGCTCGATGCCGAGGTCGTAGTACTCGAGCGTGATGTCGAGGTAGGGGTGGATCAGGCGGTCTTTGATGAACTGCCAGATGATGCGGGTCATCTCGTCGCCGTCGAGCTCGACGACTGTTCCCTCGACCTTGATCTTCTCCACTGCGGGGCGCCTTTCCATCGGTGATGTGCCGCGTGCCAGCCTAGCGGCTCGCCCGTGTTGTCTCGATATCGAGATACATCGGGCCTCCCCCGGTCGCGCCCCTCGTCTACCCTGGGGGCATGAGCGCGCTGAGACTCGAGGAACTGTCGGCCAAGACCATCGTGGCGGCGAACGGCCTGACGCTCAGGCCCGGACAGGAGCAGTTCGTCACGCCCGTCTCGTACTCGGCGGCCGATGCCTACGTGAACCCGACCACCACCTGGGCGCGCGTCGTGCTCGACGGCGACGACGTCGTCGGCTTCATCCGCGGCAACTTCGACCCTGACAACCCGAAGCCCGAGTTCCGCAGCTGCATCTGGCGCATCAACGTCGACGCGACCGCGCAGGGCCGCGGCATCGGCAAGTTCGCCGTGCACGCCCTCGCCGACGAAGCGCGCCAGCGCGGCTTCGACACCGTGACGGTGATCTGGGAGACCGGCGAGGAGGGCCCCGGCGAGTTCTTCCGCCGCATCGGCTTCGTCGAGATCGGCGAGACCGAGTACGGCGAGAAGATCGGCGCGCTGCACGTCTGATCGGCCCCTCAGAATCGGTCACGGGATGCCCGCCGCACCTGAGTCGCCGCGCGAGCGTGCCCGGCTCGACGGCGCCCCGCTCGACTTCGGCGGCGCCCCGCTCGACTTCGGCGGCGCCGTGCTCGAGGTCGTCCGCGACATCCCGCCGGGCCGCGTCATGACGTATGGCGACGTCGCCGCCGAGCTCGGATCGCGCGGCGCCCGCGCGGTCGGCCGAGTCATGGCCACCGAGGGGTCGAGCGTGCCGTGGTGGCGGGTGGTGCGGGCCGACGGCCGTGCGCCAGCGGGGCACGAGGTCGAGGCTCTGCGCCACTACCGCGCCGAGGGGACGCCGCTGCTCGGAGCGTCCGACGGCGCGACCCGCCGCGACGACCCGGCCCCGTACCGCCTCGACCTGCGCGCGGCGCGCTGGCGCCCCTCGTAGACCCGCGCCCGCGGCGGCGGTACTGTGCCGGGGTGCGGCGAGCGCCGCGCATCCCGACCCCCGGAGGTTCTCGTGACCGACTCCCCCGCCTCGAAGCCGCGCACCGCGAAGACGGCCAAGCCCGCCGCGGAGACCGCGACCGCTCCCGCCGCAACACCCGCGGCCGCCTCGACCGCGCCGGCCGAGCAGACGATCTCCATCGACGTCAGCGCGGTGCCCGGATTCTTCCGGGCGCTCGTCGACTTCAAGTTCGTGACCTTCGTCACCCGCCGCATCGCGGGCTTCATCTACGCGATCCTGCTCGTGAGCATCCTGCTCGCGGGCCTCGTGGCGTTCTTCGGCATCGTCGTCTCGGGCGTCGGGCTCATGGTCGGCGGGCAGCCCGTCTCGGGCGTGCTGACCGTGCTCGGCGGCATCGTGCTCGTGCCGGTCGGCACGCTCGTCGCCGTCGTGCTGGCGCGCATGATCGTCGAGGTCAACGTGGCGCTCGTCGCCATCGCCGAGAACACCGCGCGCTTGCGCTGAGCCGTCGCGCCGGGGGCGGTCAGAACGCCGCGAGCAGCAGCCCGCCCCCGGCGCCGACAAGCACCACCGCCCATGCCGGCGCCCGCACGACGATCAGCAGCACCGCGCAGATCGCGGCGAGCGCGACGGCGAGCACGTCGACGCCCGCGGTCGCCGTGAGCCTCGGGTCGAGCAGCGCGCTCGTCGCGACCGGAGTGATGAGCGCCGCCGCGAGCACGCCCACCACCGCGGCGTTCGCGCCCCGCACGAGCGCCGCCACCATCGGACGGCCCTGCAGCGCGCCCCAGAACGGCAGCACGCCGACCATGAGCAGCAGGCCGGGCAGGAAGATCGCGGCGAGGGCGACGCCCGCGAGCAGCAGTCCCTCGGCGCCGGGCGCGATCGAGGCGCCCAAGAAGGCCGCGATCGTGAACAGCGGCCCCGGCACGGCCTGCGCGGCACCGTACCCGGCGAGGAACTGCTCCGCCGTCACGAGCCCGGGCTCGACCACCGCCGCCTCGAGCAGCGGCAGCACGACGTGCCCGCCCCCGAAGACGAGCGCGCCGGCACGGAAGAAGCCGTCGGCGACCGTCAGCGCCGTGCTCGGCACGACCGCGGCGAGCACCGGCAGCACGAGCAGCAGCCCCGCGACGATCGCGAGGCATACCGCCCCCGCGCGACGCGAGATCGGGATGCTCACCGACCCCGCGGCCGGCACCCCACCGCCGCGGCACAGCAGCAGGCCGAGCCCGGCACCGGCCGCGATGGCGAGCAGCGTCGCCCATCCGGTGCCGACGAACAGTACGAGAAGGCCTGCGCCGAGCGCGATGGCGGCCCGGCGCAGGTCGGGCGTGAGTGTGCGCGCCATCCCGATCACCGCGTGCAGCACCACCGCGACGGCGACGATCATCAGGCCATCGATGAGGCCCGCGGCGAGGGGCGCGCCGACCACGGCCGCGAGCTGCGGCGCTGCAAGAGCGGCGAGCACGAGCAGCGCCGCACTCGGCAGGGTGAAGGCGGCGAAGGCCGCAAGGCCTCCGAGCAGCCCGGCCCGGTGCATCCCGAGAGCGAAGCCGACCTGGCTCGACGCGGGGCCGGGAAGGAACTGCGCGAGCGCCACGAGCTCGGCGTAGCCTTCGTCGGTGATCCACCGCCGGCGGGTGACGAGCTCGTCGCGGAAGTATCCGAGGTGCGCGATCGGGCCGCCGAACGACGTGAGGCCGAGCCGCGTGAACGCGCCCAGCACCTCGCGCGCCGTTCCCTGCCGCTCGCGCTCTGTCACACGCCGAACCCTACCCAGCGCGCGTGAACCCGCTCACACGAGCGACTCGCGCCAGGCCGCGTGCAGCTGCGCGAACTTGCCCGTGCCGGCGATGAGCTCGGCCGGCGTGCCGTCTTCGATGATGCGGCCGTGCTCCATGACGAGCACGCGGTCGGCGATCGCGACGGTCGAGAGCCGGTGCGCGATGATCACCGCCGTGCGATCGGCCAGCAGGGTCTGCAGGCCGCGCTGCACGAGCCGCTCGCTCGGGATGTCGAGCGAGGCCGTCGCCTCGTCGAGGATCAGCACGGTCGGGTCGGCGAGGAAGGCGCGCGCGAACGAGATCAGCTGCCGCTGTCCGGCCGAGACGCGACCGCCGCGCTTGTTGACGTCGGTCTCGTAGCCCTGCGGCAGCGACACGATGAAGTCGTGCGCCCCCACCGCCTTCGCGGCGGCCTCGATCTGCTCGCGACTCGCCTCGGGGTTGCCGAGCGCGATGTTGTCGGCCACGGTGCCCGAGAACAGGTACGCCTCCTGCGTCACCATGACGATCGCGCGCCGCAGGTCTTTCGGGTGCATCTTGCGCAGATCGACGCCGTCGAGCGTCACCGCGCCCTCGGTCGGGTCGTAGAACCGCGCGATGAGCTTGGCGAGCGTCGACTTGCCGGCGCCCGTCGTGCCGACGAGCGCGATCGTCTGGCCGGCCGGGATGCTGAGCTCGAGCTCGGGAAGCACGACCGTCTCGGGGTTGTACGCGAACCGCACGCGGTCGAAGTGCACCGCACCCTTCGCCTTCCAGAGGTCGATGGGAGTCGTCGGATCGGGCACGGAGGGCTTCTCCTCCAGCACGCCCGAGATCTTCTCGAGCGCGGCCGCGGCCGACTGGTACGAGTTGTAGAACATCGCCATCTCCTCCGCCGGGTCGAAGAACCGGCGGGTGTAGAGCACGACGGCGAGCAGGGTGCCGATGAGCAGCTCGCCCTCGACCACGCGGAACGCGCCGACGACGAGCGCGGCCGCGACGGTGACGTTGCCGATGAGCACGAGCCCCGGGTCGAAGATGCCGAACAGCTGGATGACGCGCGCGTTGGCGTGCCGGTAGTCCTCGACGTGCCCGGCGAACTGGGTCGCGTTGCGCGGCTCTTTGCGGAACGCCTTCACCGCCCGGATGCCCGTCATGGTCTCGACGAAGTGCACGATGAGGCGGGCCGAAGCGACCCGCGTCTGCCGGAAGAGCTTCTGCGAGCGCACCTGGAACCACCGGGTGAGCAGCAGCAGCGGGATGAGCGAGGCGGCAAGCACGAGCCCCGAAGTCGGGTCGAGCAGCACGAGGGCCGCCGCGGTGAAGCCCATGTAGATGAGCCCGGAGACGAGCTGGTTGAGCCCCGAGTCGAGCAGCTCGCGGATCGAGTCGAGGTCGCTCGTCTGGCGCGCGATGATGCGGCCCGAGGTGTACGACTCGTGGAACTCGAGCGAGAGACGCTGGGTGTGCAGGAAGACGCGCTTGCGCAGATCGAGCAGGATCGCCTGGCTCAGCCGGGCGCTCATCACCTGGTACAGGGCGATGAGCGAGGCTCCGGCGATGGCCGTGAAGAGGTAGGCGGCCACCGTCAGCGAGACGGGCATCCAGTCGTTGGAATCGAGGAGGGCGGGAAGGCCCTGGTTGATGCCGAGCGCGATGAGCGCCGGGCCCGCGACCTGCAGCGCGATCGACACGACGATGACGATCATCGTCACGACGATGCGCCCCCGCACGGGCCGCACGAGCGAGCCGAGCAGGCGCAGCGAGCGGGCGCGGATCTGCCGCGACTCGGCGCGCGTGTAGTTCGAGCGCTCTTCGCCCTCGACGCCGGTGACGCTCATCGGGCGACCTCCCCTCGGGGTCCATCAGAAGCGGAGTCGATGACACGGGCCTCGCGGTCGATCGCATCGCGCCGCCGGCCCTCCTGCTCGGCGAGCTTGAGATCGCGGTCGGCGCGCTCGGCCGCCGCGAGCTCTTCGTCTTCGAGCGACGAGATGACGTAGCGATAGTGCTCGTTGCGCTTGAGCAGCTCGCTGTGCGTGCCGACGTCGGTGATGCGGCCCTGCTGCAGCAGCGCGACGCGGTCGGCCATCTGCACGGTCGAGGGGCGGTGGGCGACGATGAGACCGGTGGTCGTCGCGAGCACGCGGCGCAGCGCCGCCTCGACGAGGGCCTCGGTGTCGACGTCGAGCGCGCTCAGCGGGTCGTCGAGCACGAGCACGGCGGGGTTCGCCGCCACGGCGCGGGCGAGCGCGAGCCGCTGGCGCTGGCCGCCCGAGAGGCTCAGCCCCTCTTCGCCCACAGTCGTGTCGACGCCGTCGGGCAGGCTGTGCACGAAGTCGGCCTGCGCGATGTCGAGCGCCTCGGCGAGCACGCGCTCGGCTTCGGCCGCCGCCTCCGCCGACGGATCCTCGGTCAGGTCGGGGCGCCCGAGCAGCACGTTGTCGCGCACGCTCGCCGAGAACAGCGTCGCGTCTTCGAACGCCATCGCGATGTGACGGCGCAGCTCCTCCCGCGTGAGGTCGCGGATGTCGACGCCGTCGAGCAGCACCCGCCCCTCGGTCACGTCGTAGAGCCGTGTCGCGAGGGCGGTCATCGTGGTCTTGCCGCTGCCCGTGACACCGACGAGCGCCATGGTCTCGCCGGGCTCGAGCTCGAGGGTGACGCCGTCGAGGATTCCGGGCTGGTCGGCGGGAGCATCCTGGTACCGGAAGACCACGTTCTCGAACGTGAGCCGCCCGGTGGGGGCCTCGATGCTGACCGGCGCGGCCGGGTCGGTGATGGTGTTGACCTCGTCCATCACCTCGAAGAAGCGATCGGTCGCCGCGCGGGTGTCGTAGGTCATCGCGAGCAGGAAGCCGATCGACTCGATCGGGAAGCGCAGCACGGTCGCCGTCGCGAAGAACGCGAACAGCTCGCCGACGCTCAACTCGCCGTTCGCCGCGAGCGCGACCCCGCCGAGCAGGCACAGCGCGAACGCGACGTCGGGGATCAGCACGAGCCAGAACCAGATGCCGGCGATGGCCTTCGCCTTGTCGATCTCGGTGGCGCGCAGCAGCTCGGCCTGCTCGGCGAACTTGAGCAGCGAGTGCTTGCCGCGGCCGAAGGCCTTCAGCACGCGGATGCCGTGCACGCTCTCTTCGACCGCCGTGGCGAGGTCGCCCTGCTGGTCTTGCGCGCGCCGCGCGATGACCGAGTACTTCTGCTCGAAGAGGTAGCCGTAGATCCAGAGCGGCACGCTCATGACGAAGAACAGCAGACCGAGCCACAGGCTCCAGCTGAACAGCACGACGAAGCCGATGACGATCGTGATGCCGTTGACGATGAGCAGCACGAAGCCGAACGACAGCCAGCGGCGGATCAGGTTGAGGTCGCTCACCGCGCGACTCAGCAGCTGGCCCGACTGCCAGCGGTCGTGGAAGGCGACCGGCAGGTCTTGCAGCTGCGCGTAGAGCCCGTTGCGCATGCGCGCCTCGATGTGGGTGCCCGGGGTGAGCACGAAGAAGCGGCGCAGTGCGATGAAGACGGCTTCGAGAATGCCCAGCACGAGCACCGCGATGGCGGCCGGCCAGATCTGGCTCGGGTCGCCGGTGGCGAGCGGCCCGTCGACGAGGCTCTGCAGCACGAGCGGGATCGCGAGCGCGATGACCCCGGCGAGCAGGGCCGCGACCATGCCCGCGTAGATCCAGGGCATGGCCGGCTTCGCGTACGGCAGGATGCGGGCCAGCGCCCGGGCGGTGCTCATGCGCGGCGGCGCGGGGGGTGCGGGGTGCCCGGCGGGCGGTGAAGCGGTCGTCGACATGGTGCGTCCTCGATGGGCCGCGCTCGCTCGTGGCGGGCGCGGGAGTGTGTCGTGGTGGCGATGGCCCGGCGGTGACCGGGGCTGCTCGGGGTGGCCGGGCAGAGCCTTCCACCCTACGCCTTACGTCATACCAATGTCGACGCGGGTGGCAATCGTGACGGTGCCGCTATCGCACGAGCACGCTCAGGCAGGTGACGCAGCCCTCGAGCTTCTCGAACTCGGAGATGTCGACCGTCACCACCCGGTAGCCGAGGGAGCGGACGAGCTCGGCGCTCTGCGGCGCCGAGGCCGCCATGAGCACCGTGTCGTCGGCGAGCACGACGACGTGGCCGCCCTCCGGCTCGGGCATGGGCAAAAACGAGCGCCACATCGAGGTGTCGTCGATCGTCGAGGGGTGCCCGATGACCGTGCCGTCGGGCAGGGCCGTGACCGCGCTCTTGAGGTGCAGCACCTTCGAGACGGGCACCGCGGCGACCTCGCGCCCGAGCCGCCCGGCGATCGCGCGCAACTGGCGGATGCCCTCGGCGTTCGTGCGCCCGCCGCGCCCGACGTAGACGGTCGAGCCGATCTGCAGCACGTCACCGCCGTCGAGCGTGCCCGGCTCGACGATGCGCTCGACCCGCAGGCCGAGGTCGCGCGCCGTCTGCTCGGCCGCGTCGACCTCGGGCTTGCGCGAGTCGGCTCCGGGGCGGGTGACGATCGCCGTGCCGTCGATGACGACGAGGGTGTCTTCGACGAACACCGAGTCGGGCAGCTCATCGGCCGGCGGCACCTCGACGATGGTGAAGCCCTCGGTGCGCAGAGCATCCACGTACGCCTCCCACTGCCGCTCGGCGAGGTCGGGGTCGACGGGCACGCGCTCCTGGTGGGTGAGCTCGCCGTCGGCGAGGCGCGAGCTGGGCATCCGCACGATCGCGATGCGGCGGGATGCGGAGGCTGCGGCCGCACGGGCCGCCCAGACGCGGCGCCCCACCGTGAGGGTGCTGAGCACCGCGACCACCTGGAACAGCAGGTTGAAGCCGAGCACGCTCACCCAGAGGTAGTCGATGAGCTCGGCGCTGATCGGGTTGCCCGCCGCGATGATCGCGAGCATCGCGCCGAGCCACGACGACACGAAGGCGGCGAGCACGGCCACGGCGAGCGCGACCCAGCGGTTCTCGAGCACCCCGGCCGTGCCGACGACGGTGAGGAAGACGAACAGCAGCATCGACGAGAAGCCGAAGACGCCGTTGACCTGCGCGAGCACCTCGACCGTCGCGCCGTTGATGGCGGCGAACAGCACGACCGTCACGAAGTGCGTGACGAGGGCGACCGCGGCGGCGGCGAGGGCGGAGTCGAGCAGGCGGCGGCCGAACGGTTGCGTCATGCCTCCACGCTAGTCGCCGCGGCGGCGCCCGGATCTCAGTGGAAGAAGTGGCGCTCACCCGTGAGGTACATCGTCACGCCGGCCGCCTGGGCCGCGGCGATGACCTCCTCGTCGCGCACCGAGCCGCCCGGCTGTACGACGGCGCTGACGCCCGCGTCGATCAGCACCTGCAGCCCGTCGGCGAACGGGAAGAACGCGTCGCTCGCCGCGACCGAGCCGCGCGCCCGATCGCCCGCGCGCGACACCGCGAGGTGGCACGAGTCGACGCGGTTGACCTGCCCCATGCCCACGCCGACGGATGCTCCGCCCGACGCCAGCAGAATGGCGTTCGACTTGACGGCGCGGCACGCGCGCCACGCGAACTCGAGATCCGCGAGCTGCGACGCCGAGGCCGGCGAGCCGGAGACCAGCTGCCAGTTGCTCGCCGCCGCGAACTGCCGGTCGGCACTCTGCCGCAGCCAACCGCCGCTCACCTGCCGCAGCTCGACGTCGCCGAGTGCGAAGCCGTCGGGCAGCTGCAGCAACCGGATGTTCTTCTTCTCGCGCAGCAGTTCCAACGCAGAAGGCTCGAAGCCCGGAGCGACGACGACCTCGGTGAAGATCGGGGCGATCGACTCGGCCGCCTCGCGGGTGATGACGCGGTTGGCGGCGATCACTCCCCCGAAGGCCGAGACGGGGTCGCACGCGTGGGCCGCGGCGTGAGCATCCGCGATCGATGCCCCCACGGCGATGCCGCACGGGTTGGCGTGCTTGATGATCGCGACCGCCGGGGCGTCGTGGTCGTAGGCGGCGCGCACGGCCGCGTCGGCGTCGACGTAGTTGTTGTACGACATCTCCTTGCCGTGCAGCTGCGTCGCCTGGGCGATGCCGTGGGCTGCGTCGGCGCGGTAGAGCGCGGCGTGCTGGTGACTGTTCTCGCCGTAGCGCAGCACCTGTTGCAGCCGCGCCGACACCTCCAGCGTCGACGGGCTGCCGTCGGCGGCCGGATGCGCGCCGCGCACCCCGAGCGTGTCGGCGAACCAGCCGGCGACGGCCGTGTCGTAGGCGGCAGTGTGCGCGAAGGCCTTCGCGGCGAAGCGCTGGCGCTGCAGCAGGGTCGTGCCGCCGAGGGTTAGGGCCTTCGTCACCATGACGTAGTCGGAGGGGTCGACGATGATCGCGACGTTCGCGTGGTTCTTCGCCGCCGCGCGCACCATCGCGGGCCCGCCGATGTCGATCTGCTCGACCACCGCGTCGCCCTCGGCGCCCGAGGCGACCGTCTCGACGAAGGGGTACAGGTTGACGATCACCAGGTCGAAGGGCGACACCCCCAGGTCGGCGAGCTGCGCCTCGTGCGCCTCGAGCCGCAGGTCGGCGAGGATGCCCGCGTGCACCGAGGGGTGCAGCGTCTTCACGCGCCCGTCGAGCGTCTCGGCGAAGCCCGTCACCTGCGACACTTCCGTCACCGGGTGCCCGGCCGCCGCGATCGTCGCCGCCGTCGAGCCCGTCGACACCATCTCGACGCCCGCCGCGGCGAGCTGCGCCGCCAGCTCGAGCAGGCCCGTCTTGTCGCTCACCGAGATGAGCGCGCGCCGCACCGGGATCGCGTCGCGGTGGCGGTACAGGGCGGGATCGTGGGCGGGGCCGGCCATGGGGAACTCCTGGGTCGCGAGGCGGGGGTCGGGGTCAGGGGGTGCGGGATGCGGCGCCGAGGTCGATCGACCCCTCGGCGATGCCCCGCACGACGTCGATGAGCAGGCGCCGCTCGACGGGCTTGATGCGCTCGTGCAGGCTGTGCTCGGTGTCGTCGGGCAGCACGGGCACGCGCTCCTGCGCGAGGATCGGGCCGGTGTCGACGCCGGTGTCGACCACGATGACGCTCGCCCCGGTCTGCGCGACCCCCGCGGCGAGCGCGTCGCGCACCCCGTGGGCGCCGGGAAACTCGGGCAGAAACGCGGGGTGCGTGTTGATGAGCCGCGGCGCGAGGGCCTCGACGACGCGCGGCGGCAGCAGGCGCATGAGCCCGCTCAACACCACGAGGTCGGGCTGCCACTGCTCAACGGCGGCGAGCAGTTCGTCGCCCCACTCCTCCCGCGAGGCGAACGACGAGTACGGCACGGTGAAGCTCGGAATGCCGAACTGTTCGGCATGAGCGAGGCCGTCGGCGTCGCGGTCGGCGCCGACGGCGACCACGTGGGCGGGGAACGCGGGGTCGCGGCACTCCTCCAGCAGAGCGCGCAGGTTCGACCCGCCGCCCGAGACCAGCACGACGACCCGCAGCACCCGCCCAGGCTACCGGCTGGCGGCGGAGGCCTGCGGCCGGGGAACCCGCGCACCGCCGGCGAGCAGGCCCAGGGATGCTCCGACGAACGCCTCGGCGAGCATCCACAGCCCCACCGCCACCGGGTCGGGGCCCACCACGGCGAGGCGTCCGGGCCCGGCGGCACCCGCCGCGACGAAGGCGAGAAAGCCCATCGCGGCCCCCGCGATGACGGCGGCGAGCGCCGCGACGCCGAGACTCCAGAGCTGCAGCGCCCCGCCCTCGACGCCGACCCGGGCCGCCACGGCCGCGAGACGCGGGCGCACCGCGATGCCCGCGGCGAAGGCGGCCAGCACCGGAACCAGCAGGGTCAGAAAGCCGAGCGGCGAGGGCTCGGCCGGCAGCGCGCCGAGCACCGGCACGGCCGGCAGCGGCCCGAGCGACACCGCGATCGGACTCACGGTCGACCCCGCGCCGACCGCGAAGCCCGGCCCGACGAGCCATGAGGCCGCCCACACGACGAGGGTCGGCAGGAAGGCCAGTTGGGCGACCGTCAGCGCCACGCCGCCGAGCACGCCCGCCTGCACGCTCTCGTACAGCGCGATGACCTGCCCGTAGCCGAGAAGCAGCGCGGCCGTCGTCAGCAGCGCGGCCACCGCGACGACCGTCGCGACCGTGCCGAGCCCCGCGCGCAGCGCGGCCCCTCCGGCGGCGAGCCACGGTTGCGGCCCCTCGGCGATCATGCGGCGCAGCCGCACGCGCGCCGGGTTCGTCGCCCCGATCGAGCCGATCGCCACCCCGAGCCCCATCACCAGTGCCGGAAACAGCACGGCCTGCCAGCGCGAGGGCAGCACGCCGGGTACGCCCGACACGGTGAGCAGCAGCAGGGCCGAGAGCAGCACGACCGTCGACAGCCCGACCAGCTCGCCGAGGATGCGGTGCGGCTGGTCGCGCAGCCGGCGCCCGAGCGCAACCCCCGCAAGCACCATCGCGAGCGTGAAGCCCGTGAGCGCGAGCGAGACGAGGAAGGGCTCGCCGACGCCGGTGACGCCGAGCGCCAGCGCCGTCTGCGGGTCGAGCTGGAAGGTGACATCGACGCCGTGGCCGAGCATCCAGATGATGACGGCCGCGCGCCAGAAGACCACCCAGTCGATCTGGAAGCCGAACTGCACGGCCCACATGATCGTCAGCACGCTCAGCGGCACCGCCACCCCGATCGCGACGACGATGAGCGCCTCGAAGGCGCTCAGCACGGCAGTCAGACGGCGGTTCATCTCGCGGGCGAGCCTAGCCGCGCACGACTGCTCACCCGAGGGCGGCGCGCGCGGCCTCGCGGGCAGCGACCGGGTCGGGCGCGGCGCACGCGGCTGCCGCCGCCGCCCGGCACTGCGCGAGCGTCACCCCGGCGAGGCGTGAGCCCACCGTGGGGATCGCCCGCGCCACCATCGACAGGCTCGATGCCCCGAGGCCGACGAGCACGGCCGCGAAGTCGGGGTCGGCCGCCGCCTCGCCGCAGAGCCCGACGGGCGTGCCGGTCGCCTCGGCCGCCTCGCCGACGATGCGGATCATCCGCAGCAGGGCCGGCTGCCACGGGTCGGCGAGCGGGGCGAGCGCTGCCGACATGCGGTCGGCCGCCATCGTGTACTGCGAGAGATCGTTGGTGCCGACGCTGAGGAAGTCGACGACCCCGCACAGCTCGGTCGCGGTGAGGGCCGCCGCCGGCGTCTCGAGCATCACCCCGACGCTCCGGATGCCCGCCTCGCGGGCCCGTGCCGCGAACTCGCGCGTCTCGGCCAGCGTCGCGATCATCGGCGCCATGACCGCGACGTCGGCGCGCTCGGCCTCCGCGGCCTCGGCGATGGCCCGCAGCTGCCGCTCGAGCACCAGGGGGTCGCGGATCGCCGTGCGCACGCCGCGCAGCCCGAGCACGGGGTTCGGCTCATGGATGGGCGTGAAGAACGGCAGCGGCTTATCGCTGCCCGCGTCGAGCGTGCGCACGATGACGCGCTGCTCGGGGAACGCCGCGAAGACCTCACGGTAGGCGGCCACCTGCTCGGCGACGCTCGGCTCGTCGGCGCGGTCGAGGAAGCA
This sequence comes from Microbacteriaceae bacterium, assembly GCA_027490915.1. Lineage (GTDB taxonomy): Bacteria > Actinomycetota > Actinomycetes > Actinomycetales > Microbacteriaceae > Microcella. Next base: position 28,731 of record JAIXXG010000058.1, read on the forward strand.
GAACTCGGTGCGGAACAGCCCGACCCCCTCGGCACCGCGCTCGACCGCCCGCACGATCTCGCGCGGCGCGCCGACGTTGGCGCTCAGCACGACACGATGCCCGTCGGCGGTCTGCCCTGGCCCGCGAAACGGGGGCACGGTGATCACGCCGGTCGCCGTCGCCTGCATGACCGGGTCGGGCTGCACGATCACCTCGCCCGTGCTGCCGTCGACGAGCACGAGCGTGCCGTCGGCGATGCTCGTCGCCCCCGCGACACCGACCACGGCGGGCAGCCCGAGCTCGCGCGCGATGATCGCGGTGTGCGAGGTGGGGCCGCCGCCCTCGGTGACGAGCGCGAGGCAGGTGGCGGGGTCGAGGGCGACCGTATCGGCGGGGGCCAGGTCGTCGGCGACGAGCACGAAGGGCTCCCGCCGCTCGGGAAGCCCCGGCGGCTCGACGCCGGTGAGTCGCGCGATCACTCGATCGCGCACGTCGTGCAGGTCGGTGACGCGGTCGACCAGGGCGCCACCCGCCGCGCGATACTGCTCGGCGGTCGCCGCGATGGTCTCCCAGATCGCGCGCTCGGGGGTCAGGCCGCGCGCGCGGATCGCCGCCGTCGCGGCCTCGGCGAGCGCCGGGTCGGCCGCGATCGCCGCCGTCGCCGCGAGCACCTCCGCCCGGTGCCCGGTCGTCGCCTCGGCGCGGCGGCGGTAGTCGGCGGCGGTCGTCTCGAGAGCATCGCGAAGGATGCCCGCCCCGGCCGCGCGCGCGGGAGGGGCCAGCACGGCCGTCGCCGAGGGCTCGGCGATCGCGTGCACGAGCACCGCGACCGGCCCGATCACGCGGCCGGCGCTCACCCCGAGCGCGCCCGTTGCCGCGTCGGCGGGCTCCGGCGAGGCGGACTCCTGCGAGGCGGCTGCCGTCTCGGCGGCCTGCGCGGCGAGCGGCGACGTCGGGCCCGGCGGCGGGGTGGCCACGAGCGGCTCACCGAACCCGGTGCCGAGCAGCGCGATGAGGGCGTCGACGGCGGAGCGCGCATCCGGACCCTCGGCCGACACCCGCAGTGCGGTGCCCGGTGCGGCCGCGAGCACGGCGATCGCGAGCGGGCTGCGGGCGGAGGCGGGAGGCTTGCCCTCGACGGCGATCGTCAGCTCGGCCGTGAACCGGGCTGCGAGCGCGGCGATCTCGGCCGCCGGGCGGGCGTGCAGGCCACCCTCGTTGAGCACGATCGCGGGCGCCGAGACGATGCCCGCGGCCGTCCCGTCCCCGGCCGGCACGGGCCGGGTCGTCGAGGCGCGCGGAGCGGCAACCGGCCCGTCACCGGGGCCGGGCACGTCGTCGTAGCGCAGCAGCGCCCGCTTCGGCGCGAGAGCCGCCTCGGCCTCGGCGGCGACCGTGTCGAGATCGTCGCCGGCCGCGGCGCGCACGGTCGCGGCGAGCAGCCCCTCGACGAACGGGGCCGCGACGACGCGCACCGGGATGCGCCCGCCGAGCTGCTCGAGCGCCATGTCGGCGCTCAGCACCGCCGACCCGAGGTCGGTGATGACGACCACCCCGCGACCCTGCGAGGCTTCGCTGATGGCCGCGGCGACGCGCGTCGCATTCGTGCCGGTGCCGCCGTCGGCGCGGCCCGCAGCCAGAGCGATGCGCGGCGGATGCTCGCCCACGACCTCGTCGGCCAGCAGCCGCGCCGCCTGCGCGAGCGCGGAGCTGTGGGAGACGAGCACGATGCCCACGCGTGCGCCCGTCGCGGATGCGGTCGCCGGGCGCGGAGCCGCTCGGTCGGGGACAACCCCGGGCGACTCCGCCCTGGGCGACTCGGTGCCGGGCGACTCGGTGCCGGGCGACTCCGCACCGAGCGCGACGGCGAGCGCGTCGAGCAGCAGGGCGGCCGACGCCGCGCCCGGATCGATCGCCCCGAGGCTGCGGTCGCCGAGCTGGCTCGCCCGGCCGCGCTTCGCGACCATCCGAGCGGTCGCATCCCGCGCGGCCCGAGCGGCGTCCGCCGCCGACCGGGCGGCCTGGTCGAGACGCTGCCCCGAGGCGAGAGCGCCCTCCAGGGCGTCGATCGCGGGCAGCAGGGCGTCGAGCATGGTCTTGTCGCCGCGCTCGGCACGACCGCGCTCGCGCACGCCGTCGGCGCCGGCGCGCAGCGCCGCGGCGAGGGCGGGGCCGTCGAGGGTCTCACGGGCTCCGACCGCGGCCGCCGCGCGCAGCAGCAGAGTGCCGAAGAGCGGACCGCTCGCGCCGCCCACCGTGCCGACGAGGGCCTCGCCGGCGAGCGTCAGGGCCTCGTGCACGGTCGTGGGCGGGTGCGCATCCAGCTGGGCGCCGACCGCGGCGACCCCGCGTCGGAGGTTGGCTCCGTGATCGGCGTCGCCGATGGCCGCGTCGAGGGCCGTCAGGTGCTGCTCGTTCTCGCCGATCGCGGCCGCCCAGCCGCGCAGCCACGCGATCGCGGCACCCACCGTCAGCTCGTGCATAGCGCCGCCAGTCTAGGCCGCACACCCGGCACGCGACGGGCTGTTCCCTGCGGTGCCGGGCGTCGCGCTCCGGCAGTGTGCCTCTGGCGGCACATGACGCGAGAGGCACGTTGCACGATACGAAGCGTCCGGTCGACCGTGTCGGGCTCTCCGCGGCGCAGCCGCGCTGTCGGCGGCGTCGTGCGGTCCGCTGACGCCGACGGCCCCGCCTCCCGAGAGAGGCGGGGCCGTCGATGCGGGATGCGGGCTTACAGCCCGGCGATGATCTCGCGCATCAGCGCAGCGGTCTCGCTCGGCGTCTTGCCGACCTTCACGCCGGCGGCCTCGAGGGCCTCTTTCTTCGCCTGCGCGGTGCCCGCCGAGCCCGAGACGATGGCACCGGCGTGGCCCATCGTCTTGCCCTCGGGCGCCGTGAAGCCGGCCACGTAGCCCACGACGGGCTTCGTGACGTTGGCCTTGATGAAGTCGGCCGCGCGCTCCTCGGCGTCGCCGCCGATCTCGCCGATCATGACGATCGCCTTCGTCTCGGGGTCGGCCTCGAACGCGGCGAGCGCGTCGATGTGCGTCGTGCCGATGATCGGGTCGCCGCCGATGCCGATCGCGGTCGAGAAGCCGATGTCGCGCAGCTCGAACATCATCTGGTACGTCAGGGTGCCCGACTTCGAGACGAGACCGATCGGGCCCTTGCCGGTGATGTTCGCCGGGGTGATGCCGACGAGCGACTCGCCCGGCGTGATGATGCCGGGGCAGTTCGGGCCGATGATGCGCGTGCGATTGCCCGTCGCCTGGGCGTGGGCCCAGACCTCGGCCGAGTCCTGCACCGGGATGCCCTCGGTGATGATCACGAGCAGGCCGATGCCCGCGTCGATGGCCTCGATCGCCGCGTCTTTCGAGAAGGCCGGCGGCACGAACGCGATCGAGACGTCGGCCCCGGTCGCGGCCATGGCCTCGGCGACGGTCGCGAAGACCGGCAGCTCGACGGGCGAGCCGTCGGCGGCGACGTGCGATACGGTCGTGCCGGCCTTGCGGGCGTTCACGCCGCCGACGACCTGGGTGCCCGCCTTGAGCATGAGCGCGGTGTGCTTGGTTCCCTCGCCGCCGGTGATGCCCTGGACGATGACCTTCGAGTCCTTGTTCAGGAAGATCGACATTTTCGTTGTCCTAACTCACGTAGTCCGTTGTCTCGAGCCCTCGGGCCGAGACGGCCCTCGGCGCACCTGGCGCGCGAAAGCCAGAAATGGCTTTCGCCTCAGCTAGCCAGCTGCGCTGCCTTGTCGGCGCCGTCGTCCATGGTCGTGGCGAGGGTGACGAGCGGGTGGGCGGCCGCGGCGAGGATCGCCCGGCCCTCGTCGACCTGGTTGCCGTCGAGGCGCACGACGAGCGGCTTGGTGGCCGCGTCGCCCAGCAGCTCGAGGGCCTTGACGATGCCGTCGGCGACGGCGACGCACGACGTGATGCCGCCGAACACGTTGACGAAGACGCTCTTGACCTGCGGGTCGCCCAGGATGACGTCGAGGCCGGCGGCCATGACCTCGGCCGAGGCGCCGCCTCCGATGTCGAGGAAGTTCGCGGGCTTGACGCCGCCGTGCTTCTCGCCGGCGTAGGCGACGACGTCGAGCGTCGACATGACGAGACCGGCACCGTTGCCGATGACACCCACCTCGCCGTCGAGCTTGACGTAGTTGAGGTCGTGCTGCTTGGCCTTCGCCTCGAGCGGGTCGGCCGCATCCTTGTCTTCGAGAGCCGCGTGGTCGGGCTGCCGGAAGGCGGCGTTCTCGTCGAGGCTCACCTTGCCGTCGAGCGCGACGATGTCGCCGGCGCCGGTCAGCACGAGCGGGTTGACCTCGACGAGCGTCGCGTCCTCCGCGGTGTAGACGCCGTAGAGAGTCACGAAGACGGGCGCGACCTTCTCAACCAGCTCGGCCGGGAACTTCGCGGCCACCGCGATCTCGCGGGCCTTGTCGAGGGTGATGCCGACCGCGGGGTCGACGGCGACGCGGGCGAGGGCCTCGGGGCGCTCCTCCGCGAGCTGCTCGATCTCCATGCCGCCCTCGTAGCTGCACAGGGCGAGGTAGGTGCGGTTGGCGCGGTCGAGCAGCACCGAGAAGTAGTACTCCTCTTTGATGTCGGCGCCCGCCGCGACCATCACGCGCTTGACGACGTGGCCCTTGATGTCGAGGCCGAGGATCGCCTGCGCGGCCGCCTCGGCGTCATCGGCGGTCTTCGCGACCTTCACGCCGCCGGCCTTGCCGCGACCTCCGGTCTTGACCTGCGCCTTGACGACCGTGACGCCGCCGATGCGCTCGGCCGCGGCCCGCGCCTCCTGCGGGGTGTCGGCGATGATGCCCGGCAGCACGGGAACACCGTGCTTCTCGAAGAGGTCCCGGGCCTGGTACTCGTAAAGATCCACGCTGCTCGTCCCATCCGCGTGCGAAAAGAGAGGGTTAAGGGATGCGGTCGGTCTCCACGATGAGCATCCTCGCGGGAGAGATTTCTCGATATCGAGACAAATCGCAGGCTTAACTGTACCGCCGCGCGCACGGTCGTCTGCACGACAGATTGTCGATGGCGGGCTCAGTCGCTGTCTCGCCGAACGATGAGCATGGTGACGTCGTCGGCGCTCGTGCCGCGCGCCCGGGCCCGGATCGCGTCGATGATCTCCCACGGGTCCTGGGCGAGCAGCGCCAGGGTGACGAGGTTGTCGAGCGAGCCGAGCGTGCCGTCGTAGAGGTCGAGCACGCCGTCGCTCACGACGACCAGGGTGTCGCCGGGGTCGAGCTGCGCGGTCTGAACGGTCCACTCGGTGTCGGGATCGATGCCGAGCGGGGGCGCGGTCGAGCGCAGGCGCTCCGAGCGGCCGTCGGCATGCGCCACGATCGCCAGGCCGTGGCCCGCATCCACGTAGCTGAGCACGCCCGAGTCCATGTCGAGCCGGGCGTGGAAGGCGGTGACGAAGACGCCCGCGTTGTCGAGGTCGACGGTGAGCGCGGCCGAGGCGGCGTCGACGGCGCCCGCGACGTCGCCGAACCGGGCCGCCGATCGCAGCACCGCCCGCACGGTCGCCGCGATGATCGCGGCCGCGATTCCCTTGCCCATCGCGTCGGCGAGGGTGAGCGCGGCCCCCTCGCCGACCGGGTACCAGTCGTAGAAGTCGCCGCCGACAGCGCGGGCCGGAATGCAGACTCCCGCGGTCTTCCAGCCCGGCAGGCTCAACAGCTGATGCGGCAGCAGACCCTGCTGCACCTCGGATGCACGGCTGAGCTCCTGGCTCACCGTGAGCTCCTGCTGCACCCAGCTGGCGAGGTCGCGCAGCATCTCGGCCTCGCGCACCGAGAAGTGGCGCGGTTGCGAGTCGTAGACGCAGAAGGCCCCGATGCGCTCGCCGCCGGGCGCGTAGAGGGGAAAGCCGGCGTAGAAGTTCAGCAGCCCCGGAACGGCCTTGTGCGCGTAGCGGGAGTCGGCGGCGATGTCGGAGACGACGAAGACCTCATCCTTCTTGATCGTCTCGGTGCACATCGACTCGTCCCGAGCCATCTCGACGACTGCCCGGCCCGCCACCGACTTCGCCCATTGGCGGTCGCCGTCGATGAGGTTGATCGCGGCCGACTCGACGCCGAACAGCTGCCGCGCGAGCCGCGTCACCCGGTCGAAGCGCTCCTCGGGCGGGGTGTCGAGAATGCCCATGTCGTCGAGCGCTCGCTGCCGGGCCATCTCGTCGATGACGCCCGCGATCGAGATCGACGGCATCGCCTTGCGGGGGCGCGAGCCGCCCGCGCGTCGCGCGCGCACGATCGTCCAGTGGTTGTAGCCATCGATGCGGCGGTGCTCGACGCTGTCGGTGAGCGACTGCATGATCGGGATGCCCCGCCCGCGCTCGGCATCGCCGCCGGGCATCGCCCGCGGCTGGAGGTCGACGTGGTCGACCCGCCCGTCATCGGTCAGCGTCGCCTCGACGCGGTCGCCGTAGACGACGATCGAGAGCGCGAACTCGACCGGGTCTCCCATGTTGGCGTGCTCGACGACGTTCGCGGCGAGCTCGACGATCGCCAGCTCGGAGGCCATGAGGTCGGCCGCATCGAGGTCGGGCACGTGGCCCCAGACGGTCGCGAGCAGGTCTTGCACCGTGTCGACGGAGTCGGGCGGGCAGTGCAGCCGGAACGACCGCCGGACGATCTCAGGCATGGGGGAATGCGGCGCCGACCGAGTCGAAGCTCTTCAGCACCGCACCCATATTGGTCAGCTCGAGCACGAGCTTGGCCTGCTCGGCCGGTCGCACCAGCCGCAGATCGCCGCCGCTCGCGCGCACCCCCTTGAGCCCCGCCACGAGCGCGCCGAGCCCTGACGAGTCGAGGAAGACCACCTGCGAGAGGTCGACGGCGACGTTGGGGTGGTTCGCGTCAGCAGCCTGCTCGATCGCCTCGCGCATGCGCGCTGCCGTCACCATGTTGAGGCGGCCGGAGACCGTCACCTCGGCGACCCCGAAGGGGTGGTGCACCACCGTGATGTCCATGGGTCCTCCTCGTCGTTCCCCCTGGCTTGAATCTACAACCTCTCGATCGGAGCGATTTTGATCAGGAGGCGCTTGCGCCCGGCCGTGTCGAACTGCACCTCGGCGATGCTCTTCGGCCCGGAGCCGGTGATGCCGCTGACGGTGCCGTCGCCGAAATCGACGTGGCGGATGCGGTCGCCGACCGCGAGCGTCAGATCGCCGTTGTCCCGCACCGTGCTCGTGACCCGATTCGCCCACTCGGTCTTCGGCTTGCCGGGCGGCAGCGACGCCGTGTAGCGGAAGCCGTCGCGGCCCGACCCGAGGCTGCGCGCGCCGGATCGGAACCCGCTGCCCGACCCGGGCGCCTCGCGCCAGTCGATCAGTTCGGCGGGGATCTCCTGCAGGTACCGGCTCGGGCTCGCCACCATCGTGTCGCCGAAGGTCGAGCGCGTCATCGCGAGACTGAGGTGCAGCCGCTTGCGTGCACGCGTGATGCCGACGTAGAACAGGCGCCGCTCTTCGGCCGGGCCGCCGGGCTCGGCGGCGCTCATCTGGTGGGGCAGCAGGTTCTCCTCCACCCCCGTGATGAACACCGCGTCGAACTCGAGCCCCTTCGCGGTGTGCAGGGTCATGAGCGAGACCGTGCCGCTCGCGTCGTCGAGCTCATCGGCGGCGGCGACGAGCGCCACCTCGGTGAGGAAGTCGACGAGTCTGCCCTCAGGGTTGTTCTTCTGGAAGTCGCGGGTCACCGCCACGAGCTCTTCCACGTTCTCGGCCCGCGCCTCGTCTTGCGGGTCGCGGCTCGTGCGCAGCAGCTCGAGGTACTTCGTGCGCTCGATGATCGTCGTGAGGACATCCGGAACCGCCATCGTGTCAACGCCCTCGCCGAGCTCGTCGAGCAGGGCGGAGAGGTCGAGGATCGCCGCCGTCACCTTGGGCCCGAGCCCGAGCGCCGCCGCATCGCGCAGCGCGTCGTGCATAGTGCCGCCCAGCTCGTCGGCGTGGGCGGCGAGCGCCGTCTCGGTCGCCGGTCCGATTCCGCGCTTCGGCGTGTTGAGGATGCGCCGCATCGCCAGCCCGTCTGCCGGGTTGGCCACGGCGATCAGGTAAGCCATGAGGTCTTTGATCTCGGCGCGCTCGTAGAACTTCGTGCCGCCGAGCACGCGGTAGGGCACGCCCGAGCGGATGAGGATCTCCTCCAGCGCACGGGTCTGCGCGTTGGTGCGGTAGAACACGGCCATCTCGCTGTACGGCATGCCGTGCTCGTGCAGCCGCGCGATCTCGTCGGCGACGAACTGCGCCTCGTCGTGCTGCGTGTAGCCGGTGAAGCCGACGATCTTGTCGCCCGCGCCCACGGCCGTGAACAGGTTCTTCGCGATGCGGTCGAAGTTGTTGGCGATGACGGCGTTGGCCGCGTCGAGGATCGTCTGGGTCGAGCGGTAGTTCTGCTCGAGCAGCACGACCTCGGCGCCGGGGAAGTCGCGCTCGAACTCGACGATGTTGCGGATGTCGGCGCCCCGGAAGGCGTAGATCGACTGATCGGAGTCGCCGACGACCGTGAGGCTCGCCGCGGGGATGCCCCCGCTCGTGTCGAGCTCGACGCGCGTATCGACGGGCACGTGCACCGGCTCGACGGGCCGGGTCAGCTCGCGGATGAGCGCGTACTGGGCGTGGTTGGTGTCTTGGTACTCATCGATGAGGATGTGCCGGAACCGCCGTTGATACAGCGCCGCGACCTTCGGGAAGGCGCGGAACAGGTACACCGTCTGCGCGATGAGGTCGTCGAAGTCGAAGGCGTTCGCACGCCGCAGCTCGGCCGTGTAGCGCCGGAACAGCTCGAGGAACATCACCTCGGTCGGGTCGTTCGGGTTCAGCTGCCGGCTGTAGCCCTCGGCGTCGACGAGCTCGTTCTTGAGCCGCGAGATCTTGCCCGCCACGGCGCTCACCGTGAAGCCCATCGTGTCGGCCTGCATCTCTTTCACGAGCCGCTTGATGAGCGCCCGCGAGTCGGCCGAGTCGTAGATCGTGAACGCGGCACCGAAGCCGAACTGCTCTGCTTCGCGCCGCAGGATGCGCACGCACGCCGAGTGGAACGTCGAGATCCACATCCCCTGGGCCGCCTCGCGCCCGACCAGCAGCTCGACGCGCTCGCGCATCTCGGCCGCCGCCTTGTTGGTGAACGTGATGGCGAGGATCTGACTCGGCCACAGCTCGCGGTCGCGGATGAGCCGGGCCACCCGGCGGGTGAGCACGGCCGTCTTGCCCGACCCGGCACCGGCGACGATGAGCAGCGCCTGCGCCCGGCTCAGCACTGCCTGACGCTGCTGCGGGTTCAGCCCGTCGAGCAGGGGATCGGCGTCGGCGACGGAAGCGGAGGCAGGGGTGCTCATGACCGCCCCAGTCTAGGTCGCGCCGCCGACGGACCCGCGGTGAGCATCCGGCCGCCGCGGGGCACCGCCGCGGTCGCCGCAGCCGGTCGCCGCCGCACGGCTCAGAGCGCCGCGCGGGCCTCGATCGCGAGGTCGGGGTGATCGGCGAAGACGCCGTCGAGGCCGGTGCGCATGAGCGCGGTGAACCACGTCAGCCAGTCGCCGTGCGCGGCACCCGTCGAGCCGATGCGGCACGGCGCGGGAAGGAAGCGGTTCTCGGGGCGCAGGGTCCAGGTGTAGACCTCGAGCCCCGTCGCGTGCGCGCGGGCGACGAGGTCCGAGGCGGCGAGGCCCCCGCCGATCGCCGACCAGGCCGAGCCGGGCCGGTCGGCCTCCTTCGGGGCGGCCTTCACGAGCAGGGCCGTGTCGACGCTGATGCCGTCGATGCCCGCCGACCGCAGCCGGTCGAGGCCCGCGCTCGTCAGGTGGCCCGCGTACGAGAGCGCCGCGGCGCCGTAGCGCGCCACGAGGTCGGCGGGGCTGCCCGCCTTCTCGAGCAGGTAGACATACCGGGCCGGCAGTCCGCGCTGCCGCAGCTGCCCGAGCACCGTCTGCTCGAAGGCCTCGACGATGAGGCGGCCGGGATGCTCGGCGACCCACAGCGCGAGCTCCGCGGCCAGCAGCTCGTCGAGCGACAGGCCGATGCTCGCGAAGTAGGTCGCGTGCTTGATCTCGGCGACCAGCCGCACGGGCACGCCCGAGGGGGCGGGGGCGGCCTCGGCGAGCATCCCGAGCAGGTCGCTCAGCCGCAGGATCGGGTACCGGCCATCGAAGCGGGCCGACGCGCCGCGCACCTGCGGCAGCCGCTCGCGCGCGCGCAGCGTGCGCAGCTCGGCCCACGTGAAGTCCTCCGTGAACCAGCCGGTGAGCCGCTGCCCGTCGATCTCGCGGGTCGTGCGACGGTCGGCGAACTCGGGTCGGTCGGCGACATCGGTCGTGCCCGAGATCTCGTTCTCGTGCCGCAGTACGAGCACTCCGTCGCGCGTGGCGACGATGTCGGGCTCGATCGCCTCAGCCCCCAGCGCGAGCGCCAGACGATAGGCGGCCTCGGTGTGCTCGGGGCGATATCCGCTCGCCCCCCGGTGCGCCACGACGAGGGGGCGCGGATGCTCGCGCGCAGTCTCGGGCGTGTGCTCGGTCACCCTGCCCACGCTACGGGATACCGTCGAGGCCATGAGCGACACGAGCGTGCCCCTCGAGCCGAGCGGGCTCGAGCCGAGCGGGCTCGACCCGGTGCCGGAGGCCCGCCCGCGCCTCAACGCGCTCGCCGTCGCGGCCCTCATCCTCGGCGCGCTGCTGAGCCCGCTCGCCGCGCTCTTCGGGCACGTCGCGGTCGGGCAGATCACCCGTTCGGCAGGCCGCGAGCGGGGAATCGTCGTCGCGTGGGTGGCCGTCGGGCTCGGATACCTCTGGCTCGCGGCAGCCGTCATCGTCGCGGTGGGGGTCGTGGTGGTGCTCGGCCGATGACGGGCGAGGCGTGGGTCGAGCCGGCCGCCCGCCTGCCCCTGCGGTGGGGGCGCTATCGCGACCGCGTCGTCGCCGGGCTGGTGCTCATCGCCACCGGTCTCGTGCACCTGCAGGCGGCCAGCACCCTGAACCTCATGCCGCTCATCGTCGGCACGGCGGCGCACACGATCGGCTGGCTGATCCTGCCCGCCGCGGCCTGGCGCCGGATCGTGCCCCTCCTGCCGAGCGGCCTCGTCGTGTGGCTGCTGCTCACCGGGCCGCAGTCGATGTGGACCCTCGCCGTGCCCTTCGTGTGCTGGCTGATCGCGCGGCACCGGCCGTGGCGCAGCCTGCTCGCGCTCGCCCCCGTGCTGCTCTACGGGGTGCTCGCCGCGGCGGTGTTCCGCGAGTACGAGCAGCAGGTGCTCGCGCTCGGGCTCGCGGGCATCGTGCTCACCGGGTCGGCGTGGTGGGCGTGGGCGCTCGCGCGCCCGGCCCCCGCATCCCGAACCGCCCCGCCCTCGACCCCGGGCACGGGCACAGCCAGCGCATAGCCGCGAACAGGGCCGTTTCGAGGCGAGGTTCTCTACACTTCTGCCATGGCCACTTCCAACCCCGCTTTCTCCAACTCCCCTGCGTTCTCGCAGAGCGCCACCAAGGCGATGCAGTGGACGCAGGAGCCCTCCGCCCAGCAGCTCGATGAGCTCTACGCCCGTTCGGCAGCGACGCCCGACGACATGGGCCGCATGACGTACGAGAACACGATCCAGAAGACGGTGGGCGCGTTCGCCGTGCTGCTCGTCTTCGCGGCCGTCGGCTGGTTCGTGCCCGGCCTCTGGATCATCGGCGGCATCGTCGGCTTCGTGCTCGCGCTCGTCAACATCTTCAAGAAGGAGCCCTCGCCGGCGCTGATCCTCGCCTACGCGGGCGCACAGGGCCTGTTCGTCGGCGGCATCTCGGCGTTCTACCAGTCGGCATGGGACGGCATCGTCGTGCAGGCCGTGCTCGGCACGCTCGCCGTCGTCGGCGTGACGCTCGCCCTCTTCGCGAGCGGAAAGATCCGCGCCTCGAAGCGCGCGACGCAGATCTTCCTCGTCGCGATGATCGGGTACGCGGTGTTCTCGCTCGTGAACTTCGGCCTCATGGCCTTCGGCGTCACGAGCAGCATGTTCGGCCTGCGCGACGTGACCTTCCTCGGCATGCCGCTCGGCTTCTGGCTGGGCATCCTCGTCGTGCTGATGGCGGCGTACTCGCTCGTGCTCGACTTCGACTCGGTCAAGACCGGTGTCGAGCGCGGCGCCCCCGCCAAGTACGGCTGGACGGCCGCCTTCGGCATCATGGTCACCGTCATCTGGCTGTACCTCGAGATCCTGCGCCTGCTCGCGATCCTGCGCGGCAACAACTAGGCGCAACCGAGCATCCTGCACGGGATGGGGCCGCCCTCCGGGGCGGCCCTTTCTCGTCGGCGCACCGCCGTGGCACGCAGCACGCAGCACGCAGCGCGAGGCTCTCGACGCGCCGCTGCACGCACGGTGTGTGAAGCCGGTTTGACGTCAGAACGGCTTCACATCGGCATCTCGCGAGAGAGACATGTGCCTCTGGCGGCACGTGCCGCGCGAGGCACATTGCGTTGCGAAGAAGCCCAGCCGGCGCGGGCGATCACCCGCCTGCAGTCCTCGCCGGCGCCCAGCGCACCGCGCGCCGAGACGGCGCCCGGAATGACCGGCCGCAGAGGCGAGAAATCGCCTCTGCTCAAAGGCCGGTCATTCCCATTCGATCGTGCCCGGGGGCTTCGACGTGACGTCGAGCACGACCCGGTTGACGCCGGCGACCTCGTTCGTGATGCGGTTCGAGATGCGGGCGAGCACGTCGTACGGCAGTCGGGTCCAGTCGGCGGTCATGGCATCCTCCGACGACACCGGGCGCAGCACGATCGGGTGCCCGTAGGTGCGTCCGTCGCCCTGCACGCCCACCGACCGCACGTCGGCGAGCAGCACCACCGGGCACTGCCAGATCTCGGCATCGAGCCCCGCCGCCGTCAGCTCGGCGCGCACGATCGCGTCGGCCTCGCGCAGCAGGTCGAGGCGCTCCTGCGTGACCTCGCCGATGATGCGGATGCCCAGGCCCGGGCCCGGGAACGGCTGACGGTTCACGATCTCCGCCGGCAGGCCGAGCTCGCGCCCGATCGCCCGCACCTCATCCTTGAACAGCGCGCGCAGCGGCTCGACGAGAGCGAACTGGAGGTCGTCAGGAAGCCCGCCCACGTTGTGGTGGCTCTTGATCGTCGCCGTGCCCGAACCGTGGCCCGACTCGACGATGTCGGGGTAGAGCGTGCCCTGCACGAGGAACTCGATCGATCCGCCCTCATCGGCGGCCTCCGCGACCAGGTCGGCGGCGGCCTGCTCGAACGTGCGGATGAACTCGCGGCCGATGATCTTGCGCTTGGTCTCGGGCTCGGTCACGCCCGCCAGGGCGGTGAGGAACTGCTCGCGAGCATCCACCGTCACCAGACGGATGCCCGTCGCCGCGACGTAGTCCTCTTCGACCTGACGGCGCTCGTCGGCGCGCAGCAGGCCGTGGTCGACGAACACGCAGACCAGCTGGTCGCCGACGGCCTCGTGCACGAGCGCCGCCGCGACCGCGGAGTCGACGCCGCCGGAGAGACCGCAGATGACGCGCGCGTCGCCGATCTGGGCGCGGATGCGCTCGACCTGCTCGGCGATGACGTTGCCGCTGTTCCAGTCGGCGGGGATGCCCGCCGCGCGGTGCAGGAAGTTCTCGAGCACGCGCTGACCGAACTCGGAGTGCTTGACCTCGGGGTGCCACTGCACGCCGTACATCTTCGCCTCGTCGTTGGCGAAGGCCGCGACGGGGGTGTCGGCGGTCGAGGCGAGCACCGTGAAGCCCTCGGGCGCCCGCGCCACCGAGTCGCCGTGGCTCATCCACGTCGTCTGCGTCACCGGCTGATCGGCGAGCAGGGCGCCGCCGTCGCCGACGACCGTCATCGCGGTGGCGCCGTACTCGCGGCGGCCGGTGCGAGCGACCTCGCCGCCCAGCTGCTGGGCCATCACCTGGAACCCGTAGCAGATGCCCATGACCGGCAGTCCGAGCTGCAGGATGCCCGGGTCGAGGCTCGGAGACCCCGGCTCGTAGACGCTCGACGGGCCGCCGCTCAGCACGATGCCCGCGGGGTTCTTGGCGGCGACCTCGGCCGCCGTGATGCTGTGCGGCACGATCTCGCTGTAGACGCCGGCCTCGCGCACGCGGCGGGCGATCAGCTGGGCGTACTGCGCGCCGAAGTCGACGACGAGAACCGGCCGGTGCGCGGTGTCGCTCACGCCGCGACCTCCGTGCCGGAACGCGACTCGAGGTCGGCGATGATCGCCTCGACCTCGCGCGGCACCTGGCGCTCGAAGAAGAACGACAGCAGCGGCACGATGCCGCCCATCGCGATCCAGACGAACTTCCAGAACGGCCAGCGCAGCAGGCGCCACAGCAGGAAGTCGCACGCGAGGTACAGCACGTAGAGCCAGCCGTGCACGGCGAGCAGCAGGATCGACACGTTGACGCCGGTGATCGCGTCGGGGTCGGTGAGCGCGAGCCCGCCCGCCTCGCCGCCGAACTCGATGTCGACGCCGAACCCGTAGCGCGTCACCATCATCACGACGAGGCCGAGCAGGAAGGTGCCGGTGAGCACCGACGAGACCTTGTAGACCGCGAGCACGCGGCGGATGAGCGGGATGTCTGAGGGCTGGGGGCCGAACGCCATGCCCTCAGTCTAGAGCCGCGGTCTGAGCGGGTTCCGATGGCCGAGCGGCGCGGGAGGGGGCGCTCTCGGGCCCGTCGGGGTCGTCGTCGCCCGCGAGGCGCGCCTGCTCCTTCTCCTGCTCGTCCTTCACGAGGCGCCACCACAGGTAGATCGCGAATCCGCCGAAGATGACCCACTCGATCGCGTAGAAGAGGTTGAGCAGGTTGAGCTCGGTCGGCTGCTCGGGCGGGGGCGCCGCGATCGTCGAGAGCCCGGCCGGCGCCTCGTCGAGCACGAGGTAGCCCGAGTACACCGTGTCGACCTCGGCCCAGAGGTTGATCAGCTCGGCCACGGCGATCGCGGTGCGCTCACCCGCCTCGAAGTCGCTGACCTGGGGCGACTCGCTGGGCACGTAGCGCCCGGTGAGCTCCGCCTCCCCCGTCGGCAGCGTCGGGATGCCCGCCCCGACGTCCCCGTACCCGACCGCGACGGCGAGGCTCGCGCCGCCCTCGGTCACGAGGTGCCGGATCACCCAGTCGCCCGGCTCGCCCCGGGTGCCGGAGCCGTCATCGCCGCTGAGACGGCCGGTGACGACGAGGTCGTCACCGGGGGCCCAGGTGCCGCGCACGGTGACGAGCCGTCCGCTCGCCTCCGTGGTCATGACCTCCTGCGGCTCGGCGACCGAGGTGAGGGGCACGGCCGTCTCGGTGTCGCGCGTGTCCTCCACGGTCGACTCGAGGGAGCGCTCGAGCTGCCATTGGCCGAGCGCGGCGAACCCCGCGGCGATGCCCAGGGCGAGGGCGAGTGCGGCGATCCAGCGCGGGCGGCGGGCGATGCGCCAGAAGCCCGGGGTCGTGGTGATGGGTCGGCCCTCCTGCGCTCGGCGAGAGCCTCCAGTGTAGAGAACGATGGCGGGGCCTCTCTGAGAGAGACCCCGCCATCGGGGAGAGGAGCGCGGCCGTGAGTTTCGGGTACCCGACGGCCGCGCCCTCAGGGGGTGATGATCAGCTGCAGACCACCAGGTTCAGCACGTCCTGGCTGAGCACGGTCGGCCCACCGAGCACCTTGACCGTGGCCGCCGTGCGGGTGTTGATCGACGCGAGCACCGCCGAGGGCAGGCACGCCGGCCCCGAGAGGTACAGCGGGGCCCCGACGCTGGCCGCCGCGGCGCCGCCGCCGAGGGCATCGGCGAAGCCGAAGCCCGTCGCGAGGTAGACCTCGGACGACGCCCCGAAGATCGCATCGTTGATGGCGATCGCCGTGGCGATGCGGTCGGCTCCGGAGAGCCGGTCGGTGGTGATGAGGGGCAGGGCCTCGAGCTGGTTCTCGATGCCCGTCGACACCACCCCGGTTCCGCCCGCGATGTAGACCGTGGTCGTGTCGAGGGTGTCGAGCAGCCCGAGGGTCGGGTCGCCCACCGTCGCGCCGATGCCCGGAACCAGGATGACCGGGCCGCCGACCTCCGCGGCAGCGGGACCGGCCGCGAGAGCATCCGGGTAGTCGAGGCCGGTCGCGACGAAGACCGAGGTCGCAGTCGGGAAGAACTCCGACGCGATCGCCCGCGAGGTCGCGTAGCGGTCGGCCCCGGAGACACGCTCGATGGTGCGCGTGCCGTCGAGGGCGCGGATGGCGTTCTCGACCGCCGTCGACACCGCACCCGTGCCGCCCACGATGTAGATCGTCGTCGGGTCGAGACGGGTGATCTCGGCCGCCACCGTCGCCGGCAGCGCCGTCGGGCGCGTGAGCAGCAGCGGCGCGCCCTGCGTCGCCGCCGCGGGCGCGGCGCTGAGCGCATCGGCGAAGTTCGTGCCGGTCGCGATGAAGACCGCACCCGCACCCAGCGGGAACGCCGACTGCGAGATCTCGACGGCCGTCTCGTAGCGATCGGCACCGAAGATGCGCTCACCGGTGGGCGAGGGCAGCGTCGGCAGCTCGAAGTCGAACGGCGTCCTGACGCAGCCGACCGTGATCGCGGTGATGACCGCCTCACCGACGACGCCCGAGCCGAGGCTGTAACCGTACTCGGTGATGCGCGCCTCGGGGTTCGCGAGCAGGTACTCGTTGAGCGTGCCGAGAGCCGGGTAGCCGGCGCCCGGCGCGACACCGAAGCCGTTGCTTCCGGTCACCCAGAACTTCGCGTCGGCCCAGTCGCCGTTCACGGTCGTCGACCAGTCGCCGCCACCGTAGGCCCAGGGCTCGCCGACGAGGTACGCGTCGCGGGTGCCGTTGCCGTCGGCATCGAAGCCGAGCTGCAGGCTCGGACGCACGCCGCTGTAGCTCGCGAACTCGATGCCCACCGTGCCGACCTCGCTCAGCGCGATGTCGATCGGCACGTAGCCGGCCGCCTTCCGCTGGTCGGGGCTGCCCGGGCCATCATCGTCGTTGAAGGTCTCGACCCGGAGGCCGCCGTCGACGAACTCGTTGACGCCCTGGCTGCGGGTCTGCGAGAAGTCCCACCCGCCGAGCGCCAGGTTGGTCACCGTGGTGCCGGTGGTCGGAACGCAGGCCTCGATGACGGGCTGGGTGAAGGTGTAGCGGGTGCCGTTCCACACGACCTGCGAGACGACGGCCGCCGTGTCGGCCTGCACGCCGAAGCCCGCGAGCGCGACTCCGCCGCCCGCGGCAGCCGCGGCGTCGAAGACCGCGTCGATGAGCTCACCGAGCGGAGCCTCCTCCTGCGCCGTGTACGCACCGAAGGCGCGCGTGGTCGCCCAGGTCTCGTCCTGGGTGAACGTGCTCGTGCCCGCCGTGAGGCTGGTCGAGCGCAGCGTCGTGAAGGTCGGCGCGGCCGGGTTGCCGAAGAAGATCGGCACCTGGTACGTCACCGAGCCGCTGCCGACGACGACCGAGGCGCGCTCGATGAGCTCGCGCAGCTGCTGCCGGGTCACGATCGACGAGGCCTGGGCCGGGTCGATGCCCTTGATGACCGTGGAGGCGCTGACGAGGCCCAGGTGCAGGCCGTCCTCCAGAACGACGGACCCGTTGGCCCCCGCAGCCGGGTTGCCCTCGTGCCACTGCAGGTAGGTCTGCGCGTTCTCGACGTCTTCGAGGTCGCGCTCGTAGACCGTCACCTCGGTGAGCGGATCGATCGACGCCACGCTGTCGGCCACGATCTCGAGCGCGAGGCCGTGGTAGCTGCCCCAGCCCGTGGTCGCGACGAACTGACCGGAGCCGCCGCTGAGGGTCGTGGCCCAGAACATCCGGTCGCGGTCGGCCACCGTTCCCACCGAGGGCGCGGCTCCGGCGAGGGTCACGTTGAGCGAGTTGTAGGGCCCGGCCGTGCCGATCGGCGCGTAGCCGCGGGTCTGCGTGTTGTAGGCGATGCCCACGATGACCTCGTTGCCGGCGAGCGCCGAGAGCCCGTCGAACGTCACGGTCGTGTTGAAGCCGTTGTAGCAGGTGGCCGTGATCTCGCTGTACCAGCGGTTGTCACCGCACTGCTCCGCGTTGGCCGAGGGCCGGAACGGGATGGTCTTCACCTCGGTGACGCTCACGATGAGGTCGCCCGCCTCGGGGGTCGCGCCGGAGCGGTCGACCTCGTAGAGGTTGAGGGTGATGGGGTGGTCGAAGCTCGACCCGGGCGTCGTCTCGCAGGGGTTCGCCCCGGTCGCCCAGTTCTCGCAGGCCCAGTTGGTGAGGCCCACGGTGACCTCGGAGATCACGCGGTTGCCGCCGCCGAGCTGGATCAGGTCGCCGAACTCGTTCGTGCTCGTCGCCTGGAACCCGAGGCTCGGGGAGGCGGGCGGCTGCGGGTCGGGGATCGAGTCGAAGACGACGGCGGGGGCGGCCGCAGCCGGGGCGGCGGCCACGACGCTGAGGCCGGTCGCCGTCAGGGCGATGCTGAGCGCAGCCGCGAGGGCGCGCGCAGACCGAGGACGTGTTCGGGTCACGGGGTACTCCTGGTTCTCGGGTACCACGGCTCCTCCTGACGAGCGCACCGCCCGCGGATGCGGGAGAGCATGGCGGGTGCCGCGCTCGGTGCGCCGCCTCGGGGTGGAGGCAGCAGTGGGTAGGGGGGTTGTCACTGCATCGCCAGGGGCCGTTTCGGGTGGCTGACCTGACTAGTCGTCACGATAAGCACGTGCACCGACAAAAGGCAATGAGTTCTCGAGATTCGCCCAGTTTTCGGAGCGGTGTGCTCCGATGAGCGCTCAGCGCGCGGTGTACGGGGCGACGACCACGTCGACGCGCTGGAACTCCTTGACGTCGGAGTAGCCGGTCGTCGCCATCGAGCGCCGCAGCGCCCCCATCAGGTTGGCCTGGCCGTTCGCGGTCGAGCTCGGCCCGAACAGCAGCTGGTCGAGCGGCGCCAGCTGGCCGACCTGCACGCGACGGCCGCGCGGCAGCTCGGGGTGGTGCGCCTCGGGGCCCCAGTGCCACCCGCCGCCCGGAGCATCCGTCGCCCGCGCGAGAGCCGTGCCGAGCATGACCGCATCGGCGCCCATCGCGACCGCCTTGACGATGTCGCCGCTCGTGCCCAGGCCGCCGTCGGCGATGACGTGCACGTAGCGGCCGCCCGACTCGTCCATGTAGTCGCGGCGCGCGGCGGCGACGTCGCTCACCGCGGTCGCCATCGGCGCCTGGATGCCCAGGCTCAGCCGCGTCGTCGACGCGGCTCCCCCGCCGAAGCCGACGAGCACCCCCGCCGCGCCGGTGCGCATGAGGTGCAGCGCCGCGGTGTAGGTGGCGGCGCCGCCGACGATGACGGGCACGTCGAGCTCGTAGATGAACTTCTTGAGGTTGAGGGGCTCGGCGCTCGTCGAGACGTGCTCGGCGCTCACCGTGGTGCCGCGGATGACGAAGAGGTCGACGCCCGCGTCGAGCACCGCCTGGTGGTGCTCCTGCGTGCGCTGGGGGCTCAGCGCGCCGGCGACCGGCACGCCGGCCGCGCGGATCTCGGCGAGGCGCGCGCCGATCAGCGCGGGCTTGATCGGCTCGGCGTAGATCTTCTGCATCTCGGCCGTCGCGCCCGCGTCGTCGAGCTCGCGGATGCGGGCGAGCTGCGCCTCCGCATCCTCGTAGCGGGTCCACAGCCCCTCGAGGTCGAGCACGCCGAGGCCGCCGAGCCGCCCGAGGGCGATCGCGGTCGCCGGGCTCACGACCGAGTCCATGGGCGCGGCGATCACCGGGATGCTGAACGTCAGCGCGTCGATGGTCCAGTTGAGCGACACCACCTCGGGGTCGCGCGTGCGCCGGCTCGGCACCACGGCGATGTCGTCGAAGGAGTACGCCCTGCGTGCCCGCTTGCCGCGGCCGATCTCGATCTCCGTCACCCGGTCAGCCTACCGGCAGGCACCAGCGGAGTAGCGTGACGACGAGCGAGAGGAGCCGCCATGGCCGGCAGCGCACTGAGCATCGAGCGACCCGGGAGCCGCGACGCCGCACCGCTGCGCGTCGCCGTCGTCGGCACCGGCGGCTGGGGCGCGCAGCACGCCCGCGCGATCGCCGCGCGCCGCGACTGCGAGCTCGTCGCCGTCGTCGGGCGCGACCCCGAGAAGGCAGCGGCGCGGGCGGCCGACTACGGCACGCGCGCGTACACCTCGATCGACGGGATGCTCGAGGCCGAGCATCCCGACCTCGTCACCGTCAGCCTGCCGAACGAGCAGCACTTCGGGCCCACGATGCAGCTCGTGCGCGCGGGTGTGCCGCTGCTGGTCGAGAAGCCGCTCGTCTTCGAGCTCGGCGAGGCCGATCAGCTGCTCGCGGCGGCGGGCGAGCAGTTCGTCGCCATCAACTTCAACCACCGCTACGCCGAGCCCGTGCTGCGAGCGCGGGCGGCGATCGCCGCGGGCGAGCTCGGCGAGCTCGTGTTCGCCACCTGGCGGTTCGGCGGCGAGGCGAACCGCGGCCCCTCGCCGCACGCCAACCTCATCGAGACCCAGTGCCACGGGTTCGACCTGCTCGAGCACCTGTGCGGCCCGATCGCCTCGGTCACCGCGCAGATGACCCGCATGACCTACGGGGCGTTCAGCACCGTCGCGCTCGCCGTCGAGTTCGCCTCCGGCGCGGTCGGCACGATGCTCGGCTCGTACGACTCGTCGTACGCCTACCCCGACACCCAGCGCGTCGAGCTCAACGGCACCGCGGGGCGGGCGGTCATCCGCGACACCGTGCGCGAGCTCGCGCTGCAGTCGGTCGGCGACGAGACCGAGCGGGTCTGGCGGGCCGGCTACTTCGACGACGAGGCGCGGTCGTTCGAGCGCACGATGGACCGCCATCTGGATGCGGTGCTCACCGCTCTGCGCGAGGGCGCCCCGCCGCCCGTTCCGATGTCGGCGGGTCGTCGTGCCCTCGAGCTCGCGCACGCGGCGATCCGCGCGCACGAGACCGGCGCTCGCGTGCCGACGCTGCCCGCGGGCTCCTAGCTCCGAGCCGCGAACCCCGAGCCGCGAACTCCGAGCAGCCTGCGGCTACCGGCGGTAGTTGGGCGCCTCGACCACCATCTGGATGTCGTGGGGGTGCGACTCCTTCAGGCCCGCGGCGGTGATGCGCACGAACTTTCCGCGCTGCTTGAGCTCGTCGATCGTGCGGGCGCCGGTGTAGAACATCGACTGCCGCAGGCCGCCGAGCAGCTGGTACACGACCGAGCCGACCGGGCCGCGGTAGGGCACCTGGCCCTCGATGCCCTCGGCGATGAGCTGCTCGTCGCTCGGCACGTCGGCCTGGAAGTAGCGATCGCGCGAGTACGAGGTCTTGGTGCCGCGGGTCTGCAGCGCGCCGAGCGAGCCCATGCCGCGGTACGACTTGAACTGCTTGCCGTTCACGAAGATGAGGTCGCCGGGGCTCTCGTCGGTGCCGGCGAGGAGCGAGCCGAGCATGACCGTGTCGGCACCGGCGACGAGGGCCTTGGCGATGTCGCCCGAGTACTGCAGGCCGCCGTCGGCGATCACCGGCACACCGGCCGCACGGGCGGCGAGCGAGGCCTCGTACACGGCGGTGACCTGCGGCACACCGACACCCGCGACGACGCGCGTGGTGCAGATCGAGCCCGGCCCGACGCCGACCTTGACGGCGTCGGCACCCGCATCGACGAGCGCCTGGGCGCCCGAGCGCGTGGCGACGTTGCCGCCGATGACGTCGATGTGCGCGAAGGCCGGGTCGGCCTTGAGCCGCGCGATGATGTCGAGCACGCCGCGGCTGTCGCCGTTGGCGGTGTCGACGACGATGACGTCGACGCCCGCGTCGCGCAGGGCGCCCGCGCGGTCCCAGGCGTCGCCGAAGAACCCGATGGCGGCGCCCACGCGCAGGCGGCCCTCTTCGTCTTTCGTCGCGTTCGGGTACTGCTCGCTCTTGTCGAAGTCCTTGACCGTGATGAGGCCGTGCAGGCGGCCCGCGTCGTCGACGAGCGGCAGCTTCTCGATCTTGTGCTGGGCGAACAGCGCGAGCACCTCGTCCTGCGAGATGCCGACGGGCCCGGTGATGAGCGGCGCGGGGGTCATGACGTCGCGCACGAGCGTGGTCGCGGCCTCGAAGCGCGAGACGAAGCGCATGTCGCGGTTGGTGATGATGCCGACGAGGCGACCATCGCCCTCGACGACGGGCAGGCCCGACACGCGGAACTGCCCGCAGAGGGCATCCACCTCGGCGACCGTCGCATCGGGCGTCGTCGTCACCGGGTTCGTGATCATGCCCGACTCGGAGCGCTTGACCTTGTCGACCTGCAGCGCCTGGTCGTCGATCGACAGGTTGCGGTGCACGATGCCGAGGCCGCCCTGCCGCGCCATGGCGATCGCCATGCGCGACTCGGTGACGGTGTCCATGGCGGCCGAGAGCAGCGGGGCGTGCACCCGGATGCGCCGCGTCAGCCGCGATGCGGTCTCCGCCTCACTGGGGATGACGTCGGTGTGCCCGGGCAGCAGCATGACGTCGTCGTACGTGAGTCCGATGAATCCGAACGGATCGGGCTGGTCCATCTGCTCCCCTGGAGGTCGTGACTGACGAATGAGAGTCGTGGGTGGTGTGTGAACGTTCCCGCCCGCGATGCGGGCCGAGCCCGGGACACGGCGCTGGATTCCGGTAGTCCATGTTAATCCGGTTAGGTCGAAACGTATTCCGTCGCAATAATGGCTGAGCGGATCGGTGCCGTCGGAAACACCCCGGCAACATCGCGTCCGTATCGTCACCGTCGACGACAAGGGCCTGCTGGCCCGCGAGAGCCGTGCTCTCGACCCGAAACGACCTGGAGGTTTCGTGGCACACGCTGCTAGCAGACCGCACCCCCGGCGAGCGCATCGACGCTTCGCCGCGGTCCTTCTCGCCGGCCTGGTGGGCCTGTTGACGCTTTCCGTCAGCGCTCCTGCCGCCGCCAACGAGGTGGGGCTGGACGACTACGACTTCAAGATCAGCGGCCTCGTCGAGCTCGCTGACGAGCCGCTGGCCGATGTGCTGCTCGTCATCGAGGGCGGCGGATTCCGCGTCGAGGTCGAGAGCGGCGAGGACGGCCGGTGGGCTGTCGGTATTCCGGAGAAGGGCGACTACACGGTCACCCTCGACGAGAACACGCTGCCCGAGGGCATCGCCGTGATCGACCCGGAGGACGAGACGCCGAACGTGCGCGAGATCACCGTCGGGCAGTCGGGCAGCGCCGTGGCCAACTTCTTCATCGGCCAGGGCGAGCGCAACACGACGAGCCTCTTCGACCAGATCGTCGAGCGCATCTTCAACGGCCTCAACTTCGGCCTGCTGCTCGCGCTCGCGGCGATCGGCCTCTCGCTCGTGTTCGGCACGACGGGCCTCAGCAACTTCGCCCACGCCGAGCTCGTGACCTTCGGCGGCCTCATGACGCTCCTCTTCGGCGTCGTGCTCGGCCTGCCGATCTGGCTCGCGATCCCGATCGCCCTCATCCTGAGCGCCGGGTTGGGATACGTGAACGACGCCGCGCTCTGGAAGCCGCTGCGCCGCCGCGGGGTGGGGCTCATCCCGATGATGATCGTCTCGATCGGTCTCTCGCTCGCCGTGCGCTACATCTTCCAGATGTTCGTCGGCGGCGACACCCAGCAGCTGCCGGGCGCGACCGACACGACCCTCTCGATCGGCCTCTTCGGGCTCTCGTGGACCGACGTGGCGAGCATGGGCATCAGCGTGCTCGTGCTGCTCGGCGTCGCGTACTTCCTGCTGCGCACCCGCATCGGCAAGGCCACGCGCGCCGTGTCCGACAACCCCGCGCTCGCGGCGGCGAGCGGCATCGACGTCGACCGGGTCATCCGCATCGTGTGGGTGATGGCGGGCGCGCTCGCGGGCCTGTCGGGCATCCTCTGGGCGTACTTCCGCCCCGGCGTGAGCTGGGACATGGGCTTCCAGATCCTGCTGCTGACCTTCGCGGCGGTGACGCTCGGCGGTCTCGGCACCGCGTTCGGCGCCCTCGTCGGCGCGCTCATCGTCGGTCTCTTCGTAGAGATCTCGACGCTGGTGATCCCCTCCGACATGAAGTACGTCGGGGCGCTGGTGATCCTCATCCTGGTGCTGCTCGTGCGGCCCCAGGGAATCCTCGGACGCAAAGAACGAATCGGCTAGGGGCTGACCATGATCGACTGGATCCTCCTCCTCTCCAACGCCGCGCAGGAGATCATCTCCCCGACGACGGCCGCCTACGCCCTCGCCGCGCTCGGCCTGGCCATCCACTTCGGCTTCACGGGCCTGCTGAACTTCGGGCAGGCGGGCTTCATGATGCTCGGGGCCTACGGCTTCGCCATCGCGACGCTGACGTTCGAGTGGCCCGTCTGGGCGGCGATGCTCACGGGCGTCGTGGCCTCGATCGTCTTCGCGCTCATCCTGGGCATCCCGACCCTGCGGCTGCGGGCCGACTATCTCGCCATCGTGACGATCGCGGCGGCCGAGATCGTGCGTCTGCTGTTCACGACCAACACGTTCGAGCCGGTCACCGGCTCGGCGAACGGTCTGCAGGGGTACAAGGGCGGCTTCGAGGCCCTCAACCCCATCCCGCCGGGCACCTACGGCTTCGGCCCGTGGGTCTACAACGAGTACGACTGGTGGGTGCGCATCTTCGGGTGGAGCCTCGTTGCGATCGCGGCCTTCGTCACCTGGCGTCTCTTCAAGAGCCCGTGGGGCCGCGTCATCAAGGGCATCCGCGAGGATGAGGATGCGGTGCGCGCGCTCGGCAAGAACGTGTACTTCTACAAGATGCAGTCGCTGATCCTCGGCGGCGTGTTCGGCGCCCTCGCCGGCATGATCTTCATCCTCCCCCGCGCGGTCGTGCCCTCGAACTACCAGACCTCGCTGACGTTCTTCATCTACGCGATCCTGCTGCTCGGCGGCGCCGCGACGGTGTTCGGCCCGATCATCGGCTCGGTCATCTTCTGGGTGCTGCTGTCGTTCTTCTCGGGCTTCGTCGCCCGGGCGGTCGAGGTGGGCTGGCTGCCGTTCCTGTCGAACGTGCAGGCCGGTCAGCTGCGCTTCATCCTCGTCGGCATCGCGATCATGCTGATCGTGATCTATCGACCTCAGGGAATCTTCGGCAACAAGAAGGAGCTGGCCTTTGTCAAGTAGCGCCGGCGCCCAGGGCGCCCCCATCAAGTCGACCGGCCTGCACATCGGCGAGCCGGCCCCCGGGGTCAAGAAGGTCGACCCGATCATCGTGGCCGACAACATCACCCGCACCTTCGGCGGCCTCACGGCCGTGCAGGTGGAGCACCTCGAGATTCCCCGCGGCGCCATCACGGCGCTCATCGGCCCCAACGGCGCCGGCAAGACGACGCTCTTCAACCTGCTGACGGGCTTCGACAAGCCCGACACGGGCGAGTGGACGTTCGACGGCCAGGGCATCTCGGGCATCCCCGCCTTCAAGGTGGCCCGCAAGGGCCAGGTGCGCACGTTCCAGCTGACGAAGGCGCTCGGCCTGCTCACCGTGCTCGACAACATGAAGCTCGGGGCGAAGGGGCAGAGCGGCGAGAGCCTCGCACGCGCCCTCTTCCCGTGGTTCTGGAGCAAGCAGGAGAAGCAGATCGAGGAGCGCGCGATCGAGCTGCTCACGCGCTTCAAGCTCGACGCTAAGAAGGACGACTACGCCGCGAGCCTCTCCGGCGGTCAGCGCAAGCTGCTCGAGATGGCGCGCGCGCTCATGAGCGAGCCGAGCCTGGTGATGCTCGACGAGCCGATGGCCGGCGTGAACCCCGCGCTCACGCAGTCGCTGCTCGACCACATCCTCGACCTGAAGACCCAGGGCATGACGGTGCTCTTCGTCGAGCACGACATGCACATGGTGCGCCACATCGCCGACTGGGTGGTCGTGATGGCCGAGGGTCGCGTGGTCGCCGAGGGCGACCCGCACGAGGTCATGGCCAACCCGGCCGTGATCGACGCCTACCTGGGCTCGCACCACGATGAAGACCTGGGCAACCTCGACACCGGGGTCATGAACGCGATCAAGGAGCTGGCAGATGACGACGCCGACGACGACAAGCGCTGAGACCGTGACCGAGACCGGCAAGGTCGTCGTCCACGTCGACAACGTCACGGCGGGCTACCTGCCGGGCATCAACATCCTGAACGGATGCTCGCTCACGGCCCACGAGGGCGAGCTGATCGGCATCATCGGCCCGAACGGTGCCGGCAAGTCGACGCTGCTCAAGGCCATCTTCGGTCTCGTGAAGGTGCGCGAGGGCTCGATCTCGCTCTACGGCGATGACATCACGAACCTCAAGGCGAACAAGCTCGTGGCGAAGGGCGTCGGCTTCGTGCCGCAGACGAACAACGTCTTCCCGACGCTGACCATCCAGGAGAACCTGGAGATGGGCCTCTTCCAGAAGCCCAAGGAGCTCGACCACCGCTTGGCGTTCGTCGTGTCGATCTTCCCCGAGCTCGGCAAGCGCCTGAACCAGCGCGCGGGCTCGCTCTCGGGCGGTGAGCGGCAGATGGTCGCCATGAGCCGCGCGCTCATGATGAGCCCCGAGGTCATCCTGCTCGACGAGCCGAGCGCCGGTCTGTCGCCCGTGCGGCAAGACGAGGCGTTCCTGCGCGTCAAGGAGATCAACAAGGCCGGCGTGACGACGATCATGGTCGAGCAGAACGCCCGCCGCTGCCTGCAGATCTGCGACCGCGGCTACGTGCTCGACCAGGGAACCGACGCCTACACCGGCACGGGCCGCGAGCTGCTGAACGACCCGAAGGTCATCGGCCTGTACCTGGGCACCCTCGGCCAGGAGTAGCCCGCCAGACGGCCGCACAGGGCCCCGCAGAGCCATCCGGCTCGGCGGGGCCCTCGTCATGTGCGGCGCGGCCCCTCCGCGCTCGGACGAACGACGGAGACGGGCTGTGGAACGGCCGACCATCGGGCCGTCGCAGTGGGGAACCCTGCTGTCTCCGTCGCTGCTCCGAGCGGCGGGTGCAGGGGGGCAAACGGAAGGGGCCCCGGCTGATGCCGGGGCCCCTCCGCGTTACCGCTCGTGCGACTTAGTTGATGCGCACGAAGGTGTTGTCGGCCTGGTACTCGAAGATACCGATCGTGGCCTCGGTCGGGTCACCGTTCTCGTCGAACGTGATCGGGCCGGAGGCGCCGTCGTAGTCGATCACACCGCCGTCGGCGATGATCTGCGCGCACGACGCGAAGTCGGTGCACTTCTCACCGTCGCCGGAGCCGCCCGAGACCTCCTGGAGCTTCGAGGCCATGTCGACACCCTCGGTCGAGCCGGCCGCGAGAGCGGCGAGCGCGAGCAGGATGACGGCGTCGTACGACTCGGCCGCGTAGCTGAACTCGGTCAGCTCGGGGTCGACCTCGAGCAGGCGGTCCTGGAAGTTGCCGAGGCTCGAGATGTCGAGACCCGGGAGGGTGCCCTTGGCGCCCTCGATCAGGCCCGGCTCGAAGTCGGCGCTGTAGTCGGCGAGGTTGCCGTCGACGAAGTACAGCTGGCTTCCGGGGTAGCCCGCACCGACGAGCGCCGGCACGACGACCTTGGCCTGGTCGAAGGTGATGACGGCGATCGCGTCGGGAGCAGCAGCGGTCAGCGCGGAGACCTGAGCGTCGAAGCTCGTGTCACCCTCGTTGAACAGCTCCTCGGCGACGACCTCGCCACCGGCCGCCTCGAACGTGGCGCGCAGGGCGCCGGCGAGGCCGGTGCCGTAGGCGTCGTTCAGGACGAGCATGCCGAGCGTGGCAGCGCCCTCCTCGGCGATCAGGTTGCCGAGCACCTCGCCCTGGAGCAGGTCGCTCGGAGCGTTGCGCCAGTAGAGGCCGTTGTCGTCGTAGTTGGTGAAGTCGGGCGAGGTGTTGGCGGGCGAGAACTGCACGACGCCCGCGCCGACGATCTGGTCGATGACCGTGAACGACACACCCGACGACGCGGCGCCGACGATCGCGGTGACGTCCTGCGAGAGCAGGTCGGTCACCGAGACGGTGGCGGTGTCGGTGGTGGTGTCGCCCGAGTCGCGGTAGATCGCCTCGACCGTGATGCCGAGGTC
The DNA here is from genome assembly GCA_027490915.1 of Microbacteriaceae bacterium. Lineage (GTDB taxonomy): Bacteria > Actinomycetota > Actinomycetes > Actinomycetales > Microbacteriaceae > Microcella. Next base: position 56,719 of record JAIXXG010000058.1, read on the forward strand.
GGCCTCGTTGACCTCCTGCACAGCAAGAGCAACACCCGCCTCCTCGGGCGGGCCGAGGAAGGCCAGGGCACCACTCTGCGGGAGGATGGTGCCGATCTTGAGGGTGAGGTCTTCAGCCGGGGCGGCAGGCTCCTCAGCAGCCGGCGCGCAGCCGCTCAGAACGAGCGCGCTGGCACCCACGACGGCAATGCCGCCGAGGACCGACTGAAGAGAGCGAGAGCGACGGCCCGAGCCGGAAGTGAAAACGCCCATGTTGCTCCTTGGGTTCATTGGTGTTCAGGATGCGGGCACGACAGTGCCCGTCTAGTCACCGTACGGTGTTCAGTACCCGTTCACAACACATTCGGGTTACAGCCCTGTAACACCGCGAAACGTTCTCGCCAGGGGCGCGGAACGACGGATTCGTGACGCGGGAGCGCGCACCGACGAGGGTTTTCGTCGCTTTCGCGATCGGGTCACTGCCGCCCGAGAGTCACCTCGCCGACCCGCTCGGCGCGGTTGTCGGCGGTGTAGCGGTAGAGCCCGAGGGTGCCGTCGACGACATCCCCCGCCTCGTCGAGGGTGAGCGGCCCGGAGAGGCCCTCGTAGTCGATCGCGGGCTCGGTCTCGAGCACGGCGAGGCACTCCCCGTAGCTCGCGCACGGGATGCCCAGCCCGGCGGCGTCGGCCAGCGCGCGAGCGATCGAGGGCCCGCCGTCATCGCCGGCGATGGTCGCGGCGAGCGCGGCGAGCACGAGCGCGTCGTAGGCCTCGGGGGCGAAGCGGGCCGTGCGCAGCGCGGGGTCGGAGAGCCGCAGCCGGGCGAGCAGCTCGTCGCTCACCACGGCGCCCTCGAGCACGCCGTTGGCGCCCTCGAGCGCCCCCGCGCCGAGCGCCGCCGAGTAGTCGGCGAGGTTCTGCGCGGTCAGCCAGAGCGCGCTCGGCTCGACGCCCCGTTCGATGAGCGCCGCGAGCACGCGCGCGTTCTGGTCGGCGAGCGCCGCCCCGGTGGCCAGGATGATCGCATCGGGCTCGCCGCCCGCGACGCTGAACGCGAGCCGTGCCGGGTTCGTGGCGGCATCCAGCTGCTCGATCGCGGTGAGCCGCAGCCCGGCCTGGTCGAGTGCCGCGCGCACGGCGAGCTCGACCGAGAAGCCGAGCGCGTCGCCGGTGGTGATGAGCGCGACGGACTGCGCGCCGTCGGCCGCGACGGCCTCGACGATCGCGGCCCCCTGGCGGTCGTAGGCCGGGATGGTGCGGAAGAAGACGCCGGGCGGCGTGGCCGCGCGCACGGTCGGGTAGGTCGCGGCGGGCGAGATGACCGTGACGCCGGCCTCGGCGGCGAGCGGCACGAGGCGCTCGGCGAGCGCGGAGGTCGCGGGGCCGATGACGACGTCGACGCCGCGCTCGACGAGGTCGGCGAAGGCCGCCTCGAGCCGCTGCTCGGTCGCGGCGCCCGAGTTGCGGTGCAGCACCTCGACGGGCTGCCCGAGCACGCCGCCCGCGGCGTTCACGTCGCGCACCGCCAGCTCGACGCCCGCGACGAGCCCGGGCCCGATGAAGGCGACATCGCCGTTCATCGGGAAGAGCGTGCCGACCCGCAGCACGCCGTCGCCGGTGGGGCCGACCGTCTCGGTCGGGGTCGGGGTGGGCGTGGGCAGCGGGCGCGGGGCAGCGCATCCGGCCAGCACCGTCGCAGCGGCGAGCACGAGGGCGAGCGCCGCGAGCGACCGCGGCCGAGCGAGGCGGGCCGGCCCCCGGCCGAGGGGCGCGCGCGGTGCGGCGGCGATCAGCACGGCGGGCTCCTTCCGACGATCGGGCTCTTCCGGAACTGTATCCGCTCGCCCATAGGCTGGAGGGGTGCCCGCGCCGTCGCCCTCGCACCTGGTCGCCCCCTTCACGGCGGTCGGCCCCGACCGCGCCGCGGCGCTGCTGCGCGCGACGCACGGCCTCGCGGTGGCGTCGATCGAGCGCCTGGCGACCGAGCGCGACGACACGTTCCGGGTGCGCACGACGGGCGGGCCCGGCGTGGTCGTGGCCAAGCTCGCGCACCCGCTCGACGACCCGCGCGTGCTGGCCGATCAGGTGGCCGTGCTCGCGGGGCTCGAGCGCGAGCACGCCGACCTGCCGACGCCGCGCGTGCTGCCCGCCCTCGACGGCGCGCTGCTCGTCATGGTCGAGACGGAGGACGGGCCGCGCGGGCTGCGCGTGCTCAGCCACCTCGAGGGCGAGACCCTCGGCTCGGCCCCGCGCACGCTCGACGACCTGCGGGCCATCGGCGCGCTGCACGCACGGCTCGCCCGGGCGATCGCCGCGATCGGCGACGCGGCCGACCCGCCGCTGCAGGGCGCGCCGACGCCCTGGAACCTGCTCGCCCTCGACGCCTACGCCGCCCTGCTCGACGCGGTGGCCGACACGGGCCTGCGCGACGCCGCCGCCGAGGTCGTCGCGATGGCGCGGGATGCGGTGCTGCCGCTCGCCCGCGCTCTGCCCGCGCGGCTCGCCCACAACGACCTGCACGGCGACAACGTGCTCGTGCACCCCGGGCCGGCCGGCGCCCCGCTGACGGTGACCGGCGTGCTCGACTTCGGCGACATGACCCGCACGCCGCGCGCGGCCGACCTGGCCGTGGCGGCCTCGTACGCGCGCGGCCGCGTGGGCGAGGCCGGCCCGCCATGGCAGGCGGCGCGCGCCTACGTGGCCGGGTACGAGAGCGTCGAGCCGCTCGACGAGGCCGAGCACGCCCTGCTGCCGCTCCTGGTGCTGCTGCGGGTCGCCCAGCGGGCCATCCTCAACTCGAGCATCGCGGCGGCGAACCCGGCGGCCGCGCAGTACGCGAGCCGCAACCTGAGCGCCATCGCCCGCGACCTGGGCGAGCTCGGCGCGAGCATCCCGACCCGCATCGGAGGCACCCCGTGATCGGCCCCGCCACGTACTTCCGCCCCGAGCACCGCCCGGCGCTCGACGACCGCACGCGATCCCTCATCGACCGCCGCGAGGCCGTGCTCTCGCCCGGGTACCGGCTGTTCTACGCGCACCCGGTCGAGTTCGTGCGCGGCAGCGGCACCAAGCTCTACACGCGCGACGGCGAGGAGTTTCTCGACGTCTACAACAACGTGCCGGCCGTCGGCCACGCCCACCCGCGGGTGGCGGCGGCGATCGCCGAGCAGGCGGCGCGGCTCAACACTCACACCCGCTACCTCGACGAGAGCCTCATCGACTACGCCGAGCGGCTGATCGGGGCGTTCCCGCCCGCGCTCGACACGCTCACCCTGGTGTGCACGGGCTCGGAGGCCAACGATCTCGCCCTGCGGGTGGCGACGCACGCGACGGGTGCGCGCGGCGTCATCGTGACCGAGAACGCCTACCACGGGGTGACCACCGCGATCGCCGCGATCTCGCCCTCGCTCGGCGGCGACGACTCGCTCGCCGCGTGGGTGCGAACGGTGCGCCCTCCGCTCGGCGACGGCACCGCGATGGTGGCGGATGCGGAGCGCGCGATCGCCGAGCTGCAGGCCGCCGGCCACGGCGTCGCGGCGCTCATCGTCGACACGGCCTTCGCGAGCGACGGCTTCATCGCGCCCTCGCCGGCCACCCGCGCTGCCCTCGCCGCGGTGGCCGCCGCGGTGCGCGCCGCGGGCGGGCTCGTGATCGCCGACGAGGTGCAGCCGGGCTTCGGGCGCCTCGGCGCGACCGTCGATGACCCGGGGCTCTGGGGATTCCTCCGGCACGGGCTCGACCCCGACCTGGTCACGATCGGCAAGCCGATGGCCAACGGCCACCCCGTGGCGGGGCTCGTCGCCCGACGGCCGCTCATGGCCGAGTTCGGCGCGAGCGTGCGGTACTTCAACACCTTCGCGGGCACGCCCGTGTCGGTCGCGGCGGCGCGCGCGACGTGGGAGGTGCTGCACGACGAGCGGCTGCCCGAGAACGCCGCCGCCGTCGGGGCCGAGCTGCTCGCCATGCTCGGCGAGCTGCAGGCGCGGCACGCGCGGCTGCGCGGGGCGCGCGGTGCGGGCCTATACCTCGGCGTCGACGTGGTCGACCCGGCGACGGGGCTGCCCGACACGGAGGCCGCCGTGGCCCTGGTGAGCGGGCTGCGCGAGCGGCGCATCCTGATCAGCGCCTCGGGGCGCGACAACGCGGCGCTCAAGATCCGCCCGCCGCTGCCGTTCTCGCGCGCCGACGCCGAGCGGTTCGTCACCGAGCTGGATGGCGCCCTGCGCGACCTCGGTTCCTAGACGGTCGGGATCGGCCCGGTCGGCTCCGCCGCGCTCTCGGCGGGCTGGGCGCGGCGCTCGCGCCCGGCACGGCGCCGATGCACGACGGCCTCGACGGTCAGCACGACGAGGGCGACCCAGACGAGCGCGAAGCCGATCCAGCGCTCGAGAGGCATGGGCTCGAGCAGCACGAGCACGCCGAACGCGAGCTGCATGAGCGGCGCGAGGTACTGGATGAATCCCATGACGCTGAGCGGCAGGCGTCGGCTGGCCGCGGCGAAGAGTAGCAGCGGCACCGCGGTGACGACGCCCGCGAGGGCGAGCAGCGCGGCGTGCCCGAGCCCGGCGCGCCCCATCGTGATGCCGCCGCCGAGCTCGACCGCGACGAGGGCGACGATCGCCACCGGCACGAGCCACGCCGTCTCGAGGGTGAGCCCCGCGACGGCGGAGACGCGGCCGCCCATGCGGTTCTTGATGAAGCCGTAGAAGCCGAACGAGAAGGCCAGGGTGAGGGCGATCCAGGGCGGCTGGCCGTACCCGATGGCGAGCACGAGCACCGCGATGACGCTGATGCCGACCGCCGCCCACTGACCCGGCCGCAGGCGCTCGCGCAGGAAGATCACCCCGAGGCCGATCGAGACGATCGGGTTGATGAAGTAGCCGAGGGCGGCCTCGACGACGAAGCCGCTCGTCGAGCCGTAGACGTACACGATCCAGTTGATGGCGATGAGGATGCCGGCCAGGAGGCTCAGCCCCATGATGCGCCGGTCGCGCAGCAGCGCGGCGAAGGGTGCGAACGCCCGCGTCGCGGCGAGCAGCAGCAGGCAGAACACGAGCGAGAGGGTGATGCGCCAGGCGACGATCTCGATGGGGCCGCTGGGCGCGAGCAGCAGGAAGTAGGCGGGGAGGAAGCCCCACAGCCCGTAGGCGCCGATCGCGAGGGCGAGCCCGGAGGACGACAGGCGGTTCTCAGGCACAGGCTCACTGTAGCCCCGCGCACGGAGCCTCCGGACAGCACGAACCCCCGGTCGCGCGGAGGCGCGCCGGGGGTCTCGTGGGCTTCGGCCGAGCGCGCAGCGCTCGGGCGAGGGGCGTCGTTAGCGGACGACGACCGCCAGAACATCGCGGGCCGACAGCACGAGGAACTCCTCGCCGCTGTACTTGACCTCGGTGCCGCCGTACTTCGAGTACAGCACGCGGTCGCCCACCGCGACGTCGAGCGGAACGCGGTTGCCGTTGTCGTCGATGCGGCCGGGGCCGACGGCGACGACCTCGCCCTCCTGCGGCTTCTCCTTGGCGGTGTCGGGGATGACCAGACCCGAAGCAGTGGTCTGCTCGGCCTCGACCTGCTTGATGACGATGCGATCCTCGAGCGGCTTGATGCTGACCGACACGGTTGACCTCTTCTTTCTGACGACGATGAGGGGTTGGCACACTCGACCTGCGAGTGCCAGGTCAACTGTACCGAAGCGATTAGCACTCTCGCAATCCGAGTGCCAGCGCTCGCCGCGGGCGAGCGGGTGGCAGGATCGAGCCATGGATTCCGCCGAGCTGCGCGAGCTGCTGACGCCCGAGGCGCTCGCCCTGCTCGACAGCCTGCCGCCGAGCACCTCGACCGCCGATGCCGTGGCACTGGTGTCGGGGCTGCGCCGGCAGGGGCATCCGCCGGCCCGCGTCGCCGCCGTGCTCACCCAGTACCGGCTGCGGCGCAAGGCCGCCGAGAAGTTCGGCCTGTTCGCCGCGCGCATGCTGTTCACGGCCGAGGGGCTCGAGCAGGCGAGCCGCCTGCCGGTCGCCGCGCAGCACGCGGGCCGCTTCGCCGCGGCGGGCCTGGGGCGGGTCGCCGACCTGGGGTGCGGCATCGGCGGGGATGCGCTGGCCCTCGCCTCCCTCGACCTCGCGGTGCTCGCCCTCGAGCGCGACGAGGTCACCGCCGCCATCGCGACCTACAACCTCGCACCCTTCCCCACCGCGCGCGTCGTGCACGGCGACGCCCTCGCTCAGCCGCTCGACGACGTCGACGGGGTCTGGCTCGACCCCGCGCGACGCACGGGCGCCACCCGCCTCTCCTCCCCCGACGACTGGTCGCCCACCCTGACCGAGGCGCTCGCGATCGCCGAGCGCCGGCCGACGGGGATCAAGCTCGCACCGGGCATGGACCGCGCGCTGCTGCCCGAGGGCCTCGAAGCCCAGTGGGTCTCGGTCGACGGCGACGTCGTCGAGCTCGTGCTGTGGAGCGGCGCCCTCGCGCGGCCCGGCGTGGGGCGCTCGGCGCTCGTGCTGCGCGGCGACGGCCCGCCGGCAGAGCTGCGCAGCGCATCCGACAGCCCCGATGTCGACGCGGGCCCCCTCGGCGACTACGTCTACGAGCCCGACGGCGCCGTGATCCGCGCGCGGCTCATCGGCGACCTCGCACGCAGCATCGGGGGGCGGATGCTCGACCCGACGATCGCGTACTTGACCGCCGACACGGCCAGCCCCACGCCGTTCGCGCGCGGCTTCCGTGTGCTCGAGCGGCTGCCGATCGATGTCGGGCGCCTCAAGCGAGCGCTCGCCGACCGCGGCATCGGCGCGCTCGAGATCAAGAAGCGCGGCGTCGACATCGACCCGGCGCGGCTGCGGCCCAAGCTCGGCCTGCGCGGAGACGGGTCGGCTGTGCTGATCCTCACCCGCATCGCGGGCGACCGGGTGGCCCTGCTCGCCGAGCGCGCCGACTGAGGGCGCGCCCGGCGTTCGCGGCGCGGACTCCCGTTCTGCGCGGAGCCGCTAGAGGTTGAACCCGCCCATCGGGCCGAAGTCACCGGGACCGAAGCCGCCCATCGTGCCGATGAACAGGAACGGCAGCAGGGCGAGGCCGAGGAAGAGGATGCCCCACAGCACCGAGATCGCGATGCCGACGTAGCCCGTCACGAGACCGGCGATCGCCATGCCGCGCGCGTGGGGCTCGCGCTTGAGCCCGAGATGGCCGAGGATGACGCCCGCGATCGCCGGCAGCAGGCCGAACGCGAAGAACGACAGCACAAGGCCGAGGATGCCGAACACGAGCCCGAGCACGCTCAGGGTCGACGACGGCCCGGTCGGCAGGCTGCTGTAGGCGACCGTGCCGGGCGCCGCCGGAGGGACCGCGGCGGCCGGGGCGGCCGATGCGGCCGATGCCGCGGCCGGGGCCGCGGGCGCGGGGGCGTAGGGGTTCGGACGCTCGACCGGAGCGGCCTCGACCGGGGCCGGAGCGGCCGCGGCAGCCGCGGTCGCGGCGGCGGGCGTGGTCGCGGCGGTCTTCGCGGCGGCGGTCTTCGCCGTCGTGGTCTTCGCTGCCGCAGGCTTCGCCGCCGCAGGCTTCGCGGCCGGGGTCTTCGCCGCCGCAGGCTTCGCGGCCGGGGTCTTCGCCGCCGCGGGCTTCTTCGCGGCGGGCGCGATCGGCGCATCGGCGGCACCCTGGCCGGGGGCGGGCGGGGGCGGCGGGGGCAGGGTCGGCTCAGCCATGGAACTCTCTCTTCTCGGTGGTGGTCGGGGTCAGGCGCCGAGCGCCCGCAGGGTGGTCAGGAAGATGCCCCAGAAGACGAACCAGCCGACCGTTCCGATCCAGCCGATGATGATCGCGGCGAGCGCGAGCCCGCGGCCGCCCTCGTTCGTCTGCGCGACCTGGCGCAGCGTGATGTGGCCGAGGATCGCTCCGGCGATCGGCACGAGCACCGCGAGGATGAGGGCCACGGGAGCGAGGCGGTTGGTAGTCGGGGTCGAGGTCTCGGTCATGGGCATACCGTTCGGATCGGGTCGGGTGGGCGAGTCGCAGGCCACATGATAGAGGCTCGCGCCGGGGGTTCACCCCGGCGCGAGCCTCGAATCCGATCAGCGGGCTAGTACGAGAAGCCGCCGCTGCTCGCCGCGATGGCGAAGAAGCTGATCCAGATGATCGTGCCGATCAGGCCGGCGACGAGGCCGAGGTAGCCGAGGATCAGACCGGCGATCGCGAGCCCGCGGCCGTTCTCACCCGTCTTCTTGATCTGGCTGAGGGCGATGTGGCCGCAGATCACGGCGCCGAGCGAGATGAAGAACGCCAGCACGAGCGAGACGATCGCGAGCGTGTTGGTCTTCGGGCCGGTCGGGGCGGCGGCGTAGGGAGCCGCAGCGGGCGGCGGGGTGACGTCAGACATCGGGATCTCCTGAGGAAGTCGAGCGGTGGCGGCCCGGTCGGGCCCGCCCCATGCTGTCAGCGGGCCCGGGCAGTGTCAACGATGCGCGCGGGCGCGTCAGGCCTGCACCACGGTGACCGGCAGCGTCGAGTCGGCGCTCACATCGAGCGCCGACGGCGCGTGACCGGCCATGATGAGCTGCGCGGCGAGCGCCGCGATCATGGCGCCGTTGTCGGTGCACAGCGACAGCGGCGGGATGCGCAGCTCGACCCCCGCGGCGGCGGCGCGCTCTGCGGCGAGCGCCCGCACCCGCGCGTTCGCGGCGACGCCCCCTCCGAGCAGCAGGCGCGGCACACCCCGGTCGAGGCAGGCCGCGATCGCCTTGGCCGTGAGCACGTCGGCGACGGCCTCGCGGAACGAGGCGGCGATGTCGGCGACGGGCACCTCGAGCCCCGCATCCCGCAGCTTCTCGACATGCCGCGCCACGGCCGTCTTGAGCCCCGAGAACGAGAAGTCGTAGCGGTGGTGCTCGAGATCTTTGGGCAGGGTGAGGCCGCGCGGAAACCGCACGGCGGTCGGGTCGCCCTCGGCCGCGACGCGGTCGATGTGCGGGCCGCCGGGATACGGCAGCCCGAGCAGGCGCGCGACCTTGTCGAAGGCCTCGCCCGCGGCGTCGTCGATCGTCTCGCCGAGCAGCTCGACGTCGCTCGTGAGGTCGCGCACGTGCAGCAGCGAGGTGTGGCCGCCCGAGACCAGCAGCGCGATCGTGGGCAGCTCGATGGCGGGCTCGCCCTCGGTGCGCAGCACATCGGCGCCGACGTGCCCGACGAGGTGGTTGACGGCGTAGAAGGGCTTCTCGAGCGCGACGGCGAGCGCCTTCGCGGCCCCCACCCCGACCATGAGCGCGCCCGAGAGCCCGGGCCCGCTCGTCACCGCGACCGCGTCGAGCTCGTCGAGCGCGACGCCCGCCGTTGCGAGCGCCTCGCGCAGGGCCGGCTCGAGCGCCTCGAGGTGGGCGCGCGCCGCCACCTCGGGAACGACGCCGCCGTAGCGGGCATGCTCCTCCATCGACGACGCGATGACGTTGGCGAGCAGGGTCGTGCCGCGCACGATGCCGATGCCCGTCTCGTCGCAGCTCGACTCGATGCCGAGCACCAGGGGGTTCTCGCGGTTCATGCCGGCCCCTCCCGCCGCATGACGATCGCGTCGACGTCGTCGGGCTGGTAGTAGCGCGGGCGCACAGCGATCGCGGTGAACCCGTGGCGCGCGTAGAGCGCCTGCGCCGAGGGGTTGTCGGCGCGCACCTCGAGCAGCACCTCGGTCGCCCCGCGCCGCTCGGCCTCGTCGAGCAGGGCGGTGAGCAGAGCCGTTCCCACCCCGAGCCGCCGGTACGGCGCGTCGACCCCGATCGTCTGGATGTCGGCCTGGGGCGAGCCGGGCAGCACGCTGAGCCCCGCGTAGCCGACGACGTCGCCCGCCGCCTCCGCGACGAGGTAGCGGGTGTGCGGGGCGGCGAGCTCGGCGGCCATCATCGCGGGGCTCCAGGCGTCGCCGGGGAAGAGCCGATGCTCGAGCGTCATGATCGCCGCGAGGTCGTCGGGCGTCGCGTCGCGCAGCACGGCGGGGGGCCGCGCACCCTCGGCGGTCACCCGGTCACCCGCTTCGGCGTCGAGAGCGTCACGTCGGGCGCGCGCAGGTAGAGCGGCTGCGGGTCGGGGAAGGGCAGCCCGGCAGCGAGCCGCGCGAGGGCGGCATGCGCGAGCGGAGCGGCGGGGATCTCGTGCGCCTCGTGCGCGACGACGCCCTCGGGCGGCATCCACCCCGCGCGCGGGACGAGGTGCGCGGGCTCGAGCACGGTCGGCAGGGGCAGGGCGGCCGCGTAGACGGTGATGGCGGCCTCGCGGCGGCGGGCATCCGTGACCACGGCGAAGCGACCGGCGGCGACCCCGCCCTCGACGAGGCGCAGCGCGACGGCGTCGTGGCTGGGCACGGGCAGCAGCGGGATGCCCGCCGCGAGCGCGACCGCCCGCGCGGCCGCGATGCCGACCCGCAGCCCCGTGAACGGCCCCGGGCCGATGCCCGTGACGACGCCGTTCAGCGCGGGCGCGGCGACCCCGGCCTCGTGCAGCACCTCGGCCAGGAACGGGCCGATGACCTCGGCATGCCGGCGGGTGTCGGCGGTCGAGCGCTCGGCGAGCACCCGGCCGTCGTCGGCGACGAGCGCGACGGCGGTTCCCGCCGAGGTGTCAATCGCCAGCAGCATGCAGCCAGCCTAGGTCGGCCCAGCGCTCGCCCACGCCGGCGATCGTGACGCGGCGCGGCTCGACCGGGGCGTCGTCGGGGTCGTCGTCGGCGCTCGCGTCGGGGCCCGCGTCGGGGGTGCCGAGGGCGTCGGGGTTCTGCGCCGTTCCGGACGCCGAGCCCTCGCCCGCCCCGGTGGGGCGCTCGATCGTGACGGCGAGCCACGCGTCGACGAGGTGCTCGATGAGGCCCGCCCCCCACTCGATGACGACGATCGATCCCGCGAAGTCGATGTCGAGGTCGTCGAGCTCGGCCGCGTCGCGCAGCCGGTAGGCATCGACGTGCACGAGGGGCGCGCCGCCCGGGCGGGGGTGGGTGCGTGCGAGCACGAAGGTCGGGCTCGTGACCGTGCCGCGCACGCCGAGCGCCGCACCGAGACCGCGGGTCAGGGTCGTCTTGCCCGCGCCGAGCTCGCCGGTCAGCAGCACGACGTCCCCCGCCCGCAGCTGCATGGCGATCGTCGCGCCGAGCCCGGCCATCGCCTCCGGATCACCGATCCGCAGCGCGATCGTCACGGTGCCGCCCGTGTCGTCCGGTGCACGCGCCGGCCCAGTCGCGTGACGAGCTCGTAGGCGATCGTGCCGGCAGCGTCGGCCCACTCGTCGACTCCCGGCTCCCCCGCCGTCGGGTCGCCCCACAGCACCGCCTCGTCGCCCACCGCGACCGGCGCATCGCCGACGTCGACGACGAACTGGTCCATCGCGATGCGCCCGACGACGCGGTGCCGGCGGCCGCCGATGACGACGGGCGCGTCGACCGCGGCGCGCGGCACCCCATCGGCATAGCCGAGCGGCACGAGCGCGAGGGTGGTGGGCGTCGTGGTGCGGTGCAGGAATCCATACGAGACGCCCGCACCCGCGGGCACGCGCTTCACCCCGACGACCTGCGCGCTCAGCCGCATGGCCGGGCGCAGGGCCAGGACCCCGCGCAGATGGCGCTCGGGGGCGATGCCGTACAGCGCGATGCCGCTGCGCACCATGTCGTAGTGGGCGGCGGGGTGGTCGAGCGCCGCGGCCGACGCCGCGATGTGCCGGATGCCCGGATCGAGGCCGACGCTGCGCACCGCATCCAGAAACCGCTCGAAGGCGACGAGCTGCGCCCGATCATCGTCGGGCGAGGTGTTCGAGAGGTGGCTGAACACGCCGTGCAGCTCGATGCCGCCCGCGCACTGCGCCGCCGCGAGCTCGTCGACGAACGGCCCCCACTCGCCCTCGGCGACGCCGTTTCGCGAGAGCCCGGTGTCGACCTTGACGTGCACGGCGACCCGGTGCCCGCTCGCCGCCGCGCGCGCGAGGTGGTGCCGCGCGCTGATGCCGAGCGTGATGCCCGCCGCGGCCGCGGCCGCCGCGTCGAACGCGGGGTCGAGCAGCCAGGCGAGCACCGGGGCATCGATGCCCGCAGCGCGCAGCTCGAACGCCTCGTCGAGGTCGGCGACGCCGAGGTGGTCGGCCCCGCCCTCGAGCGCCGCCCGCGCGGCGGTCACCGCGCCGTGCCCGTACCCGTCGGCCTTGACGATCGCCATCGCGTGCGGGGTCGGGATGCGCTGCCGCAGCAGCGCCGCGTTCGCACCGATCGCTGCCGCATCGATGCGGGCCTCCCGCAGAACCGCGGTCATGACTCGGCCACCACGAACGCGATCGCGACACCGGCGTCGTGCGACATCGACAGGTGCAGCCGAGCGATGCCGCGCTCGGCGGCGATCGCGGCTGCCCGACCCGCGAGCACGAGGTCGGGATTGCCCTCGCCGTCGGAGGTCACCCGCATGTCGTGCCAGCCGATGCCGTCGGTGGCTCCGAGCGCCTTGAGCACCGCCTCCTTCGCCGCGAACCGCCCGGCGAGCGACCGCAGCGGCAGCACGCGCTCCTCGGCGGTGAACAGGCGCTCGCGCAGGCGCGGGGTGCGATCGAGCGCCCGCTCGAAGCGGGCCAGATCGACGACATCGACCCCGATGCCCACGATGCCGCTCATGCGCGCCGCCGCCCGGCTGCCTGTCGCCCGGCTACTCGACCGTGACCGACTTCGCCAGGTTGCGCGGCTGGTCGACGTCGAGGCCCTTCGCCGAGGCGAGCTCCATGCCGAAGTAGTGCAGGGGCACCACCGCGAGCAGGGGCTCGAAGAACGGCGAGGCGAGCGGGATGCGGATGACCTCGTCGGCGTGCGGCAGCACCGCGACATCGCCCTCCTCGGCGATCGCGATGACGCGCGCCCCGCGGGCCCGGATCTCCTGGATGTTCGACACGACCTTGCTGTGCAGCGACCGCGGGTCGCGCGGGCTCGGCACGAGCACGAAGACCACCTGACCCGGCTCGATGAGCGCGATCGGGCCGTGCTTGAGCTCGCCCGCGGCGAAGCCCTCGGCGTGGATGTACGCGAGCTCCTTGAGCTTCAGCGCCCCCTCGAGCGCGACGGGGTAGCCGACGTGGCGGCCGAGGAAGAGCACCGAGCGGGTGTCGGCCATCCAGTGCGCCAGCTCTTTGATGCGGTCACCGACCCCCAGCACGGTCGCGAGCTTCTCGGGCACCGCCTGCAGCTCGGCCACGAGACCCCGGGCCTCGTCGTCGGTCAGGGCGCCGCGCACCTGGCCGAGCTGCAGCCCGAGCAGATAGGTCGCGGTGATCTGGGCGACGAAAGCCTTCGTCGAGGCGACGGCGACCTCGGGGCCGGCGTGCGTGTAGACGACCGCGTCGGACTCGCGCGGGATCGTCGCACCCTGCGTGTTGCAGATCGACAGCGTGCGGGCACCGCGCTCGCGCGCGTACTTGACCGCCATCAAGGTGTCCATCGTCTCGCCCGACTGGCTGATCGAGACCACGAGCGTGTTCGGCGACAGCACGGGCTCGCGGTAGCGGAACTCGTGCGCCAGTTCGACATCGACCGGGATGCGGGCCCACTGCTCGATCGCGTACTTGCCGACCATGCCCGCGTAGGCGGCGGTGCCGCACGCGATGATGAGCACGCGGTCGATGCTTCGCAGCACCTCGGGCCCGAGGGCCGTGACCTCCGGCAGATCGACGAGGCCGTCGGTCACCCGGCCCAGGATCGTCTTCGCGACGGCCTCGGGCTCCTCGCTGATCTCCTTCGCCATGAAGCTCGACCAGCCGCCCTTCTCGGCCGCCGAGGCGTCCCAGTCGACCTCGAAGGTCGGCGGAGCGACCGGCGCGCCGCCGAAGTCGACGACCTCGACGCTGTCGGGGCGGATGGTGACGAGCTGGTCCTGCCCAATCTCCATGGCGCGGTGCGTGTACTCAACGAACGCGGCGACGTCGCTGCCGAGGAAGTTCTCGCCCTCGCCGAGCCCGATCACGAGCGGCGAGTTGCGGCGGGCGCCGACGACGACGCCCGGCTGGTCGGCGTGCACAGCGAGCAGCGTGAAGGCGCCCTCGAGCCGGTTGACGACCTGCAGCATGGCCGCGGTGAGGTCGCCCGTGGCGCGGAAGGCGTCGCCGACGAGCAGCGCCGCGACCTCGGTGTCGGTCTCGGAGTGGAAGGTGTGGCCGCTCGCGAGCAGCTCGCCCTTGAGCTCGGCGAAGTTCTCGATGATGCCGTTGTGGATCAGCGCCAGCTTGCCGTCGTCGCCGAGGTGCGGGTGCGCGTTCTCGTCGGTGGGGCCGCCGTGCGTCGCCCACCGGGTGTGCCCGATGCCCGTGTGACCGTCGGCGAGGGGGGCCGCCGCGAGGTCGTCGGTGAGGATGCCGAGCTTGCCGGCGTGCTTGCGGGTGCCGAGGTGGCCGTCGGCGTCGATGACCGCGACCCCCGCCGAGTCATAGCCCCGGTACTCCAGCCGCTTCAGGCCGCCGAGAAGAACATCGACGCTGCCCCGGGTTCCGACATAGCCCACGATTCCGCACATAACCCACCATTCTAGGCCTCCGACATCGGCGGCCGGGCCCGGGGGTACTGTGGTGCCGATGACCGAGGCCCCCCGCGAGACGAGTCCGTTCGACGAGATCGACCGGCAGCGCTGGGCGGCGCTCGCGCCGAGCACCGAGCGTCCGCTCACCGAGACCGAGCTCGTGCAGCTGCGCGGGCTCGGCGACGCCCTCGATGAGCGCGAGGTCGCCGAGGTGTACGTGCCCCTCAGCCGGCTGCTGAGCCTCTACGCCGTCGGCGCGCGGGGGCTGCACCAGGCCACCCGCAGCTTCCTCGGCGAGGCGAGCGCGCCCACCCCCTTCGTCATCGGTGTGGCCGGCTCGGTCGCCGTCGGCAAGTCGACCATCGCGCGCCTGCTGCGCGAGCTGCTCTCGCGCTGGCCCGACACCCCGCGGGTCGAGCGCGTCACCACCGACGGCTTCCTGCTGCCAACCGCCGAGCTCGGACGCCGCGGCATCCTGCACCGCAAGGGCTTCCCCGAGTCGTACGACCGCCGCGCCCTGCTGCGCTTCGTCGCCCGGGTCAAGGCCGGGGCGGAGGAGGTGCGCGCGCCCGTCTACAGCCACCTCAGCTACGACCGGGTGCCCGACGCCGAGATCATCGTGCGGCGGCCCGACATCCTCATCGTCGAGGGCCTCAACGTGCTGCAGCCGCCCGCCCCCGGCACCTCGCTCGCCGTGAGCGACCTGTTCGACTTCACGATCTACGTCGACGCGCGCACGAGCGACATCGCCCAGTGGTACGAAGAGCGCTTCCTCGCCCTGCAGCGCGGCGCGTTCACCGACCCGCGCAGCTACTTCCACCGCTACGCGGCGCTCACCCACGACGAGGCGGTCGCCAAGGCCCGCGAGATCTGGCGCGAGATCAACGAGCCCAACCTGGTCGAGAACATCCTGCCCACCCGGGCGCGCGCGTCGCTCGTGCTGCGCAAGGCCAGCGACCACACGGTCGAGACGGTGCTGCTGCGCAAGATCTGAGGCGGCGCATCCCACATCAGCGCACCCCGCGCCATGCTGACCGGGATGCGGAGCCGGGCCCGCGTCAGACCGCGAGCTGCTCGCGCACGACGTCGGCGAGCCGCGCGGCGACGGCTTCGGCCGTGGCCTGGTCGGCGGCCTCGACCATGACGCGCACCATCGGCTCGGTGCCGCTGGCACGCAGCAGCACGCGCCCGCTGTCGCCGAGCGCGGCCTCCTCGGCCGCGACCGCGGCGGCGACCACGGCATGGCCGTCGAGGGCCGTGCGATCGACGCCGCGCACGTTGATGAGCACCTGCGGGAAGACGGTCATGACGTCGGCGAGCTCGGCGAGCGTGCGGCCCGTGCGGGCCATCTCGGCGGCGAGCTGCAGGCCGGTGAGGATACCGTCGCCCGTCGTGGCGTGCTCGCTGAAGATGATGTGCCCCGACTGCTCGCCGCCGAGCGCAAGCCGGTGCTCGGCGAGAGCCTCGAGCACGTAGCGGTCGCCCACCTTCGTCTCGATGAGCCGCACGCCGTGCTCGGCCATCGCGCGCTTGAGCCCGAGGTTGCTCATGACGGTCACCACGAGGGTGTCGTCGGTGAGCTGGCCGCGGTTCTTGAGCGACAGGGCCAGGATCGCCATGATCTGGTCGCCGTCGATGACGCGGCCCTGGGCATCCACCGCGAGGCAGCGGTCGGCGTCGCCGTCGTGCGCGATGCCGAGGTCGGCGCCGTGCGCGACCACGGCCGCCTGCAGCGGGCCCAAGTGGGTCGAGCCGACACCGTCGTTGATGTTCAGGCCGTCCGGGTCGCTGCCGATGACGGTGACCCGCGCGCCCGCGTCGGCGAACACCTGCGGCGAGATGCCGGCGGCGGCGCCGTGCGCGCAGTCGATCACGACGTGCAGGCCCTCGAGCGAGACGTCGAGGGTGCCGAGCAGGTGCAGCAGGTAGCGGTCCTCCGCGTCGGCGAAGCGGCGGATGCGGCCCACACCGGCCCCGGTCGGCGCGAGCTTCTCGCCCTCGAGCGCGAGCTCGATGCGGTCCTCCACCTCGTCGGGCAGCTTCGTGCCGCCGAAGGAGAAGAACTTGATGCCGTTGTCGGGCGCAGGGTTGTGCGAGGCCGAGATCATCACCCCGAAGTCGGCGTTGATATCGCCCACGAGGAACGCCGCCGCCGGCGTCGGGATGACGCCGGCATCGAGCACGTCGATGCCCGAGCTCGCGAGGCCCGCCGAGACGGCGGCCGTCAGGAACTGGCCCGAGATGCGCGGATCGCGCGCCACGATCGCCGTGGGGCGCTTGCCCTGGGCGCGCAGCTCGTCGGCGTGACGCCCGCTCGTGAGCACGCGGGCGGCAGCCTGCGACAGCCCGAGGGCCAGCTCGACGGTGAGATCACCGTTGGCCAGCCCCCGGACTCCGTCCGTGCCGAACAGTCGACCCATGACGTGCCTGCAGCCGAAGCGACTAGCGCTTCGAGTACTGCGGAGCCTTGCGGGCCTTCTTGAGACCGGCCTTCTTGCGCTCGATCACGCGCGCGTCGCGCGTGAGGAAGCCGGCCTTCTTCAGGGTCGGGCGGTTGTTCTCGCGGTCGACCTCGTTGAGCGCGCGGGCGATGGCGAGACGCAGGGCGCCCGCCTGGCCCGAGGGGCCGCCGCCAGTGATGCGCGCCGTCACGTCGTACGCGCCGCCGAGCTGCAGCACCGTGAACGGATCGTTGATGAGCTGCTGGTGCAGCTTGTTCGGGAAGTAGTCCTCGAGCGTGCGCCCGTTGACGGTGTAGCTGCCCGAACCGGGGGTGATGCGCACGCGGGCGATCGCCTGCTTGCGGCGGCCCACGGCCTGGCCCGAGACCGAGAGCACGGCGCGCGGCGCCGCGGCCGCGACGGGGGCGGTCGACTCGGTGGTGTAGGACTCGGGAGCCGAGTCGGGGGTGATGTCGTCGGTGTTCGTAACGTCTGCCACGATGCTGTTCCTTACAGTCTGCGCGGCCGCTACTGGGCGACCTGGTCGAGGGTGTAGGCCGTGGGCTGCTGCGCAGCGTGCGGGTGCTCAGCACCCGCGTAGACCTTGAGCTTCTTGATCTGGGCGCGGCCCAGCGAGTTCTTCGGCAGCATGCCGCGGATGGCCTTCTCGACCGCGCGCTCGGGGTTCTTCTCGAGCAGCTCGGTGTACGAGGTGGCGGTGAGGCCGCCCGGGTAGCCCGAGTGGCGGTAGGCCTTCTTCTGCGCGAGCTTCGACCCGGTCAGCGCCACCTTGTCGGCGTTGATGATGATGACGAAGTCGCCCATGTCCATGTGCGGAGCGAAGGTGGGCTTGTGCTTGCCGCGCAGCAGGGCGGCGGCGTGGCTGGCGAGGCGGCCCAGGACGACATCGGTAGCGTCGATGACGACCCAGTTGCGCTGAACGTCAGCGGGAGTGGGGCTGAATGTACGCGTCACAGTGCGGACTTTCGTGTCGAGGAGTTCGTGAATCCCGCTCCGGGAGGGAGTTCGCGCTCAGAGCGAGAGCGAACGCCCAGGTGGAGGGCTCAACCGGATGACCGACGGCGTCGGGCACCAAGGGTCGAGCCTAGCGGGCCGGTGCTCCCCGGTCAATCTGAGGCAGCGCTGCCCCGCACGTCGCGGGGGGCGGATGCGGACGCCGGCGCCTCCCGCCGCGCGCGGGTCTGCTCGGCGCGGGCCGCGAGCTCGGCGTCGGGCGGGTACCCCACCTCCACGAGCGTGAGCCCCTTCGCCGCGACCACGGGGAAGAGCGAGGTGCGCTGCGGCGCGCGCAGCAGGGCGACGATCGCATCGGGCTCGCGCCGCCCCAGCCCGACGGCCACCGCCGCACCCACGAGGGCGCGCACCATCGAGTGGCAGAACGCATCGGCGCGCACGGCGGCCACGAGCACGCCGTCGTCGTCCCGTCGCCAGCCGTAGTCGAGCAGCGTGCGGATCGTCGTGGCGCCCTCGCGGGGCTTGCAGAATGCGCCGAAGTCGTGGAGGCCGACGAGGCGCTCGGCGAGAGCATCCATCGCCGCCCCGTCGAGAACGCCGGGCTGCCAGAGCGTGTGACCGCGACGGCGGGGGTCGCGCAGCGCCTGCTCATCGGCGATGCGGTACTCGTAGCGGCGCCAGATCGGCGAGAAGCGCGCGTCGAACCCGGGCGGGGCGGGGCTGACACGCGTGATCACGATGTCGGGGGTCTCGCCGGCCAGCACCCCGTTGAGGCGCCGCGCGAGGCTCGCGTGCGGATCGTCGCGGCGTCGGGCCGCCCGCAGCGACTCCCACTGCGCGAGGGTGAGATCGAGGTGCGCCACCTGTCCCGTCGCGTGCACGCCGGCGTCGGTGCGACCGGCCACCGTCAGCTGCGGAGGGGTCTCGGCGTCGCGCAGCACGGTCGCGATGGCCGCCTCGATCGCACCCTGCACGGTGCGCAGGCCGGGCTGCCGGCTCCAGCCCGCGAAGCCCGTGCCGTCGTAGGCGGCATCGATCCGCAGCCGCACCGTCTCCACGGTCAGCGAGTCTACGGCCCGTCGTTTGACCGCACGCGCCCCGCGGGGCGACCCTGGTAGCACCATGCCGTCGACGAGCACCCCTCCCGAGCGCCTCCCGGGCCTCGACGGCCTCCGGGCGCTCGCGATCGCGCTCGTGCTGGCGTACCACCTCTTCCCCGGCCTCGCGCCGGGCGGGTTCATCGGCGTCGACATCTTCCTCGTGGTGAGCGGCTATCTCATCACCGCCCTCCTCGTGCACGAGCACCGCACGGCGGGGGGCATCCGGCTCGGGCGGTTCTGGGCGCGGCGCGCCCGACGGCTGCTGCCGGCTCTCGCCGTCGTCGTCGCCGTGGTCTGCCTGACGGCCGCGGCGATCGGCGGCGACGTGCTCGTCGGCATCGGGTGGCAGCTGCTCGGCGTGGCGACGTTCAGCGCCAACTGGGTCGCGATCGCGCAGGGGTCGAGCTACCTCGACGGCACGAGCCCCGAGCTGTTCCGGCACGCCTGGTCGCTCGCGGTGGAGGAGCAGTTCTATCTGCTGTGGCCCCTCGCCCTGCTGGTGCTGCTGGTGCTGCCGCGGCGGTGGCTGCGGGTGACCCTGCCGGTCGTGCTCGCCGTGCTGTCGGCCGTCGGGCTGGCGATGCTCGCCGGCGATCCGGGGGTCGACCCCGCCGCCGCCTCGGCCGCCTACCTGTCAACGCTCACCCACGGGTTCGGGCTGCTGCTCGGAGCGGCGCTGGCACTCGCGATCGAGCCGCTCGGCGCGCCGGTCTCGGCGGCGGCCGCCCCCCGGTCACGGAGCGGCGTGCTCGTCGACGCGGCCGCGGTGCTCGCGGTGGCCGGGCTCGCAGCCCTCGCTCTCGTGCTGGCCATCGACACCGCCGCCGCGTACCGCGGGGGCATCGCGTCCGCCGCGCTGCTCACCGGCGCCCTCATCGTCGGACTGCGGCACCCGGCGAGCCGAACGGCGCGCATCGCGGATGCGGCGCTCCCCCGCTGGCTGGGAGAGCGGTCGTACGGGCTCTACCTCTGGCACTGGCCCGTTTTCGTGCTGCTCGCCGCGGCCCTGCCCGCCGTTGACCGAGGCGGGCCCGAGGCGTGGCTGCTGGGTCTCGGCGCGCTCGCGATCTCGCTCGTGCTCACCGCCCTGAGCTACCGGTACATCGAGCAGCCGGTGCGGCGGCACGGGTGGCGCGTACTCCTCGGGCGCGGGGTGCTCCCGCGCCCGCGCCGCATCGCCGTCGTCGCCGCGGCAGCACTGGCGGCCGTGGCGCTCGTGGGCGGCATGACGCTGGCGGTCATCCGCGCGCCCGAGCGCTCCGAGGCCGCCGCCCTGATCGCTGCCGGGCAGGCCGCGCTCGACGGCGGGCTCGCCTCCGCGCCGGCCGTGCCCCTGCGGCTGCCGCTGGACGAGCGGCGACCGAGCGGGCCGGGCACCGCCCCGCTGCCCAGCGGCGACCGCATCGTCGCTGTCGGCGACTCGGTCATGCTCGCCTCCGCCCCCCAGCTGCAGGCGCGGTTCCCCGGTATCGCGATCGATGCCGCGGTCTCGCGCCAGATGCGGCAGGCCACCGAGATCGTCGCGGCGCTCGACGCGGCCGGCGCCCTGCGCGAGTACGTCGTGCTCGGGCTCGGCACCAACGGCTCGATCGATCCGCAGACGCTGCACGACGTGCGCCGCCTGCTCGGCCCCGACCGGGCGCTCGTGCTCGTCAGCGTGCAGGCGCCGCGCGGCTGGATCCCCGGCGTCAACGCCCACCTCTCCGCGTTCGCCGACGACTACCGCAACGTCGTGCTGGCCGACTGGCGGGCCGTCATCGCTCCGCGCCTCGACCTGCTGGCGGGCGATCAGGTGCACCCCGGGTCGGCCGGCGGGCGCCTGTACGCGGGGGCGATCGAGGATGCCCTGCAGGAGCTCGCCGACCTGCCCGAGCTCGTCGACTACGACGCGAACCCCGAGCTGCACCGCCCGCGCTGAGCGGGACCGCACGGCACCCGCGCTGCCGGCCGTGGCCGGCGGAGGGACAGGGCGGCCCGCAGCGCGGCTAGAGCGCGATGCGGTACGCGACCTCGCGCGCGGTGGGCTCGAAGCCCAGTCGCGTGTACACCCCGAGTGCACCCGTCGGGTTGTCGGTGTCGACGTCGAGCACGGCGAGCTCGAGCTCCGCATCCCGCAGGCCCCGCAGCACGTCGGCGAGCATCGCGCTCGCGAGGCCGCGGCCCCGGTGCTCGCGCACCGTGCCCACCAGTCCGATGTAGCCCGAGCGGGCGCCCTGGCGCTCCCAATCGTCCTCGTTCACCTCGACGATGACGAAGCCCGCGACCTCGTCGCCGTGCCAGGCAACGCGGCTCAGCTCGGCGCGGAACATCGGCAGGCCGATCGTCGACTCCCAGGCCTCCCGACCCGTCGGCTGGCTGCCCCAGTGGTCGGCGAACGCGGCATTGCGGGCGGCGCGCACCTGCTCGCTGCGGGCGGCATCGAACGGGGCGAGGCGCAGGCCCTCGGGAAGCGAGCGGTCGTCGGGCCCCGCAGCGCGGAGGTCGCGCTCGAGGGTCGTGAACCAGCGGACGGCCTCGAAGCCGAGCCGCTGCAGCAGCGCGCCGTGCTCGGGCGAGCGATCGGGGGCGTAGCCGAGCACCCAGGCCGGCAGCGCCAGGGGTGAGGCGGCGAGCAACTGGCGGGCCCGGTCGCGCTGCCAGGCGAGCAGGCGGCGGCCGACGCCCCGCCCGCGATGCGCCGGGTCGACGCCGCCGAACAGGATGACCCGGACGAGCGACTCCGGGTCGGGAGGCATGACGACGAGACCCCAGCCGACCGCCGTGCCGTCCGCGTCGACGGCGAGCAGCCCGTCGCGGGCCGGATCGACCCACGAGTGCTCGAGCTCCTCCTGCAGCTCGTCGACCGACTCGCTCCAGGTCGGGTGGTCGCGTCGGCTGATGCGCTCCTGCAGCTCGGCGAGCGTCGCCGCATCATCGACCGACAGCGGGCGCCACCGGATGCCCTCCGGCCCGTCCGGCATCGCGAGGTCGCCCGGCGCCTCCACGCGGTCGCGCAGCGGAACGGTCGGGTCGGCGGTCGTCTCCTCGGTCACGGCTGAAAGAGTACGGCCCCCGCTCTCTCGAGCGGGGGCCGTGACGCGATCGTGATGACGCGGTGACTACTTGGCCTCGTCCTCGGCCGGAGCGTCGCCCGACTCGGCGGCCTCGGCGGCGGGCGCCTCCTCGGCGGCAGCCTCCTCGACGACCTCCGTGGCGATCTCCTGGGCGGCGGTCTCCTCGGCAGCGGTCTCCTCGACCACGGTCTCCTCGACGGCAGCCTCCTCGGCCGCAGCCTCCTCGGCGACGGGCGCGGCAGCCGCGGGAGCGGCGGCCTTCTTGGTGCTCTTCGCCTTCGGGCTCACCGGCTCGAGCACGAGCTCGATGACGGCCATCGGGGCGTTGTCGCCCTTGCGGTAGCCGACCTTGGTGATGCGCGTGTAGCCGCCCTCGCGATCGGCCACGAGCGGCGCGATCTCGGTGAAGAGCAGGTGCACGGCGGTCTTGTCGGTGATGACGCGCATCACGCGACGACGGGCGTGCAGGTCACCGCGCTTCGCGAAGGTGATGAGACGCTCGGCGTAGGGGCGCAGGCGCTTCGCCTTGGTCTCGGTGGTCGTGATGCGCTGGTGGGTGAACAGCGCGGTCGCGAGGTTGGCGAGCAGCAGGCGCTCGTGGGCCGGGCCGCCGCCGAGACGGGGACCCTTCGTGGGCTGAGGCATGATGTGTGTTCTTTCGATTCAGGAGCGGGAGGGGGGCAGGGCGCGCAGTGCGGCCTAGCTCTCCTCGTCGTCGTAG
Organism: Microbacteriaceae bacterium; assembly: GCA_027490915.1. Lineage (GTDB taxonomy): Bacteria > Actinomycetota > Actinomycetes > Actinomycetales > Microbacteriaceae > Microcella. The sequence goes on from JAIXXG010000058.1 coordinate 79,495, forward strand.
CTGTAGAAGTGCGCACCGTCGAAGCCGGGAACGGCGTCCTTGAGCGAGAGGCCCATCTCGACGAGCTTGTCCTTGACCTCGTCGACCGACTTCTGCCCGAAGTTGCGGATGTTCATCAGCTGGGTCTCGGAGAGCGCGACGAGCTCACTCACCGTGTTGATGCCCTCGCGCTTGAGGCAGTTGTAGCTGCGCACCGACAGGTCGAGGTCCTCGATCGGCATCGAGAGCTCGGTCGACACCAGTGCGTCGACGGGCGCCGGGCCGATCTCGATGCCCTCGGCGGCCGTGTTGAGCTCGCGGGCGAGACCGAACAGCTCGACGAGCGTGCGGCCGGCCGAGGCGATCGCGTCGCGCGGCGTGATGGCCGGCTTGGTCTCGACGTCGACGACGAGACGGTCGAAGTCGGTGCGCTCACCGGCACGGGTGGCCTCGACGCGGTAGGTGACCTTGAGCACGGGCGAGTAGATCGAGTCGACGGGAATCTGCCCGGCCTCGCTGAACTCGCTGCGGTTCTGGGTCGCGCTGACGTAGCCGCGGCCGCGCTCGATCGTCAGCTCGAGCTCGAACTTCGCGCTGTCGTTGAGCGTCGCGATGACGAGCTCGGGGTTGTGGATCTCGACGCCGGCCGGAGCCGAGATGTCGGCAGCGGTGACCTCCCCCGCGCCCTGCTTGCGCAGGTAGGCGGTGATGGGCTCGTCGTGCTCGCTGGAGACCACGAGGTTCTTGATGTTGAGGATGATCTCGGTGACATCCTCCTTCACCCCCGCGATGGTGCTGAACTCGTGCAGCACGCCATCGATGCGGATGCTGGTCACCGCGGCGCCGGGGATCGACGAGAGCAGGGTGCGGCGCAGCGAGTTGCCCAGCGTGTAGCCGAAGCCCGGCTCGAGCGGCTCGATGATGAACCGGGAGCGGAACTCGGAGACGTTCTCCTCGGTCAGCGTGGGACGTTGTGCGATGAGCACTATGGATTCCTTTCGGCAAAGTGTCCGCCATATGACACTTGTGGCGCGACGAGTGGCTGGCTCGTCGAGAGTGTGGAGTTATCGACGTTCGAGGGTCAGCATCGACCCGGTGCGGCTGACAGCCGCAGCGCACCGGCCCGCCGGGGCGGGCCGGTGCGCACGAGTGCTAGACGCGGCGACGCTTCGGCGGGCGGCAGCCGTTGTGCGCCTGCGGCGTGACGTCGCTGATCGAGCCCACCTCGAGGCCAGCGGCCTGGAGCGAGCGGATCGCGGTCTCGCGGCCCGAGCCCGGGCCCTTCACGAAGACGTCGACCTTCTTCATGCCGTGCTCCTGCGCCTGGCGCGCGGCCGACTCGGCGGCGAGCTGCGCGGCGAAGGGCGTCGACTTGCGCGAGCCCTTGAAGCCGACCTGGCCCGACGACGCCCAGCTGATGACGGCGCCGCTGGGGTCGGTGATCGAGACGATCGTGTTGTTGAAGGTGGACTTGATGTGAGCCTGCCCGACGGCGATGCTCTTCTTCTCCTTGCGGCGGGGCTTGCGCGCGGCCGACTTGGGTGCTGCCATGGTCTTCTCCTGAACCTGTTCGTAAGCGCTGGCGGGCGGAGCCCGGGACTAGCGCGCCTTCTTCTTGCCGGCGACGGTGCGCTTCGGGCCCTTGCGGGTACGAGCGTTGGTCTTGGTGCGCTGACCGCGCACCGGGAGGCCACGGCGGTGACGGAGGCCCTCGTACGAGCCGATCTCGACCTTGCGGCGGATGTCGGCGGCGACCTCGCGGCGGAGGTCACCCTCGACCTTGTAGGTGCCCTCGATGTGGTCGCGGAGCGCGACGAGCTGGTCGTCGGTGAGGTCCTTGACGCGGATGTTCGGGTCGATGCCCGTGGCGGCGAGGGTCTCGTGCGAACGCGTGCGACCGACGCCGTAGATGTAGGTGAGTGCGATCTCCACGCGCTTGTCGCGCGGGATGTCGACTCCGGCAAGACGGGCCATGATGGCTCCTTCAGGTGTGTGAGAGGTGTGGAGCAGCTCCGGTGCCAGGGCCTCCCGCCCTGGGTGTCCTCCGCATCCGCGGATTCTGAAGCTGCCGGGAGTTCGTGTTCAGTTGTGAGTCGGTGGAGCGCCGCGGGCGACTAACCCTGACGCTGCTTGTGCCGGGGGTTCTCGCAGATGACCATCACGTTCCCGTGCCGGCGGATGACCTTGCACTTGTCGCAGATGGGCTTGACGCTGGGGTTGACCTTCATGGTTGTTCTTCTCTCTCGCTGGCCTCGTACGCCGGGTGGTTTCCCGGGCCGTTCCTTATCCAGCCCGACGGTTACTTGTAGCGGTAGACGATGCGGCCACGGGTCAGGTCGTAGGGGCTCAGCTCGACGATCACGCGGTCCTCCGGGAGGATGCGGATGTAGTGCTGGCGCATCTTGCCCGAGATGTGGGCGAGCACCTTGTGGCCGTTGGTCAGCTCGACGCGAAACATCGCGTTGGGCAGCGCTTCGACCACCGAGCCTTCGATCTCGATGACACCGTCTTTTTTGGCCATTGCCTCTTCGTCGCTAAAAGTGTTGGTCGTGCCGGTCGTGCGGATGACGCGGTGCTGCTGCGGTCGACCCCCTCTGCACGGCGGGATCTCGGGAGACACGCCGAAGGCGTGCCAAAGGCACCAAGGTTCGAGCTTAGGTGATAGTGGGCCTTCGGGGCAAGTCGCCGTCGCGCGCCGCGATCAGGCGGTGAACAGGATGCCCCGGGCAGCGAGAGCCGCCTCGATGCGCTCGGTCACCTCGGCGATCTCGCCGATGCCGTCGACCTTGGCGAGCAGCCCGCGCTCGGCGTACACGCCGATGAGCGGAGCCGTCTGCTGCGCGTAGACCTCCAGCCGGTGCCGCACGACCGCTTCGTCGTCGTCGGCGCGGCCCTGCTCGAGCGCGCGCTTCTTGAGGCGCTCGACGACCACGTCCGGGTCGGCGACGAGCTCGACGACGGCGTCCATGGCGTGACCGCTCTCGGCGAGCAGCTCGTCGAGGGCGCGCACCTGGTCGATCGTGCGCGGGTACCCGTCGAGCAGGAACCCGTCGGCGGCGTCGGCCTGCGAGAGACGATCGCGCACGAGGTCGTTGGTCAGGCTGTCGGGAACGTTGTCGCCCGCATCCATGAACGCCTTCGCCTGCTTGCCGAGCGGGGTCTCGTCGCGCAGGTGCGCACGGAAGATGTCGCCCGTCGAGATGGCAGGCACCGCCAGTGCGGCGGAGAGCCGCTGCGCCTGCGTGCCCTTGCCCGCGCCGGGCGGGCCGATCAGCAGCAGTCGCGCGCTCATCGCAGCAGACCCTCGTAGTGGCGCTGCTGCAGCTGCGCGTCGATCTGCTTCACCGTCTCGAGGCCGACGCCGACGATGATCAGGATGCTCGCCCCGCCGAACGGGAAGTTCTGGTTGGCCCCGACCGCCGCGAAGGCGATGAGCGGGATCAGCGCAATGAGACCCAGGTAGAGCGACCCCGGCAGGGTGACGCGCGTGAGCACGTAGTCGAGGTACTCGGCCGTGGGGCGACCCGCGCGGATGCCCGGGATGAAGCCGCCGTACTTCTTCATGTTGTCGGCGACCTCTTCGGGGTTGAAGGTGATCGCGACGTAGAAGTACGTGAAGCCGACGATGAGCAGGAAGTAGATGACCATGTAGATCCAGTTGTCCCCGGAGACGAGGTTGTTCTGGATCCAGACCACCCACTCGGGCGCGGTCTCGCCCGCGGCCGGCTGGTTGAACTGCGCGATGAGCGCGGGCAGGTACAGCAGCGACGAGGCGAAGATGACGGGCACGACACCGGCCATGTTCACCTTGATCGGGATGTAGGTGTTGTTGCCGCCGTAGGTGCGGCGCCCGACCATGCGCTTGGCGTACTGCACGGGGATGCGGCGCTGCGACTGCTCGACGAAGACGACCGCGGCCATGACCAGCAGGCCGAGCGCGAGCACGATCAGGAAGATCTCGAAGCCCTGCGACACGGCGATGGCCCAGAGCGCGGAGGGGAAGGTCGCGGCGATCGAGACGAAGATCAGCAGCGACATGCCGTTGCCGATGCCGCGCTCGGTGACGAGCTCGCCGAACCACATGATGAGGCCCGTTCCGGCGGTCATGGTGATGACCATGAGCAGGATCGCGTACCACGCGTCGTTGGTGATCAGCTGGCTGCACTCGGCGACGCCGCTGGTGGTCGGGAAGAGCGCGCCGGCGCGGGCGACCGTGATGAGGGTGGTCGACTGCAGCACGGCGAGCGCGATCGTCATGTAGCGCGTGTACTGCGTCAGCTTGGCCTGGCCCGCCTGGCCCTCCTTGTGGAGGGTGTCGAAGTGCGGGATGACCACGCGCAGCAGCTGCGTGATGATCGACGCCGTGATGTACGGCATGATGCCGAGCGCGAAGATCGAGAGCTGCAGCAGGGCGCCGCCGCTGAAGAGGTTGACCAGCTGGTACAGACCCGTGGCGCCCTGGTTGCCCGCGAGGCAGATCTGCACGTTCTGGAAGTCCACGAACGGCGCAGGGATGAACGACCCCAGGCGGAAGATCGCGACGATCGCAAGCGTGAAGCCGATCTTGCGACGCAGGTCGGGCGTGCGGAAGATCCGCCCGATAGCTCTGAACACGTGGACCTCCCGTAGAACAACCATGAGCACCCGTCCGCCCGGCGACGACGGATGCTGTGGCCCATGGTGGGCCGCGACCCCAGGGGGGCCGCTCTCGCAGGGATGGGCGGCCCCCGGAGGGGCCGCCCGTCACCTACTGGATCGAGCCGCCGGCGGCGACGATCTTCTGCTCAGCCGAGCGCGAGACCTTGTCGACGGACACGTTGAGCTTAACCGCAATGTCGCCGTCGCCGAGAACCTTGACCTTCTCGTTCTTGCGAACAGCACCCTTGGCGACGAGATCGGCGACCGTGACGTCGCCGCCCTTCGGGTAGAGCGCGGCGAGCGCCGAGAGGTTGACGACCTGGTACTCGACCCGGAACGGGTTCGTGAAGCCGCGCAGCTTGGGCGCGCGCATCACCGAGTTGAGGTTGCCGCCCTCGAAGCCGGGCTTCACCTGGTAGCGGGCCTTCGTGCCCTTGGTGCCGCGACCGGCGGTCTTGCCCTTCGAGCCCTCACCGCGGCCGACGCGGGTGCGGTCCTTCTTCGACCCGGCAGCGGGGCGGAGGTGGTGCACCTTGAGCACTTGCGGGCGGGCGACGTCGGTCGACGCGGCCTTCTTCGCGGGGGCCTTGGCGGCGGTCTTGGCCGGAGCCTTCTCGGCAGGAGCCTTCTCCGCGGCGGGCTTCGCCGCGGCCTTGGCCGGAGCCTTCTCCGCAGCGGGCTTCGCCGCGGCCTTGGCCGGAGCCTTCTCCGCGGCAGCCTTCGCGGGCGCCTTCTCGGCGGCGGCCTTGGCCGGCGCCTTCTTCTCGGTCGCCGGCTTCGCAGCAGCCGTGCTGGTCGCCTTCTTCGCCGGCGCCTTCTCGGCGGCGGGCTTCTTCTCTTCAGCCATTAGTCAATCTCCTCGACCGTCACGAGGTGGGCGACCGTGCGGACGTAGCCGCGGTTGGCCGGGGTGTCCTCGCGGACGACGACATCGCCGATCCGCTTGAGTCCCAGGCTCCGCAGCGTGTCGCGCTGGTTCTGCTTCTCGCTAATGACGGACTTGATCTGGGTCACCTTGAGCTGCGCGGCCATCACGCACCACCCTTTCCGGCGGCCGACGCCGCAGCGGCCTCGGCGCGCACGAGGCGGGCCGGAGCCACGTCCTCGAACTCCAGCCCACGACGGGCGGCGACGGCGCGCGGCTCTTCGAGCTGCTTGAGCGCCTCCACCGTCGCGTGGACGATGTTGATCGTGTTGGACGAGCCGAGCGACTTGCTCAGCACGTCGTGGATGCCGGCGCACTCGAGCACGGCGCGCACCGGGCCACCGGCGATAACACCGGTACCGGCAGCCGCCGGGCGCAGCAGCACGACGCCGGCAGCGGCCTCGCCCTGCACCGGGTGCGGGATCGTCGCGGCGACGCGGGGGACGCGGAAGAAGTTCTTCTTCGCCTCCTCGACGCCCTTCGAGATCGCCGTGGGCACCTCGCGGGCCTTGCCATAGCCGACACCGACCATGCCATTGCCGTCGCCGACCACCACGAGGGCGGTGAAGCTGAAGCGACGACCGCCCTTGACGACCTTCGACACACGGTTGATCGTGACGACGCGCTCGAGGAACGGGCTCTTCTCGGTCTCGCGCTGACCGCGGTCGCGGTTGGGGTTGCGCTCGCGACCGCCGCGGCGAGCCTCGCGGGGCTCGGTCGCCGTCTCCGACGACGCAGCGGTCTCGACGGGGGCCTCAGAGGCCACGGTCTGCTCCTTCTCGTTCACAGTCTCGTTCTCGCTCACAGGTCCAGTCCGCCCTCTCGCGCTCCATCGGCGATCGCGGCGACGCGACCGGCGTAGCGGTTGCCGCCGCGGTCGAAGACGACCGCCTCGACACCGGCCTTCTTGGCGCGCTCAGCGACCAGCTCGCCGACCTTGCGGGCCTTGGCGGTCTTGTCGCCCTCGAAGCCGCGCAGGTCGGCCTCCATGGTCGACGCGCTGGCCACGGTGTGGCCCTTGGTGTCGTCGACGATCTGCACGAAGACGTGCCGCGACGAACGGGTGACGACCAGACGCGGCCGCTCGGCCGTACCGGTGATGCGCTTGCGAAGACGCGCGTGACGGCGGCCCTTGGCGGCCGACTTGCTCTTGCCTCTCGTACCGAGACCCATGACTACTTCCCAGCCTTTCCGGCCTTGCGACGCACGACCTCGCCCGCGTAGCGGACACCCTTGCCCTTGTAGGGCTCGGGCTTGCGGATCTTGCGGATGTTCGCAGCGACCTCACCGACGGCCTGCTTGTCGATGCCGCTGACGGTGAGCTTGTTGTTGCCCTCGACCGTGAAGGTGATGCCCGCGGGCGGGTTCACGGTGACGGGGTGCGAGAAGCCGAGCGAGAACTCGACACCCTCGCCCTTGGCCTGCACGCGGTAACCGGTGCCGACGACCTCGAGGCCCTTGGAGTAGCCCTGGGTCACACCGATGATCTGGTTGGCGATCAGCGTGCGGGTGAGGCCGTGCAGCGAGCGCGAAGCGCGCTCGTCGTCGGGACGGGTCACGACGACCTGGTTGTCCTCGATGGCGACCTCGATGGGGCTCGCGACGGTGAGCGAGAGCTCGCCCTTCGGGCCCTTGACGATGACGGCCTGGCCGTCGATCTTCACCTCGACACCCCCGGGGATGTCGATGGGCATGCGTCCGATTCGTGACATGGCGGGTTACCACACGTAGGCGAGGACTTCCCCACCCACGCCCTTCTTCATCGCCTCGCGGTCGGTGAGGAGCCCCGAGGAGGTCGACAGGATCGCGACGCCGAGGCCACCGAGAACGGTGGGGATCTCGGTCGACTTCGCGTAGACGCGCAGACCCGGCTTCGAGACGCGCTTGATGCCGGCGATCGACCGCTCGCGGTTCGGGCCGTACTTGAGCGAGAGGGTCAGCGTGGTGCCGACACGGGCGTCAGCGACGCTCCAGTCGGCGATGTAGCCCTCGCGCTTGAGGATCTCGGCGATGTGCGTCTTCAGCTTCGAGCTGGGCAGCGACACCGAGTCGTGGTACGCCGAGTTGGCGTTCCGCAGTCTGGTCAGCATGTCTGCGACCGGATCTGTCATCGTCATGATGCAGTGATTCCGTTTCTCGTCCGGTTTCGACTCCCGGTACACCGGGGCCGACCTGGTCGATCGTGGCCCCGAGGGGCCGGATGGAGTGGTGCTGGGGGGTGTTACTGAGCGGCGTCGCTCGAGCGGAAGGGGAACCCGAGAGCACGCAGCAGAGCGCGGCCCTCCTCGTCCGTCTTCGCGGTCGTGACGACGGTGATGTCGAAGCCGCGGACGCGGTCGATCTTGTCCTGGTCGATCTCGTGGAAGACGCTCTGCTCCTGGAGACCGAAGGTGTAGTTGCCGTTGCCGTCGAACTGCTGGTCGCTCAGACCGCGGAAGTCGCGGATGCGCGGCAGGGCGAGGGTGATGAGGCGGTCCATGAACTCCCAGGCCCGGTCGCCGCGCAGCGTGACGTGCGCGCCGATCGGCATGCCCTCGCGCAGCTTGAACTGCGCGATCGACTTGCGGGCCTTGGTCACCATGGGCTTCTGACCCGTGATCGCGGTCAGGTCTTTGATCGCGCCGTCGATGACCTTCGAGTCGCGGGCGGCCTCGCCGACACCGGTGTTCACGACGATCTTGACGAGGCCGGGGACCTGCATCGGGTTCGCGTAGCCGAACTGCTCGGTGAGCTGCTTCTTGATCTCGGAGCGGTACTTCTGCTTGAGGCGCGGCTGGACCGTGTGTGCCACGGCAGCGCCAGTCGGCGCGGCAGTTTCAGTGGACATTAGAGCTTCTCACCTGACTTCTTGGCGTACCGCACGCGGACGGTCTTCTTGACGCCGTTCTTCTCGACGACCTCCTCGCGGAAACCCACGCGGGTCGGCTTCTTGGTCTTGGGGTCGACGAGCGCCACGTTGGAGATGTGGATCGGGGCCTCAGCGGTCTCGATGCCACCCGTCTTCGTGCCGCGCTGCGTCTGGCCGACGCGCACGTGCTTGGTGACGTAGTTGACGCCCTCGACGATCACGCGGTTCTTGTCCGCGATGACCTCGATGACACGACCCTGCTTGCCGCGGTCACCACCGCGCGCCTGCGTGGCGCCGCTGATGACCTGCACGAGGTCGCCCTTCTTGATGTTGGCCATGGCTAGAGCACCTCCGGTGCGAGCGAGACGATCTTCATGAACTTCTTGTCGCGCAGCTCGCGACCGACCGGACCGAAGATGCGGGTTCCGCGAGGGTCGCCGTCGTTCTTGAGGATGACGGCGGCGTTCTCGTCGAACTTGATGTACGAGCCATCGGCGCGGCGGGTCTGCTTGACCGTGCGCACGACGACCGCCTTGACGACATCGCCCTTCTTGACGTTGCCGCCGGGGATCGCGTCCTTCACGGTCGCGACGATGATGTCACCGAGGCCGGCGTAGCGGCGGCCGGAGCCCCCGAGCACGCGGATGGTGAGGAGCTCCTTGGCGCCGGTGTTGTCGGCGACCTTGAGCCGGGATTCCTGCTGGATCATTTCTGTCTCCTAGTGGACAAGCAGGCGCGGGCCTACTTGGCCTTCTCGAGGATCTCGACGAGGCGCCAGCGCTTCGTGGCGGACAGGGGGCGGGTCTCGGAGATCAGGACGAGGTCGCCGATGCCGGCGGTGTTCTGCTCGTCATGAGCCTTGACCTTCGAGGAGCGGCGCATGACCTTGCCGTAGAGGGGGTGCTTCACGCGGTCCTCGACCTCGACGACGATGGTCTTGTCCATCTTGTCGCTCGTGACGTATCCGCGGCGCACCTTGCGGTAGCCGCGCGCCGAGGCGTCGCGAACATCGTGCTCGGCCGACTCGTGGCCGGGAGCGGCCTTCTTCTCGGTCGTCGCCATCAGTTCTTCTCCTCAGTGTTCTGCGCGGGCGCGGCGTCCGCGGCCTCGGCGGGAGCATCCGCCTTCGCCTTCGCCGCCTTCTTCGCGGGCTTCTCCGGCAGCTCGAGCGGAGCCGGGGTGGCCCGCAGACCGAGCTCGCGCTCGCGGATGATCGTGTAGATGCGCGCGATGTCGCGCTTCACCGCACGAAGACGGCCGTGGCTCTCGAGCTGCCCGGTCGCGGCCTGGAAGCGCAGATTGAACAGCTCCTCCTTGGCCTTCTTGAGCTCGTCGATGAGACGCTCGTCCTCAAACGTGTCGAGCTCGGCGGGTGCCAGCTCCTTCGATCCGATCGCCATTACGCGTCGCCTCCCTCGCGCTTGATGATGCGTGCCTTGAGGGGCAGCTTGTGAATCGCACGGGTCATGGCCTCACGAGCGAGCTGCTCGTTGACGCCCGCGACCTCGAAGAGGACGCGACCCGGCTTGACGTTCGCGACCCACCACTCCGGCGAGCCCTTGCCGGAACCCATGCGGGTCTCGGCCGGCTTCTTGGTGAGCGGACGGTCGGGGTAGATGTTGATCCAGACCTTGCCGCCACGCTTGATGTGACGCGTCATGGCGATACGAGCGGACTCGATCTGCCGGTTCGTCACATAGGCGGGGGTGAGGGCCTGGATGCCGAACTCGCCGAACGTGACCTCGGTGCCACCGGTCGCCGCGCCACTCCGCTTGGGGTGGTGCTGCTTGCGGTACTTGACCTTGCGGGGAATCAGCATTGTTCCTAGCCTTCCGCTCCGGCCGCGACGGGAGCAGCGGCGTCGGCCGAACGGCCGGCGCCACGGCGGGGGCCGCGGTCCGCGTCACGACGCTCGGGGCGCGACGACTTCTGAGCCGCCTGCTCGCGAGCGAGTTCCTTGTTGGTGATGTCGCCCTTGTAGATCCAGACCTTCACGCCGATGCGGCCGAAGGTGGTCTTGGCCTCGTAGAAGCCGTAGTCGATGTTCGCGCGCAGCGTGTGCAGCGGCACACGACCCTCGCGGTAGAACTCCGACCGGCTCATCTCGGCGCCGCCGAGACGACCCGACACCTGGATGCGGACACCCTTGGCGCCGGCGCGCTGCGCACCCTGCAGGCCCTTGCGCATCGCGCGGCGGAACGCCACGCGGGCGCTCAGCTGCTCGGCGATGCCCTGGGCGACCAGCTGCGCCTCGGCCTCGGGGTTCTTCACCTCGAGGATGTTGAGCTGGATCTGCTTCTTGGTGAGCTTCTCGAGGTCGGCGCGGATGCGCTCGGCCTCGGCACCACGGCGACCGATCACGATGCCCGGGCGGGCGGTGTGGATGTCGACGCGGACGCGATCGCGCGTGCGCTCGATCTCGATGCGGGCGACGCCGGCGCGGTCGAGGCTCGTGGTGAGCATCCGGCGGATCTTGACGTCCTCCGCCACGTAGTCGGCGTAGCGCTGACCGGGCTTGGTGCTGTCGGAGAACCAGCGCGACACGTGGTCGGTGGTGATTCCGAGACGGAAACCGTACGGGTTGACTTTCTGACCCATGACTACTTGCTCGCCTTCTTCTTGCTCGGGCCCGCGGCGACCAGCTCGTCCGGCGTGGCGAGCACGACGGTGATGTGGCTGGTGCGCTTGTTGATGCGGAACGCGCGGCCCTGGGCGCGCGGCTGGAACCGCTTGAGGGTGGTGCCCTCATCCACGAACGCGCGGGAGATGTAGAGGTCCTGCTCGTCGAGGTAGGTGTTCGCAGCGTCCGCCTTGACCCGGGCGTTGGCGATAGCCGACGCGACGAGCTTGTAGACGGGCTCGCTCGCCGCCTGGGGGGCGAACTTCAGGATGGCCAGGGCCTCGAGGGCCTGCTTGCCGCGGATCAGGTCGACGACGCGACGAGCCTTCTGAGGCGTCACGCGGATGTGTCGCACGCGGGCGATCGACTCCACCATGTCTGTACTCCTCTTCACGTCGCCGGGTTACCGGCGACGACCCTTCTTGTCGTCCTTCTCGTGGCCGCGGAAGGTGCGGGTCGGCGCGAACTCGCCGAGCTTGTGGCCGACCATGGTCTCGGTCACGAACACAGGGATGTGCTTGCGGCCGTCGTGCACAGCGATCGTGTGCCCGAGCATGGCGGGGACGATCATCGACCGGCGCGACCAGGTCTTGATGACGTTCTTCGTGTTGGCCTCGTTCTGCGCGAACACCTTGCGGAGCAGGTGGTCGTCGACGAACGGACCCTTCTTGAGACTGCGAGGCATTGTTCTCGACTCCTACTTGCGCTTCTTGCCAACGGTGCGGCGACGGACGATGAGCTTGTCGCTCTCTTTGTTGGGGCGGCGCGTGCGGCCCTCCGACTGACCCCAGGGGCTCACCGGGTGGCGGCCACCGCTGGTCTTGCCCTCACCACCACCGTGCGGGTGGTCGATCGGGTTCATCGCGACACCGCGGACGGTCGGGCGGACACCCTTCCAGCGCATGCGGCCGGCCTTGCCCCAGTTGATGTTCGACTGCTCGGCGTTGCCGACCTCGCCGACGGTCGCGCGGCAGCGCGCGTCGACGTTGCGGATCTCGCCCGAGGGCAGACGCAGCTGGGCGTAGGGGCCGTCCTTCGCGACGAGACGCACCGAGGCGCCCGCGGAGCGGGCCATCTTCGCGCCGCCACCCGGACGGAGCTCGATGGCGTGGATGACCGTACCGACGGGGATGTTGCGCAGCGGCAGGTTGTTGCCGGGCTTGATGTCGGCCGACGGACCCGACTCGACGATGTCGCCCTGCGCCAGCTTGTTCGGCGCGAGGATGTAGCGCTTCGTGCCGTCGACGTAGTGCAGCAGCGCGATGCGCGCGGTGCGGTTGGGGTCGTACTCGATGTGCGCGACCTTGGCGTTCACACCGTCTTTGTCATTGCGACGGAAGTCGATGACACGGTACTGGCGCTTGTGGCCACCGCCGATGTGGCGGGTGGTGATGCGACCCGAGTTGTTGCGGCCACCGGTCTTCGGCAGCGGCTTGAGAAGCGACTTCTCGGGCGTCGACCGCGTGATCTCGGCGAAGTCGGCGACCGACGAGCCGCGACGACCCGGGGTCGTGGGCTTGTACTTGCGAATAGCCATTGTCCTGAGTTCCTTCGTGCCTAGCCGACGGCCGTGAAGATGTCGATGGAGCCCGACTTCAGCGTGACGATGGCGCGCTTGGTGTCCTTGCGCTTGCCGGTGCCGAAGCGGGTGCGGCGGGTCTTGCCCGTGCGGTTGAGCGTGTTCACCGAGGCGACCTTGACGTTGAAGATCTTCTCGATGGCGAGCTTGATCTCGGTCTTGTTCGCACGCGGGTCGACGAGGAAGGTGTACTTGCCGTCGTCGATGAGCGCGTAGCTCTTCTCGCTGACGACCGGCGCGATGATGATGTCGCGCGGGTCTTTGTTCTGGGCGACAGCGTGGATGCTCATGCGCCGACCTCTTCCTTCTTCGTCTTCGACGCCACGAAGGCCTCGTAGGCGGCCTTCGTGAACACGATGTCGTCGCTGACCAGCACGTCGTACGCGTTGAGCTGGTCGGGGCTGATCACGTGCAGGCCCTTGAGGTTGCGCACGCTCTTGAGGTTGATCTCGTCGTCGCGCTCGATGACCACGAGCACGTTGCGGCCCGTGTTCAGCTGCGCGAGCACGGCGGCCGCGGCCTTCGTCGAGGGCGCGTCGGTGCCGAACGTCTCGACGACGTGCAGACGCTCGCCCCGGGCGCGGTCGCTGAGCGCGCCGAGCAGCGCGGCGGCGATCATCTTCTTGGGGGTGCGCTGCGCGTAGTTGCGCGGGGTCGGGCCGTGGACGATGCCACCGCCGCGGTGCTCCGGCGCACGCACCGAGCCCTGACGGCTGCGACCGGTGCCCTTCTGCTTGAACGGCTTGACACCCGAGCCCGAGACCTCACCGCGACCCTTGGTCGAGTGGGTGCCCTGGCGGGCGGCCGCGAGCTGGGCCACGACGACCTGGTGCAGCAGCGGGACGTTGGTCGAAACGTCGAAGACGGCGGCGGGCAGGTCGACCGAGCCGGTCTTCTTGCCGGCGGCGTCGATCACGTCGAGCGAAGTAGCCATGGCGCTTACGCTCCCTTCACGGCGTTGCGGACGAACACGAGACGGCCGCGAGCACCGGGAACCGCGCCCTTGACGAGCAGCAGACCCTTCTCGACATCGACCGAGTGGACCTTGAGGTTGAGCACGGTGACGCGCTCGCCGCCCATGCGGCCCGCCATGCGCATGCCCTTGAAGACACGGCTGGGGGTCGACGAGGCGCCGATCGAGCCCGGCTTGCGGTGGTTGCGGTGCGCACCGTGCGAGGCCGAGACGCCCTTGAAGTTGTGGCGCTTCATGACACCGGCGAAGCCCTTGCCCTTGCTCGTGCCGACGACGTCGACCAGCTGGCCGACCTCGAAGATGTCGACAGCGAGCTGCTGGCCGGGGGTGTACTCGGCCGCGTCGGCCGTGCGCACCTCGGCGACGTGGCGCCGCGGCGTCGTGCCGGCCCTCTCGAAGTGGCCGGTGAGCGGCTTGGTGACCTTGCGCGGGTCGATGGCGCCGTAGGCGATCTGAACGGCGGCGTAGCCGTCGTTCTCGGGGGTGCGCACCTGCGTCACCACGTTCGGGGAGATCTCCACGACGGTGACGGGCACGAGCTTGTTGTTCTCGTCCCACACCTGCGTCATGCCGAGCTTCGTGCCCAGCAGACCCTTGGTCGTCTTGGTTGCAGACATGTCCGGGTTCCTTAGAGCTTGATCTCGATGTTGACGTCGGCGGGCAGGTCGAGGCGCATGAGCGAGTCGACCGCCTTCGGCGTCGGGTCGATGATGTCGATGAGACGCTTGTGCGTGCGCTTCTCGAAGTGCTCGCGGCTGTCCTTGTACTTGTGGGGCGACCGGATGACGGCGATCACGTTCTTCTCCGTCGGCAGCGGCACGGGGCCCACGACGGTGGCCCCGGCACGGGTGACCGTGTCGACGATCTTGCGCGCCGATGCGTCGAGACCTGCGTGGTCATACGACTTAAGCCGGATGCGGATCTTCTGTCCCGCCATGCTCAACTCTCTTCCTTCTTGGACGTGATGCACCCGTCGGGGCGCACCTCACGCGGAGCGCAATTCGCTGTCGCACCACTGTTCTTCTGTCAAACGTCAATCGCCTGGCTGCTGCCCGCCCGCGCTCGCGCGCGGCCCGGATTCGACCTCGTCGATCCAACGCCTGCCGCCGACCCCCGCGCCCGGGCGTGTCGCCCGGTTCAGGCACACGGGTCTCCCCGGAGCTGAGTGGTGTCGGCTTAAGCTGTGTTCTTCTGCCCGCGGCCTAGGCTCATCGCGACCCGCTCCCGATGGCCCTCTCGGGCCCTCGGTGCGGAGCTCGTCCTATGCACTGCCTGGCAGTGAGCCGCGCGAAAGCGCGGCATGTGGAACCAGGAAAGTCTGCCACACGGCACAACCCCGTGCAACCCGGGCGTGTCGCGGACGGCGCGACACGCCGTGGAACCCCGAAACTCGCCTATTCTGCGGGGGTTGCGGGGTCGGCGGGCGCCGCAGGCGGGGCCGGTACCGCGGCGGAAACGGCCGGCAGCGGCGCCGCGGCGGGCAGGATGAGCAGCTCGACGACGAGCACCACGACGAGACCCGCTCCGAGGAGCACGGCACCGGAGGCGACGCCGATCGCGACGACGAGCATCCCCCAGCCGTCCGACCCGCCGCCGCCGGTCGCCGCGGTCAGCAGCGCGAGGCCGCCGACGTTCAGCCCGACAGCGACGAGCAGCGACACGAGATGCGTCGCGATGCGCCAGCCCGCGGCGCGGCGGCGGTGCACGATCGCGCCGATGATCAGCAGCAGCGTCCAGAGCCCGAGGGCGATGCCGAGCAGCCCGAACAGCACGCGCGGCGTCTGATCGACGACCGTGCCGACCAGGTCGGCGGAGTCGCCGAGGGCGAGCCCGGCGAGCACCGTCCAGGCCAGCAGGATGGTGAGCACGAGGATCAGCACGACCTCGAGCACGATGCGCTTGACCATGGGGTCTCCTCGACGACGGGGATTGCGGGTGCCGCGAGCCTACCGGCCGAGCCCCTCACCTCCGAGCACGTGGCGCACGAGCGGCACGCCGGGCCGATAGGCGAGATAGCGGTAGTCGGGGGCATCCAGGATGACCGCATCCCCCCGCGCCCCGACCCCCAGGTGCCCGACATCGGTGCGCCGCAGGGCCCGCGCGCCTCCGCGGGTCGCGGCGGTGAGCGCCTCGAGCGGAGCCATGCCGAGCTCGCGCACCGCGAGCGCCACGGCCAGGGGCATGCTCGTCGAGAAGTTCGAGCCCGGGTTGCCGTCGCTCGCGAGCGCGACGGCCGCCCCCGCGTCGAGCAGGCGGCGGGCATCCGGGTAGGGCTGCTTCGTCGAGAACTCGACGAGCGGCAGGAGGGTCGCGACGGTGGCGGGCGGGCCGCCGGCCGCCTCGGCGCGCGCGCTCGCGGCGAGCACCTCGACATCGTCGTCGGTGAGGAAGGTGCCGTGGTCGACGCTGGCGGCGCCGAGCTCGACGGCGAGCGCCGTTCCGGCGTCAGGCTCGAGCTGGGCGGCGTGCACGCGCGGCGTGAGCCCCGCATCCCGCCCCGCGCTCAGGATGTGTCGTGCCTCGTCGACCGTGAACGCGCCGCGGTCGATGAAGACGTCGATGAAGCGGGCGTGGGGCGCGCAGGCCGCGAGCATCGGCCCGCAGACGAGGTCGACGTAGGCCCCGCGATCGTCGACGAACTCGGCGGGCACGACGTGCGCGCCGAGGAAAGTGGTCTCGGGCGTGACCTCGCGTGCGAGGCGCAGGGCGCGGGCCTCATCGGCGACCGTCAGCCCGTAGCCGCTCTTGATCTCGAGCGTCGTCGTGCCCTGCCCGCGCGACTGCGCGGCGAGGTGCCGCAGCCGCACGCGCAGCTCGTCGTCGCTCGCCGCGCCCGTGGCGGCGACGGTCGTGCGGATGCCCCCCGCCGTGTACGGGCGCCCGGCCATGCGCGCCTCGAACTCGTCGACGCGGTCGCCGGCGAAGACGAGGTGGCTGTGGCTGTCGACGAAGCCCGGGATGACCGCCGCGCCCTCCGCGTCGATGCGGGTGTCGGCGGCGGGAGCCGCCGCGGCGTCGCCGACCCACGCGACGCGGCCGTCGTCGATGACGAGCGCCGCGCCGGTGCGGATCGGCCGGTCGGGCTCGGCGGGGTCGAGCGTGACGAGCTGGGCGATGTTCGCGATGAGGGTGCTCATGCGCTGCCCTCCCGCGGCCGGCTCGCGAGCCCCGCGAGAGCCTCGAGCACGCACAGCGCGGCGAGGCGCACGGTGCGCTGGTCGGCGGTGTCGCGGGCGGCATCGAGCTCGGTCAGATCGAGACTCGTGACGGCGGGATGCGCCCCCGCGAGCCGTGCCGCCGTGCGCAGCTCGAGCGCGCTCAGGCCGCCGGGCACGCTCGCCGGGCAGCCCGGCGCGACGCTGCGGTCGCACACGTCGAGGTCGAGGTCGACGTGCACCGGCCCGCCGCCCGACGCGGCGCGGTCGAGTGCCGCGGTCATCGCGGCCTCGATCGGGGTGCGCACGAGCTCGGCGCGGGTGACGACGGTGATGCCGTGCTCGTCCGCCCGCGCGCGATAGGCCGCCGAGTTCGCGAGCGGCTCGATGCCGAGCTGGCTCACCCGCGCGCCCGCGAGCCCGGCCTCGAGCAGGCGGCGCACCGGCGAGCCGTTGCTCGTGCCGTCGCGGAGGTCGTGGTGGGCATCCAGCGTGACGAGACCCGCGGTCGCGCTGCGGGCGCCCCACGCTCCGAGGGCCGCCGGCACCGTGGCGGCGTTGTCGCCGCCGAGCACGATGACGAGGGATGCGGTGGCCGCGAGCTCGGCCACGCGCGCGGTCGCGGCCGCCTCGCCGGGGCCGTCGGGCTCAGGCACGTCGCCCGCGTCGAGCACCGTCAGCCGTTCCGAAGCGCTGCGAGAGGCGTCGATCGGTCGCTCGTTGCCGCTGCCGCGCGAGTCGTCGGCAACGAGTGACCGATCGACGCTCGGAATGCGCAGGAGCGCGTCGGCGGAGTAGTACCGGAGGGCATCCCGGATCGCCGCGGGCGTCGTGTGCGCCTGCCCCGGCGACAGCGCGGTGCGCCAGGTCGGGATGCCCACGATCACCGCGTCCGCCCGGGCGCCCGGCGTCCACGCCGGCCAGTCGCCGGCCCGGGGCCAGAGCGGATCGTGCGGCAGCGCGGTCATCAGAGCTCGCGCATCGGGATGCGCACGCCGAGCTGCTCGACGACCGCCTCGCCCTCGGTGTAGCCGGCGTCGATGTGGCGGATGACGCCCATGCCGGGGTCGTTGGTCAGCACGCGGTTGACCTTCTCGCCGGCGAGCGCCGTGCCGTCGGCGACGACCACCTGCCCCGCGTGGATCGAGCGGCCGATGCCGACGCCGCCCCCGTGGTGGATCGACACCCACGTCGCGCCCGACGCCGTGTTGATGAGCGCGTTGAGCAGGGGCCAGTCGGCGATCGCGTCGCTGCCGTCTTTCATCGCCTCGGTCTCGCGGTACGGGCTCGCGACCGAGCCCGAGTCGAGGTGGTCGCGCCCGATCGCGACGGGCGCGCTGAGCTCGCCCGAGGCGACCATGTCGTTGAAGCGCTCCCCGGCCCGATCGCGCTCGCCGTAACCGAGCCAGCAGATGCGCGCCGGCAGGCCCTGGTAGTGCACGCGCTGCTGCGCCATCGGAATCCAGCGCTGCAGGCTCTCGTTCTCGGGGAACATCTCGAGCACGGCGCGGTCGGTCGCCGCGATGTCGGCCGGGTCGCCGCTGAGCGCCGCCCAGCGGAAGGGCCCCTTGCCCTGCGCGAAGAGCGGCCGGATGTAGGCGGGCACGAAGCCGGGGAACGCGAACGCGTCGGCGTACCCCGCCGCGCGAGCCTCGGTGCGGATGTTGTTGCCGTAGTCGAACACCTCGGCCCCTGCGCGCTGGAAGCCGACCATGGCCTCGACTTGGCGCGCCATCGACGCGCGCGCCGCGGCGGCGAACCCGATCGGATCGCGCTCGCGCGCCGCGTGCCAGTCGTCCATCGTGTGCTCGAGGGGCAGGTAGGCGAGCGGATCGTGCGCGCTCGTCTGGTCGGTGACGATGTCGATGGGGGCACCCATCGCGAGCAGGCGGGGGAACACGTCGGCCGCGTTGCCGAGCAGGCCGATCGAGAGCCCGCGGCGGGCATCCCGCGCCTCGACCGCGAGCGCCAGCGCGTGCTCGAGCGAGTCGGCGGCCACATCGAGGTAGCGGTGCTCGATGCGGCGGGCGATGCGCGAGGGGTCGACGTCGACGCAGATCGCGACGCCGTCGTTCATGGTGACCGCGAGCGGCTGGGCGCCGCCCATGCCGCCGAGCCCGCCCGTGAGGGTGATCGTGCCGGCGAGGGTGCCCCCGAAGCGTTGGTGCGCCACGGCGGCGAAGGTCTCGAAGGTGCCCTGCAGGATGCCCTGCGTGCCGATGTAGATCCACGACCCCGCGGTCATCTGGCCGTACATCGTGAGGCCGAGCGCCTCGAGGCGCCGGAACTCGTCCCAGTTCGCCCAGTCGCCGACCAGGTTCGAGTTGGCGATGAGCACGCGCGGCGCCCACTCGTGCGTGCGCATCACGCCGACCGGGCGGCCCGACTGCACGAGCATCGTCTCGTCGTTCTTGAGGGTGGCGAGGGTGCGCTGCAGCGCGTCGAAGCTCGCCCAGTCGCGCGCGGCCTTGCCGGTGCCGCCGTAGACGACCAGCGCGTCGGGGTGCTCGGCGACCTCGGGGTCGAGGTTGTTCTGCAGCATGCGCAGGGCGCCCTCCTGCTGCCAGCCGAGCGTGTGCAGCTGGGTTCCGCGGTGAGCGCGAACGGGGCGGGGGCCGGATGCGGCGCTCGGGGTCAGCGCGTCGGTGAGGGTCATGGCTGTTCTCCTGTCGGCGGGTCTAGTCGATCGCGGTCACCGCGCGGGCGGCCGCGAGCAGCGTGCCGTCGCGCGTGAGCCGCACGGCGTGCTCGATCTCGGGGGCGAGGTAGCGGTCGGGGCCCGGGCCGGCCACGTGCGCGCGGAGCGCCGCGACGACCGCGGCGGTGGCGTCCGCCGGCGGCGCGCCGACGGCCGCGCTGCGCAGGTCGAGCGCCCGCGCGGCCGTGAGCAGCTCGATCGCGACGACGCGCGTGAGCCCGTCGATCGCGCGCCGCAGCTTGCGCGCCGCCGACCAGCCCATCGCCACGTGGTCCTCCTGCATCGCGCTCGACGGGATCGAGTCGGCGCTCGCCGGCACGGCCAGGCGCTTGAGCTCGCTGACGATGCCGGCCTGCGTGTACTGCGCGATCATGTGGCCCGAGTCGACGCCCGGGTCGTGGGCGAGGAACGCGGAAAGGCCCTGGTTGCGCGCCTTGTCGAGAAAGCGGTCGGTGCGGCGCTCGCTCATGCTCGCGAGGTCGGCGACGGCGATGGCGAGGAAGTCGAGCACGTAGCCGAGGGGCGCGCCGTGGAACGAGCCGTTCGACACGACGCGGCCGTCGAGCGTCACGACCGGGTTGTCGACCGCGCTCGCGAGCTCGCGGCCGGCGACCGCGGCGGCGTGCGCCATCGTGTCGCGCACGGCGCCGTGCACCTGCGGCGCGCAACGCAGCGAGTACGCGTCTTGCACCCGGTCGCAGTCCTCGTGCCCGTCGGTGACGGTGCGGTGGCTCGCGACGATCGGCGAGCCGGCGAGCACGCGGCGCATGTTCTGCGCGCTGGTCGCGATGCCCGGGTGCGGGCGCAGTTGCTGCAGCTCCGGGGCGAACGGGCGGTCGGAGCCGAGCAGGGCCTCGACGCTCATCGCGGCGGCGACGTCGGCAGTGGCCACGAGGCGCTCGAGGTCGGTCAGGGCGAGGGCGAGCATCCCGAGCATGCCGTCGGTGCCGTTGATGAGGGCGAGGCCCTCCTTCTCGCGCAGCTCGACGGGCTCGATGCCGGCGGCCGCGAGGGCCTGCGCGGCGGGCAGCTCGGTTCCGGCGGCGTCGCGCACGAACCCCTCCCCCATGACGGCGAGCGCGCAGTGCGCGAGCGGGGCGAGGTCGCCCGAGCAGCCGAGGCTGCCGTACTCGCCGACGATCGGCGTGAGGCGCGCGTTGAGCAGCGCGGCGTACGTCTCAGCCACGATCGGGCGCGCGCCGGTACGGGCGGTGCTCAGGGTCTGCAGGCGCAGCAGCATGGTGCCGCGCACGACCTCGCGCTCGACCTCGGGACCGCTGCTGGCGGCGTGCGAGCGCACGAGCGAGCGCTGCAGCTCGGCGCGCTTCGCGGGCGGGATGTGCGTGGTCGCGAGCGCCCCGAACCCGGTCGAGACGCCGTAGTGGGGCTCGACGTCGTCGGCGAGGGCCTCGATCACCGCGCGGGTCTCGGCCATCGCGGCGAGCGCTGACGGGTCGAGCACGACCTCGGCGTCGTGCCGCGCGACGGCGACAACCTCGTCGATCGTGAGAGGGCGGGCTCCGACGGTGATGCGCATGAGCCCAGTGAACGCGTGCGGGGGCGGCGGCGCATCCGGGTCGCGCGATATTGTGTCTGAGATATCAGACAGATGAATCCGGGGGTGGATGCTCGTGCCCGACGTGCCCGCCGCCCGCGCCGCGCTCCGCATCGTCGCGCACCTCGCCCACCACAGCGACCCCGTCGCAGCCTCGACCCTCGCGCGCGACCTGCAGCTGCCGCGGTCGAGCGTCTACCAGCTGCTGCGCGTACTGCAGGAGGAGGGCTTCGTCGTGCACTACCCGGAGGCGCGCGCCTACGGGCTCGGCGCCCTCGTCGCCGAGATCGGCGGCTCGGTGCTGCGCGCCTCGCGGCTCGCGCGGCTCGGCACCCCGCTGCTCGAGCGCCTCGTGCGCGGCGCACCCGTGCCGGTCGTCGCCCAGCTCGCCGTGCTCGCCGGCAGCGACGTCTCTTACGTCGGGCAGGTCGCCGCGCCGCGCGCGCCCACCACCGTCGTGCGGGTGGGCGTGCGACTGCCCGCGCACCTCACCGCCACGGGGCGGGCGATGCTCGCCGTGCTCCCGGCCGGCCAGGTGCGCGCGCTCTTCCCGCATCGCGAGTCGCTCATCACGCGGCGCGGGGTGGGGCCCCGCACGCTGCCCGAGCTCGACGCGATCCTCGCCCGCGCCCGCGCGGAGGGCCTGTCCTCGGAGGACGGCGAGATCACCGCGGGCTACGCCTCGGTCGCCGCGACCGGCATCGACCGCACCGGCTACCCGGCCGCCGCGCTCGGGGTGACCTACCGCGCCGCGGCCGTCTCCCCCGCCGATGTGGATGCTCTCGCCGCCGCCGCGCGCGAGGCCGCGGCCGCGCTCAGTGCGCGGCTGCAAGGCCGCGCCTGACGGGCCGCGGGCCCCCGCGCGCGGAGATCGTCAGGAGGCGGGCGGCGTCTCGCTCGGCGCCGCATCCGCGGCAGGAGCCGGAGCCTCGTCGTCGCCGTCGAAGCGGTCTTTGATGTCGCCCGCGACGTCCTTGGCCTTCTCGGCCACGTCGCCCGCGAACTCCTTCACCTCGCCGCCGAACTCCTTGGCGTTCTCGGCCACGTCACCGGCGAACTCCTTCGCCTTCTCGGCCGCGTCGCCCGCGACCTCCTTGGCCTTCTCCACGAAATCGTCGATGCCCATGTCGTCACCCTCCCTCGGTCGGGACTCTCCCGCCGCGCCCATTCTGTCCATCGCGGCTCCCATCGGGAAGAGATCGGCCGAGGTTCTCGGGAACGACGAAGCGGGGCCGCACCCGAAGGTGCGACCCCGCTGCCGTGATGCCGAAGACTACTTCAGGATCTTCGTGACCGTGCCGGCGCCGACGGTGCGGCCACCCTCACGGATAGCGAAGCCGAGGCCCTCCTCCATGGCGATGGGCTGGATCAGCTCGACCGTCATGTCGGTGGTGTCGCCGGGCATGACCATCTCGGTGCCCTCGGGCAGCGAGATGACGCCGGTGACGTCGGTGGTGCGGAAGTAGAACTGCGGGCGGTAGTTCGTGTAGAAGGGGTTGTGACGGCCACCCTCGTCCTTCGAGAGGATGTACGCGGTGCCCTCGAAGTTGGTGTGCGGGGTCACCGAACCCGGCTTCACGACGACCTGGCCGCGCTCGACGTCCTCGCGTTTGGTGCCGCGGAGCAGGAGACCGCAGTTCTCGCCGGCCCAGGCCTCGTCGAGCTGCTTGTGGAACATCTCGATGCCCGTGACGGTGGTCTTCTGCGTCGGACGGATGCCGACGATCTCGACCTCGGAGTTGATCGCGAGGGTGCCGCGCTCGGCGCGACCCGTCACGACCGTGCCACGGCCGGTGATCGTGAAGACGTCCTCGATCGGCATGAGGAACGGCTTGTCCTTGTCGCGGATCGGGTCCGGAACCGACTCGTCGACGGCGTCCATCAGGTCGAGGATCGACTGGGTCCACTTCTCGTCGCCCTCGAGAGCCTTGAGGCCCGAGACGCGCACCACGGGGGCGTTGTCGCCGTCGAAGCCCTGGCTCGACAGCAGCTCGCGCACCTCGATCTCGACGAGCTCGAGGATCTCCTCGTCGTCGACCATGTCGCTCTTGTTGAGGGCGACGAGCAGGTAGGGAACGCCGACCTGCTTGGCGAGGAGCACGTGCTCGCGGGTCTGGGCCATCGGGCCGTCGGTCGCCGCGACCACGAGGATCGCGCCGTCCATCTGGGCCGCACCGGTGATCATGTTCTTGATGTAGTCGGCGTGGCCCGGGGCGTCGACGTGCGCGTAGTGACGCTTCGGGGTCTCGTACTCGACGTGCGAGATGTTGATCGTGATGCCGCGCTGACGCTCCTCCGGAGCCGAGTCGATCGAGGCGAAGTCGCGCTGCACGTTGGTCGCCGACGGGTACTTGTCAGCAAGCACCTTCGAGATGGCGGCGGTGAGCGTGGTCTTGCCGTGGTCGACGTGACCGATGGTTCCGATGTTGACGTGCGGCTTGCTCCGCTCGAACTTGGCCTTAGCCACTGTGGGTCCTCCTCAGGACTTGGTGCTCAGCATCCGGGGTTCAGACGCCGCGCGGTTTGGTATGGATGTATCGTACTCAGGCTCTGGGAGCCCTCGCAGGTCGGGTGATTACTCGCCCTTGTTCTTCTGGACGATCTCGTCGGCGACCGCCTTCGGGACCTCCGCGTAGCTGTCGAACGTCATCGAGTAGACGGCACGGCCCGAGGTCTTCGACCGCAGGTCACCGACGTACCCGAACATCTCCGACAGCGGCACGAGGGCGCGGACGACCTTCACGCCCGTCGCGTCGTCCATCGACTGGATCTGACCGCGGCGGGAGTTCAGGTCGCCGATGACGTCGCCCATGTACTCCTCGGGGGTGCGCACCTCGACCGCCATGAGCGGCTCGAGGAGCACGGGGTTCGCCTTGCGCGCAGCCTCCTTGAAGGCCATCGAGCCGGCGATCTTGAACGCCATCTCCGACGAGTCGACGTCGTGAGCCGCCCCATCGACGAGCGTCGCCTTGACGCCCACCGTCGGGAAGCCCGCGAGCACGCCGACCTGCATGGCGTCCTGGATTCCCGCGTCGACCGAGGGGATGTACTCGCGCGGGACGCGACCACCCGTGACGGCGTTGACGAACTCGTAGCTCGTCTCGGGCGTGACCTCGAGCGGCTCGATCGAGATCTGGACCTTCGCGAACTGGCCCGACCCACCCGTCTGCTTCTTGTGGGTGTAGTCGTACTTCTCGATGGTCTTCTTGATCGTCTCGCGGTAGGCCACCTGGGGCTTGCCGACGTTCGCCTCGACGTTGAACTCGCGCTTCATGCGGTCGACCAGGATGTCGAGGTGCAGCTCGCCCATGCCCTTGATGACCGTCTGGCCGGTCTCGATGTTCTGCTCGGTGCGGAACGTCGGGTCCTCCTCGGCCAGCTTCTGGATGGCCGTGCCGAGCTTCTCCTGGTCAGCCTTGGTCTTGGGCTCGATAGCGACCTCGATGACCGGCTCGGGGAAGGTCATCGACTCGAGCACGACGGGCGCGTTCGGGTCGGCGAGCGTGTCGCCCGTCGTCGTGTCCTTGAGGCCGATGACCGCGTAGATGTGGCCGGCGGTGACCGACTCGACCGGGTTCTCCTTGTTGGCGTGCATCTGGAAGATCTTCCCGATGCGCTCCTTCTTGCCCTTCGTCGAGTTCACGACCTGGGCACCCGACTCGATCGCGCCCGAGTAGACGCGCACGTAGGTCAGGCGGCCGAAGAACGGGTGCACGGCGACCTTGAACGCGAGAGCCGAGAACGGCTCCTTCGCGTCGGCCTTGCGCACGATCTCCTTCTCCTCGTCGCGCGGGTCGTGCGCGACGGTGTCGGGAACATCGAGCGGGCTCGGCAGGTAGTCGACGACCGCGTCGAGCATGGGCTGCACGCCGCGGTTCTTGAACGCCGAGCCGCAGAGCACGGGGTAGATCTCGGAGGCGATCGTCATCTTGCGGATCGCGCCCTTGATCTCGGCCGTGGTGAGCTCCTCGCCGCCGAAGAACTTCTCGAGCAGCACGTCGTCGCTCTCGGCGACGGTCTCGAGAAGGGCCTGGCGGTACTCCTCGGCCTTCTCCTTCATGTCCGCCGGGATCTCCTGGATCTCGTAGGCGGCACCCATGGTGACGTCACCCTTCGAGTCGCCCGGCCACACCAGGGCGCGCATCTCGACGAGGTCGACGACACCGGTGAAGGTCGACTCGAAGCCGATCGGCAGCTGGATGACGAGCGGGCGAGCGCCGAGACGCTTGATGATGGTGTCGACCGTGAAGTAGAAGTCGGCGCCCAGCTTGTCCATCTTGTTGACGAAGCAGATGCGCGGAACGTCGTACTTGTCGGCCTGGCGCCACACGGTCTCCGACTGGGGCTCGACGCCCTCCTTGCCGTCGAACACGGCGACGGCGCCGTCGAGCACGCGCAGCGAGCGCTCGACCTCGACCGTGAAGTCGACGTGGCCGGGGGTGTCGATGATGTTGATCTGGTGCTTGTTCCAGAAGCAGGTCGTCGCGGCCGACGTGATCGTGATGCCGCGCTCCTGCTCCTGCGCCATCCAGTCCATCGTGGCGGCGCCGTCGTGCACCTCACCGATCTTGTGCGTGATGCCCGTGTAGAACAGGATGCGCTCGGTCGTGGTGGTCTTGCCGGCGTCGATGTGCGCCATGATGCCGATGTTGCGGACCTTGTGCAGGTCGGTGAGCACGTCCTGTGCCACGGGGGGTTCCTCCGGTTCGATAAAGAGTGCGGGTGCGAGCAGGGGCGAGTGCCGAGGCGCTCAGCCCCTGCTCGCGACGCTGGTGGTTACCAGCGGTAGTGCGCGAAGGCCTTGTTCGACTCGGCCATCTTGTGGGTGTCCTCACGGCGCTTCACCGCGGCGCCGAGGCCGTTCGAGGCGTCGAGGATCTCGTTCATCAGGCGCTCGGTCATCGTCTTCTCGCGACGAGCCTTCGCGTACGAGGTCAGCCAGCGCAGCGCGAGCGTGTTCGCGCGGTGCGGCTTGACCTCGACGGGAACCTGGTAGGTCGAGCCACCGACACGACGCGACCGCACCTCGAGGGTGGGGCGCACGTTGTCGAGGGCCTTCTTCAGCACGGCGACAGCGTCTTGACCGCTCTTCGCGGCGACACCCTCGAGCGCACCGTAGACGATGCGCTCGGCGAGGCCCTTCTTGCCGTCGAGGAGGATCTTGTTGACGAGCTGGCTGACGATCGGCGCCCCGTAGACGGGGTCGGCGACGACGGGGCGCTTCGGAGCGGGACCCTTGCGAGGCATTACTTCTTCTCCATCTTCGCGCCGTAGCGGCTGCGCGCCTGCTTGCGGTTCTTCACGGCCTGGGTGTCGAGCGCGCCGCGCACGATCTTGTAGCGCACACCG
Source organism: Microbacteriaceae bacterium (assembly GCA_027490915.1). GTDB lineage: Bacteria > Actinomycetota > Actinomycetes > Actinomycetales > Microbacteriaceae > Microcella. The sequence continues at coordinate 105,814 of JAIXXG010000058.1, forward strand.
GGCAGGTCTTTCACACGACCGCCGCGCACGAGCACCATCGAGTGCTCCTGCAGGTTGTGGCCCTCGCCCGGGATGTAGGCGGTGACCTCGGTGCCGTTGCTGAGCTTCACACGAGCGACCTTGCGCAGAGCCGAGTTCGGCTTCTTCGGGGTCGTGGTGTAGACGCGCGTGCAGACGCCGCGCTGCTGGGGGTTGGCCTTCAGGGCCGGGGCCTTGGTCTTGGAGACCTTCGGCGTGCGGCCCTTGCGGACCAGCTGCTGAATAGTGGGCACAGTGCTCCTTGTGAATGCTGCACGGTGACAGCGGTTGCGGTTGGATGTCCCCCGACCAGCTGCGCCGGACGGGGCTCACGCGAAATCCGACGGGCTGCGGCGAGCAGGCTCGCCGCCGACGGATATGCCGTGGGGGTGTCACCTCGCAGGCGCCGGAGCGACCACGGGGTCAGTGACCCTTCATGCGGGCATCCGCGCACGACGGCATGACACAGCCGCGCGCCGAAGCACACACACCGCCAAGGATAGACCGCGGGCGGGGTCGGGTCAAACGGCTGCGCGGCCGCCGACGGTTGCACGGTGCTCGGCGAGCTCCTGCTGGTACGCGGCCCGAGCGGCCTCGTTGCGCGCCCGCGCGGTGCGGCCGCGCCGCGCGACGATCCAGCCGACCCAGATCGGCACCTCGCGCGCCGCGACGGCGGCGGCGAAGCCGACCGGGTTGCCGAGCTGGCGAACGAACTCGGCACCCACCTCGGAGGCGGGTGCGCCGACGAGTCCGGCACTGATGAGCGCAGCACCGAGGAACCCGATCCAGACGACGAGCGCCACGAGGAACCCGCCGAGGACGTGCCCCCACCATCCGGCGCGATTGAGCACGACCACGAGAAGGATGTGCGCGAGCGCGAAGACGACCACCGGGATCCAGTACTGCCGGGTCGCGAGGTCGGCGAGCCCGCCATCGATGCCGAGAGACGGGACGAGGCGGCCGAGAAGCGATGCCGACGCGGCGTACACGACCGCGAAGATCGCGGTGGCGAGCAGCGCCACGAGCACGCCGACGCCGCGAGCACCGCGAGCGCGCGGCGGCTTGGGAGCCTCGACGTAGACGACGGTGGGTTCGGCGGGCGCCGCCGGCTCGGTCGGAGTCGCGGGAGCGGCGGGCGCGTCGCCCGTCGCGGTGCTCCCCGCGTGCGGATCGGTCGCCGATGAGGGCGCATCACCGGAGGGACTCGCGGGGGCGGCCTCCGCGACCGGGTCGCTCGTGGGGTTCTCGTCGGGCTTCGGGTCGGTGCTGGTCATGACGCATCCTTTCGCCGTGGATCGACGGCGTCACCCTACCAACAGGGGGTGTCGGGATGCCCCTCCCCGAGCATCCCGACCCCGCTACGGGCTCGGCGTCGGGCTCGGCGTCGGCGCACCCGGCGTCGGGGTCGCCGCCGGGTCGGTCGCGCCCGGCGTGGGCGTGGCCGACGGCTCCGGCTCGGTGGGCGCGGGCTCGACCGGCTCGACGTCGACGAGGTCCTCCCCCGAGATGACGTAGATGTTGAGGGTGATCGTGGTCTCGCCGAGGCCGTTCGCGCCGTCCGCGCTGTAGACGAAGGTCGGGAGCACCGCGAAGCGCTCGGAGGTCTGCAGCGCGTTCACGAACGAGAGCGTGGACGAGAGCGCGCCCTGCACCGTCACCGAGACGCTGACCAGCAGCAGGCTGCCGGTCGGCAGCACCCCGCTTCCGTCGATCTCCGGCTCGGGGGCCGGCACCGCCGGGTCGAGCACCTCCGCTGTCGACGGCGACGGCTCGTTGATCGCCAGGTTCTGCAGCACGAGGCCCTCGGCGAGCAGGCTCGTGACGAACTGCTCGACGGCGTCGTCGTAGGCGGCCTGCGTCGGGAACTCCGCCCGGAGCACCGCGAGCTCCTCCTTCAGCTCGTCGATGCGCTCGAAGTCGGCCTCGAGCGCGGCGATGGTGGCGCGCGCGAGCTCGTTCTGGCCCTGCACCGCCAGGCGCTCGGCGTCGAGTCGCGCCGCTTCGGCGAGCTTCGGCGAGATGCCGAGGAACCAGCCGAGCGCCACGACGAGGATCATGATGAGGGCGGCCGCGAACGTCCAGACGCGGGTCGATGCGGAGTTCACTGGTCGCCCTCCTCGGTCTCGGAGCCGGTCTCGGTCTCGGTCTCGGTGCCCGTCCCGGTGCCGGAATCGGTGCCGTCGGTGGACTCCTCCGACTCGCCGTCGGTCGCCGCATCGGGCGAGAAGCGGCCGGAGAGGGCCTCGGCGTTGAGGTTGATGGTGACGACCGTCTCGTACCCGGCGTCGATGAGCGTGATGCGGTCGATGCTCGCGTCGGCGAACGTCGGCAGCTGCTCCCACGCCCGGAACCACAGCCAGGGAGTCGGCTCCTCGGGCGTGACGATGGTCATGCTGATGGTCGCCACGCGCGGCTGACGCAGCGGACCGCTGATGCCGAGCGCGGGCTGTGCCGGGGCGTCGCTGATGACGGTGAGGCCATCGACGAGAGCGCCGCTGCCGAGCGGGCGGAAGTAGGGGGCGAGAGCATCCAGCCAGAGCACATCGACCGTGCCCAGCTGGGTGCGGAGGTCGGCGATGATCTGCAGATCGGACCGCACCTGCGTGACCTCGGTGAACTCGAGCTGCTGCGCCAGCAGCTGCTCGGTGAGGAGGCGCTCCGCCGCGAGGCGCTGATCGGCGGCGGCGGCGTTCAGGAACGACGCGACGACACCCGCCACGGTCACCGCCGCGACGAGGGCGGTGAGGGCGATGAGGGAGCGGCGGCGAGCTGACTCTTTGCGCCGCATCGCGACCTCGGGCGGCATGAGGCGCGCGCGGGGCACGCCCCCGTAGACGAGGGCGCCAGCGTCGGCCTTGTCGCGCTTGCTCATGCGCCGCTCCCCACCGCGAGGCCGATGGCCGTGATCCAGGTCTGCATCTCCTCGTCGCTCGTCTTCGAGCGCAGCGGGCGCGACGCCACGGCTCCCGCGAGCGGGTTCACCGGAACGACCGAGATGCGCGTCGACTCGGCGAGAGCGCTCGCGAATCCGCGCATGCGGGTGGCGCCGCCCGCGACCGAAAGGTGATCGAACACGACTCCGGCCCGCACCCCCGCGAAGTAGGCGAGGGTGTTGCGCACCGCCGTCAGCAGCTCGCTCGTGGCCTCGTGGATCACCTCGGCGGCCAGGCGCTCGTCCTCGGTGGTGCCGACAGAGGTCAGCCCCAGCTCGCGCTTCAGCAGCTCGGCACGGTCGCGAGGGATGTTGAGGCGGGTCATGAGTGACCGCGTGGCGTCGTCGCCCCCCGCCGGCACGATGCGCACGAAGAGCGGCACCCCGGCCTGCACGATCACGATCGAGGTGGCGTTGGCGCCGATGTTCATGTGCACGGCGTAGCCGCTCGTCGGGCTCGACAGCGTGTGCACGCGCGTCATCGCGAAGGGCAGCAGGTCCATGCTGACCGGGTTCAGGCCGGCCAGGGTCGCCGCCGTCACGTTCGTCGTCACCGCCTGCTTGAACGCCGCGATGAGCAGCCCGTTGACGACGGGGCCCGACTCGCCCTGGCCCTCGCCGATCGGGTAGTAGTCGAGCACGGCATCGTTGACCGGCACCGGCAGCAGGTCTTGCACCTGGAACGGCAGGGACTCCTTGATCTGCGCGAGCGGCATGCGCGGAACCGCGAGGTCGCGCACGATGACGCTCTGCCCGCCGATGCCGAGGGCGATGTCCTTCGAGCGGAACCCGCCGGACGCCCACAGCCGCTTGAAGGCCGAGGCCACGGTGTGCACCTCGAGCACCTCGCCGCGCTTCACCGAGCCCTCGGGCAGCGCCACCTCGTGCGCGCGCACGATCGTCGGCCGCGCCTTCGCCGCATCGTCGATCTCGACAGCGCGCAGCATGCTGCTGCCGATGTCGACCCCGACCACTCCGCCTGCCATCGATGCCCTCTCAGTCCAGTCCGAACAGCGCGAGGTACGCCCGCGCGATCGGATCGCCCAGCAGGATCCCCACCCAGGCTCCCCCCAGCATCCACGGCCCGAAGGGAATTCCCGTGCTGCGACGCGCCCGACCGAGCACGATGAGCGCGAGACCGACGAGCCCCCCGAGCAGGAACGCGGCCAGGGCGCCCACGGCGAGCGCCGACCAGCCGACCCAGCCGAGCACGAGCCCGATGACGCCGGAGAGCTTCACGTCGCCCATGCCCATCCCGCGCGGCGAGATGAGCGCCAGCAGCAGGTAGAGGGCGAACAGGATGCCCGCTCCCGCCGCGGCGCGGGCCGCAGCCTCGCCGTCCCCCGCCAGCAGAGCCGCACCGCCCAGCAGCGCGGCGAGCACGCCGTACGACGGCAGCACGATGGCGTCGGGAAGCCGGTGGGTGTCGAGGTCGATCGCGGCGAGCGCGATGCCGATGCCGGCGAACCAGAGCAGGGCGATCAGCTCGAGCACCGCAGCCGCGGCGAGCGCGGCGGTCGGAGCGGTGAGGATGCCGGGCGCCGCGAGCGCGGCGAGGCCGGCGAAGACGAGCGCGGTGACGAGCTCGATGACGGCGTACCGCACCGAGAACGGCTCCCGGCACGCCCGGCACCGGCCGCGCAGCAGCAGCCACGACAGCACCGGGATGTTGTCCGTGGCCCGGATGCGCGTTCCGCAGGCCGGGCAGGCGCTCGGCGGAGACACCACCGAGAGGCCTCGCGGCACGCGGTGGATCACCACGTTGAGGAACGAGCCGATGGAGGCCCCGAGCACCCCGACGAGGATCGGGACGACGAGTGTCACGGTCGACCGCTCGTCACGCCGGCGGGGCGATATCGGTGTACTCGACGAGCGCTCCCGGGCGCCCCGGCTGCGCCGGACCGCCGACGGCACCGCCGCCACCGGGACCACCCGCCCCGTTGCCCAGGTCGAAGCCCGGGATGCCGATCGGCACGTAGGTCAGCTCGCTGTTGTTCGAGAAGTACACGTTCGAGGCGTAGTACTGGCCTCGCCACGTCAGCTGGTTGCTGTTGTAGACCGGGCAGGGCGAGTAGACGATGACCGCGATGGGCGCCTCGAGCTCGTTCTGGTTGTTGATGTCGATGCGGCCGCATCCGGTCGCGGTCGGGCGACCGTCGGCCACCGTGTCGGGCGTGATGAACCGCAGGGCGCGGTCGACGCCGGTGCTCGACACCGCCGTGAAGTCCTCGATGTTCGCGGTGCGCGGCAGGATGAACGTGATATCGGTGCGCATCGTCAGCGTCCACTTCGCGCTCGACGAGATCGTGAAGGACGAGCATCCGCGCATGTCCATGACCGTCGGCGTCGTGTAGCCGCTGATCGCGGTGACCGCCGCCGACGAGACCGTGCGGTTGTCGATCGTGCACGACCCCGTCCAGGTGCGCACCGTCCAGCCGCGGGTCTGCCAGTCGCTCGCGACGAAGTTCACGTCGACCCAGGTCGGGCGCGTCGGGGCGACGACATCGGCCCGGTTGAAGAAGACCGGGTTCGCCCCGGTGTTGCGCGCCACCGAGCACGCGTCGCCCGCGGCATCCCAGCCGGTCGCGCCGGTGGTGCATCGCTGGCCCCAGCTGTCGATCTCGCCGCGGGCGTAGACGCCGCCGCCGATCCGGGTGCTCGGGTCGATGCGGGTGAGGCCGGTGCCGGCGGCGATCACGTCGCCGCCGATGGTCTTGTTCCCCTGCAGGGTGACGGTTCCGGATGCCCACACCTTGCCGCCCGCGCTGCAGGTGTTGTCGAGCTGGATGTTGCCGTTCGCGGCGACGATGTCGCCCTGCACGTACACGCTGTTGCTGCAGAGGATGTTGCCCTCGGCGACGATGACGTTGGCCTGGTTGCCGTTGAACGAGAGCAGCTCGAGGCTGTTCGCCAGGCCCGGCGTGCCGTAGCTGAAGACGGCCGCTCCGGTGACGGCGGCCGTGTTCGCGCCGGGCACCCAGGCGTACACGGCCTGCACGGCGGAGGCGTCTCCGGCCGAGGCCGACTCGGCGACGCCCTCATCGGCGGCGAAGCCCGTCGACTGGATGCGGATCTGCGTGGCCGCGTCGATCGGGCACCCGTTCGTCCACGCCGCCGCCGTGCTGATGCGGTACGCGATCGTGGCCCGGAAGAACGGCGCCGACGCAGCGGTGCCGGTCAGACCAGGATCGACCGAGCCCTGCGTGGCCGTGAGCTGGCCCGTCGACGGGCAGGCGTTGGAGTACAGGGCCGCGAGCATCGCGTCGACGCCGGCCTCGGCAGCGGCGTTCGACTGCACGCCCGCGCGCGTCAGCGAGGTGTAGCCGAGCGCCTGCACGGTGGCGCCGGTGACGGTCATGGTGATGATCGAGGTCACCCCGAGCAGGCCGATGACGGCGATCATGGCGTTGCCGCGCTCGCCGTCCTGCCGCCCGAGGCGGTCGAGGCGGTTCAGGCCCTGGCGCAGAAGACGATTCAGAAGCATTGCGGGCTCGCATTCGATTGGGGACCACGGCCGGTGGCGGCCGTCACGAAGAGGGATGCGGGGCCGGACTCCCCGTCGACGGTGAAGCTCAGCGCCACGCCCCGTGTTCCCTGCGCGGCGAACACCGGCGTCGGTGTTCCCCCGCTGCCGGTGATGGGGACGATTCCGGTGCTCACGAGAGTCCATTCGGAGCCGACGGCTCCGGGGGTGGGCGCGGTGATCGTGGTGGCGCTCGATCGCTGGTACACGCTCCCGAGAGTCGCATCGAAGAAGAACGCCTGGCAGCGCGCGGCTCCGCCGGCTGTGGTGCGCATCCGGAGCGTCACCGACTGCTGCCCGGTGACCGGCGAGACCTGAACAGCGGTGGAGTTGCGGACGTTCTGGGTGATCAGGTTGGCGACGAGCTGCCCGTCGGTCGTCGAGCTCGTGACCTCGCGCACCGTGCGATCGGCCGTGAGCGAGCTGATGATCATGCTGCCGACGATGGTGATGATGATGGCGAAGAGGCCCATCGAGATCAGCACCTCGATGAGCGTGAACCCGCGGTCATCGCGGCGCGCGGCGGTCACGGCGTGCCATCCAGGTAGATGAGGGTGCGGGCGTCGGCGATCGGGGTGCGGCTCGCGTCGGCCAGGTCGTACGCGACGACGGTCACGCGCAGCGTGGAGAGGTTCGTGCACGACGCGACGGCGGGCACCGACGTCACGACGCGAAGAGTGACGCCCTGCGCGTCGACCGTGTCGCGGGTCGCGTTGAGCAGCTGGGCGGCGGCGCAATCGGCCGCGCCGCGGGTGCGCGCCTCGTCGATCGCCTGGGCCACCAGTCGGGTGGCGGTCGCCGAGGTCGAGTTGAGCTCGGAGGCGCGGAGAGCCGAGACGAGCACGGGGATGAAGGCGATGGCGAGCAGCGAGATGAGGAACATCGAGATGATGATCTCGATGAGGCCGATGCCGGCGTCACGGCGGCTCGACGCATCGGCGGGCATGACGGCGCGGCGCAGGACTGCGCGTGGCTGCGTCATCTGATCCCCCCGATCATGTCGCGTTGGACGGTGCGTGTTCGATTGTGAATCTCAGTGTGGCGGATTCCGCCGGGAAAGGGCAGATGGGGCCGCCACGGGGGCGGCCCCATCGTCCTTGGTGAGTGCGACGCTCCCGATTACGGGCAGGCGCCAGCAGCCGGGCCGGCGTTGCCGCTGGTCACGCTGAAGACGGTGCCGCTGGCGCTCGTGGCCTCGAGGCAGAAGGTCTGGCCACCGGTCTCGATGGTGACGAGGCCGACCGGGAAGCCGAGGTCGGCGAGCGCGGCGCCGTCGCCCGCGGTCGGGCCGGCCGGGGTCTCGACGAACGAGCTGACCACGGCGACCTTGGCGGTGGCGAGGTTCGAGATCGCGGCCGAGTCCTGCGCCTGCGCCTGCTGGCCCAGGAAGACCGGGACGGCGATGGCGGCGAGGATGCCGATGATGATGACGACGACGAGCAGCTCGATCAGGGTGAAGCCCTTCTCGTTGTTCTCGATGCGCGCCAGGCGGTTCTCCAGAGCGGTGCGAATGGACATGTGTCCGTTTCCTTTCCCATCAAATGAAGGTTGACAGGTGGGCCCCCCACGGAACATGAAACCGGCCCCCCAGTGATGATTGTGCCGCTCCGCCACCCCTCCAGGCATCCCCATTGCGGGGGGCAGACCGGCGTGTCGGCTAGATCTGGTTGAAGATGTCGAAAATGGGCAGATAGAGCGCCACGATCATGCCGCCGAGGATGACGCCGAGGAAGGCGATCATGAGCGGCTCGATGAGCGACGTGAGGGCTTCGGTGGTGCTCTGCACCTCGCTGTCGTAGAAGTCGCTGATCTTCTCGAGCATGGTCTCGAGCGCGCCCGAGTCCTCTCCGACCGCGATCATCTGGGTGACCATGGTCGGGAAGATCGGCTCTGTCGCGAGCGGCGCCGCGATCGAGCGACCCTGCCGCACGGAGTCTTGCACGGACTGCACGGCCTGCTCGATCTGCCAGTTGCCCGACGTCGATCCGACGATCGACAGCGCCTGAAGGATCGGCACGCCCGCCCCGACCATCGTGCCGAAGTTGCGGGTGAAGCGGGCGATCGCGATCTTCTTGAAGAGCTCGCCGAAGACGGGCATCTTCAGCAGCGCCGGCTCCCACACCGAGCGGAACTTCGGAGTGTGCCGGTTGGCCCGCCACCAGAAGGTGCCGACGATGGTCAGCACGATGATCAGCGGCCCGAGCCAGACCATGTTCTGCGAGATCGCCACGAGGATGCGGGTCGGTAGCGGAAGCTCGCCCCCCAGATCGTTGAAGAGGTCTTCGAACACCGGCACGATGAAGAGGATCATGCCCACGACAGCCAGCAGGGCCATGATCAGAACGACGACCGGGTACGTGAGCGCCGACTTGATCGTGGCCTTGAGCTCAACTTCCTTCTCGTAGTTCTTCGCGATGGAGTCGAGCGACGTCTCGAGGAAGCCGCCCACCTCGCCCGCCCGTACGAGGTTGACGAAGATCGGCGGGAAGATGCGGGGATGCTTGGCCAGGCTGTCGGAGAACGAGCTGCCCTCCTCGACGCCCGACCGCACCTCATCGAGCGTGGAGGCGAGCTTCGGGTTCTCCGACTGATCGGCGAGGATCGTGAGCGCCTTCAGCAGCGGCAGACCGGCGCCGATCATCGTCGCGAGCTGGCGGCTCATCACCGCGAGGTCTTTGATCGACACCTTCTTGTCGAACACCCCACCGAGCGAGATGTCGCGATTGAGCCCCGTGCCGGCGCTCACCTGCTTGATGGTGATCGGGGCGATGCCCATGGTGCGCAGGCGCGACACCACCGAGGCCTCGCCCGACGCGTCGACGCGCCCCTTCACCACCTTGCCGCTGGAATCGCGCCCCGTGTAGGCGAACGTGAGAGTGGCCGCCATTACCGGGCACCCCCGAATCCATCAGCGAACGGAGCGGCGGCCGAAGAGCCGTCGGGCGCGCTGCGATGCACGAGCCGGTTGAAGTTCTCCGGGTCCTGCATCTTCGCCTGCGCCGCCTCGTGCGTGACCATGTGGCTGTTGACGAGGTCGGCCAGGTGCTGATCCATGGTGTGCATGCCCTGATCGCGCCCGGCCTGCAGGGCCGAGGTGATCTGGTAGGTCTTGCCCTCGCGGATGAGGTTGGCGATGGCGCCCGTCGTCATCATGATCTCGGTCGCGATGATGCGCCCCTGGCCGCTCGCGCGCGGCAGCAGCGTCTGACAGACCACGCCCTGCAGGGTGAGCGCGAGCTGCGAGCGCACCTGACCCTGCTGGTGGGGCGGGAAGACGTCGATGATGCGGTCGATCGTCTGCGCGGCCGACTGCGTGTGCAGGGTCGCGAACACGAGGTGGCCGGTCTCGGCCGCCGTCAGGGCCGTCGAGACCGTCTCGAGGTCGCGGAGCTCGCCGATCAGGATCACATCCGGGTCTTGGCGCAGCACGCGCTTCAGGGCGTCGGCGAACGAGTGCGTGTCGGCCCCGACCTCACGCTGGTTGACGAGCGCGCGCTGGTTGCGGTGCACGAACTCGATCGGGTCCTCGATGGTCACGATGTGGTCGGCCCGCGTCTTGTTGACGAGGTCGATGAGGGCGGCGAGCGTCGTCGACTTGCCCGAACCGGTCGGGCCGGTCACGAGCACGAGGCCGCGCGGCAGGGTCGCGAACTTGCCGACCACGCTCGGCACGCCGAGCTGCTTGAGCGACTTGATCTCGGTGGGGATGAGGCGGAAGGCCCCGGCCATCGCATCGCGGTCTTTGAAGAAGTTGACGCGGAAGCGGAAGTCGCCGCGCGGGCTGATTGCGAAGTCGAGCTCCCACTCGCTCGCGAAGACCTCGCGCTGGTGCTCGGTCATGATGCTCTCGAGGATCGTGGTCACCTCGGCTCGGCTCCAGACGGCGGCTCCGGCGACCGGGGTCAGCTCGCCATCGACCCGCACCATGGGCGGGGCGTCGCCGGCGACGTGCAGGTCGGAGCCTCCGCGCGCGATGACCTCGTCGAGGGCGGCGAGAAGGGCCGGGTGGATGCCCGCCATGACGGTCGTCGAGCTCGACGGCGGCGGCGCGGGCAGGGCGGTCGCCCCGAGCGGAGGCGGAGCATCCGTGCCGATCGCTGCCGGAGCGGCGGGAGCCGCGGCGGCGACGGGCGCGATCGGCGGAGGCGCCGTGACCGGCTGCTGGCCGACCGGCGGCGGGGGCGCGAGATGCGGCAGCCCCGTGGCCAGGTCGGGCAGCGGCGTCACCGACGGCACGACGACGGGAGGCGGCGCGACGACCGGCGCTCCGAGCGGGGCGCCGACCGGGGCGCCGACCGGCGCGGGCGCGCCGGGAGCATCGACGACCTTGGGGATCGGCTGCGCGGCAACGGCAGCGGCCGCGGTCTCGTCGGCGGTCACCGACCACACGCGCCGCGCGGTGGCGGCGGCATCGGCCGAGGCCCCCAGGCCCAGCGCATCCGTCATGGTGCTCCCCTCCCCTGCTCGGTCGTCACGCGACGACGCGCAGCACTTCCTCGATCGACGTCAGTCCGGCGCGCACCTTCGCCCAGCCGTCCTGCCGCAGAGTCAGCATGCCCTGTTCCGTCGCCACATTCATGATCTCCATGCTCGACGCGCGGGCGACCGCCAGACGCTCGATCTCCTCGCTCACCATCATCACCTCGTGCAGGGCGAGACGGCCGCGATAGCCCGTGCCCGAGCAGGCCGAGCAGCCGATGGCGTGGTAGAGGCGCGGGCTCAGCTCGTCAGCACGACGGCCGAACCCGAGGGTGTCGAGATGGGCCGGGTCGTACTCCTGCAGCTGCTTGCACCGATCGCAGAGGCGCCGCGCGAGACGCTGGGCGACCACGCAGTCGAGCGCCGAGCCGACGAGGAACGGCTCGATGTCCATCTCGATGAGGCGGGTGATCGCGCTCGGCGCGTCGTTCGTGTGCAGCGTCGAGAGCACGAGGTGACCCGTGAGGGCCGCCTCGATGGCGATCTGGGCCGTCTCCTGGTCGCGGATCTCACCGATCAGCACGACGTCGGGGTCGGATCGCAGGATGCTGCGCAGCGCGCTCGCAAAGGTCAGACCCGCCTTGGGGTTCACCTGCACCTGGTTGATGCCCGCCATGCGGTACTCGACCGGGTCCTCCACCGTGATGACGTTGATCTCGGGCCGCGCGACCGCGTGCAGCGTCGTGTAGAGCGTGGTCGACTTTCCCGAGCCGGTCGGCCCGGTGACGAGGATCATGCCGTACGGCTTGGTGTACGAGTTGCGGTAGACGGTGAGGTTGCGGTCGAGCATCCCGAGATCGCCGATGTCGCGGCGCGTCGCGTTGTTGTCGAGGATGCGCATGACGACCTTCTCGCCCCACACGGTCGGGAGGGTCGCGACGCGGAGGTCGATCACCTGGCCACCGTGCTGCACCGACATGCGGCCGTCCTGCGGCCGCCGGCGCTCGGCGATGTTGATGTCGCTCATGATCTTGAGGCGCGAGATGACCCCGTTCTGGATGTTCTTGGGGGCCTGCTGCACATCGTGCAGCACGCCATCGATGCGGTAGCGCACGCGCATCTCGAACTCGCCGGGCTCGATGTGGATGTCGGACGCCAGGTCTTGGATCGCCTGCCCGATGATCAGGTTCACGAACCGGACGATCGGCGCGTCGTCGGCATCGGCCTCGCGCACCGCGACCTCATCGGAGGTCGAGGGCGTCGTCTCCTCCTCGATGGCGGTCGTGAGGTCGCTCAGCTCGCTGTCGGCGCGATGGAAGCGATTGATCGCCGCGAGCAGGTCGCTCTTCTCGGCGACCACGGCGACGACGTGCATGCGCGTGATCGCGCGCACATCGTCCATCGCGAGCACATCGCCCGGCTCGACCATCGCCAGGGTGATGGTGGTCGCGGTCGCGTGGATGGGCAGCACGTTGTGCCGGCGGCAGAGCGCCGCGGGCACCATCGCGACAGCGGTGCGGTCGACCGGGTACTCCGCGAGCTCGACGAACGAGAGGCCCGCGACCTCGGCCTTCGCCGACGCGACCTGGGCGGGCGTGACCATGCCGCGCTCGAGGAACTCGCCGACGACGACGTCATCGCCCTCGTCGCGCACCTTGTCGAGCGACTCGATCGGCATGAGCCCACGGATGATGAGCACTTCGCTGACGGAAACCACGGCAGAACCCTCCCCCCTGGACGCAGGCGCTCCGACTATGGAGCGCTTGCACGGACTGCCAGACCGACACGGTACGACACGCCGTACTGCCGACAATAGTCCCGCGTTCGGGGGCCGTCCACACCAGTCACATTGTTAACATCAGCCACACCGGTCGGCAGGCTCTGCCTCCTCTTCGGAGCGGGCCTTCCGACGGGTGGCTCAGGGCAGCACGATCGTGGCGTCCGCGGCGCATCCGCCGCCGCGCACGGGTGCCGACTGCCGCGATGCCGCCCACGCGTCGGCGAGGTCGGCGTGCTCGCCGATCAGGCAGAACTCCGTGGCCGTCGCCCACAGCGTGAGGGTGACGTTGGGGTCGCCGTAGGTGTCGATGACGGCCGCGTCGACGGGAGCACCGACGAGCTCCCCCTCCGAGACCAGCGCGGCCACCAGCTCGAGCCGCGCACTGGAGAGCTCGGCCTGCACGGTCGCGGCCCGCGCCTGATCGACCGCGCCGAGGAATATCGGGGTCGCGATCGCGGCGAGGATGCCGGCGATCAGGATGACCACCATGAGCTCGATGAGCGTGAAGCCGCGATCGTCCCGCATCGCCGGGCGTCGGGTCGCACGGGCACCTCGGGTAACGTGCATGCCCCCCAGCCAACACGCTCGACGCCGATTCCGTCACGCCCCCCGAACGGGGAGCGCCCGCGGAGCCGATGGCTCCGCGGGCGCTCCCGGTGGTGCGACGCCTAGCTGTAGGTGCCGCCCTGACCGCTGAAGTCGTCGCTCGAGAAGGTGTCGAAGTCGACGAACGACAGGTCGGCCTCGCTGAACTCGCCGTCGGACGCGAAGATGCGGTTGGGGTACCGCTCGGCCTTCGCCTCCTCCGTCGCCTCGACCGTCACATTGCGGTACGCGGGCAGACCGGTGCCGGCCGGGATCAGCTTTCCGATGATCACGTTCTCCTTCAGGCCGAGCAGCGGGTCGCGCTTGCCCTCCATCGCCGCCTGCGTGAGCACGCGGGTGGTCTCCTGGAAGGAGGCCGCCGAGAGCCACGACTCGGTCGCCAGCGAGGCCTTGGTGATGCCCATGACCTCCTGACGGGCCGAGGCCGTCTTCTTGCCCTCGGCAAGAGCGGCACGGTTGATCTGGTTGTACCGCGAGCGGTCGACCAGCTCACCGGGCAGCAGCTCGGTCTCGCCGTGGTCGACGACGGTGACCTTGCGCAGCATCTGGCGCACGATGACCTCGAGGTGCTTGTCGTGGATCGGCACACCCTGCGAGCGGTACACGCCCTGCACACCCTCGACCAGGTGCTGCTGCACGGCGCGGACGCCCTTGACGCGCAGCACCTCCTTCGGGTCGACGGTTCCGGCGAAGATCTGGTGACCCAGCTCGACGTGCTGACCGTCCTCGACCTGCAGGGTGGCGCGCTTCGACACGGTGTAGACCACCTCGTCGTCGCCGTTGTCGGGCGTGAGCGTGACCTTGAGCTGGGCGCCCGCATCCTCGATGCGGATGCGACCGGCGCTCTCGGCGATCGGGCTCGCCCCCTTCGGGGTGCGGGCCTCGAACAGCTCGGTGACGCGCGGCAGACCCTGGGTGATGTCGGCCGCTGAGGCCGAGCCTCCCGTGTGGAAGGTGCGCATCGTGAGCTGGGTGCCGGGCTCGCCGATCGACTGGGCGGCGATGATGCCGACCGCCTCGCCGAGGTCGACGCGCTGCCCGGTGGCCAGCGAGCGGCCGTAGCAGGCGGCGCAGACGCCGACCGCCGACTCGCACGTGAGCACCGAGCGCACCTTGATCTCGCTGACGCCCGCCGACACCAGGGCGTCGATGAGCACGTCGCCGACGTCGGCCCCGGCCTCGGCGACGACCTCGCCCGAGGCGCTCACGGCGTCAGCCGCGAGCGTGCGGGCGAACACCAGGTTCTCGACGTTGTCGTCGCGCACCCAGGTGCCGTCGACCTCGTGCGCGATGGTGAAGTCGAGACCCTTGCTCGTGCCGCAGTCCTCCTCGCGGATGATGACGTCCTGCGCCACGTCGACGAGTCGACGGGTCAGGTAGCCCGAGTCGGCCGTGCGCAGAGCGGTGTCGGCCAGACCCTTTCGGGCACCGTGCGTGGCGATGAAGTACTCGGCCACCGACAGGCCCTCGCGGTACGAGTTGATGATCGGGCGGGCGATGATCTCACCGCGGGGGTTCGACACCAGGCCGCGCATACCGGCGATGTTGCCGACCTGCAGCCAGTTGCCTCGCGCTCCCGAGGTCACCATGCGGTTGATGGTGTTGTCGGCCGGGAAGTTGGCACGCATGGCGTTGTTGACCTCCTTGGTGCCCTCCGTCCACAGCTCGACCAGCTCGCGCCGGCGCTCGTCGTCGGTCATGAGGCCCTTGTCGAACTGGGCCTGGATCTTCGCGGCGCGCTTCTCGTAGTCGGCGACGATCTTCTTCTTGTCGGGCGGGCTCAGCACGTCGCTGAGCGCGACCGTGACACCCGAGCGGGTCGCCCAGTAGAAGCCGGCATCCTTCACCTTGTCGAGCGTCGCGGCGACGACCGTCTTCGGGTACCGCTCGGCCAGATCGTTGACGATCTGCGAGATGGTGCCCTTGTCGGCGACCGCGTCGACGTACGGGTAGTCCGCGGGCAGCTGCTCGTTGAACAGCGCGCGACCCAGCGTGGTCTCGCGCAGCTCGCGCCCGTCGGCGAACTTCTCGCCGTAGAGGCGGATGCGCACCGGGGCGTTGAGGTGCAGCGAGCCCTGGTCCATGGCCATGATCGCCTCGGCGACCGACGAGAACGCGCGGCCCTCGCCGGTGGCGCCCTCGCGCACGGTCGTGAGGTGGTGCAGACCGATGATCATGTCCTGGGTCGGCACCGTCACCGGGCGGCCGTCGGACGGCTTGAGGATGTTGTTCGAGGCGAGCATCAGGATGCGGGCCTCGGCCTGCGCCTCGACCGACAGCGGCAGGTGCACAGCCATCTGGTCACCGTCGAAGTCGGCGTTGAACGCCGCGCAGACGAGCGGGTGCAGCTGGATCGCCTTGCCCTCGACGAGCTGGGGCTCGAAGGCCTG
>JAIXXG010000117.1 GCA_027490915.1 Microbacteriaceae bacterium
AGTCCATGAGTCCGGGAGTGCCCTCGAACTCGAGGCCGTCGAGGTCGACCACCGTCACGGTCGCATCGACGAACTCGGTACCCGTGTAGTACACGTTCGTGAAGAGGAACGAGTCGCCCACGGCCGCGCCGGCGCCGATGTCGGTGAGGTTGCGGAAGGATATGCCGGCCACGACCGTGAAGGTCTTCACACGCCCCGCGCCATCCTCGATGGTGAACGTGCCGGGGGCGTCGATGGTGATGGGGGCGGTGGTCGAGCTGATGTCGAGCACCCCGGCACCGAGACTCGAGTGGTCGGCGTCCTCCCCGGTGAGAATGCTGTTGGGGTCGGCGATCACGCAGGGCTGGTATTCGTCGTTGGTGATGACGAAGGTGTCGCCGATGTTCAGGTAGATGACCGTCTGCTCGTCGAGGTATCCGTCGTCGGCGCCGTCGCAGTCGACGGAGAGCACGCCGAGGTCGGTGCCCGGCGCGGCGAACGCCGGCTGCGGCACGATCGCGAGCGACGCCGCGACGAGCGAGGCCGCCAGGGCGGCGCGGGCGGCGCGCGCCGTGCGCTGGCGACGGGTGCTGATCGCGCCGTCCGTCAGGAGCGGAGAAGCGGCGGCCTCGAGAGGCGCAAGTCGGGTGCTGACCATGTATTCGGGTCTTTCTGTTGAGAGGAGGGAGGAGTCAGTCGGACCCCATCCCCTGGACCCATCGTGACGCGCGGGGGTGCGCGGTGCGCACCCCCGCCATCGTAGCGAAACAGGTTCACTCTTCGCTAGCCGGTGACGGCGCGGCGGCGCAGCGTCACGACGGCCGCGACAAGAGCCGCCACGATCGCCAGCAGAGCGGCGATGAGCACCCCCACCCACACCGGAACGTCGCCAGCGGCGGACGACGGCGCGGCCGCACCCATCTCGGCGATCGCGACGGCGCCGCAGTCGTCGGCGAGCGCCGCCGTGATCGTGATCGGGTCGAGAGCCTCCCCGGGCGGGTAGGTGCCGAACGCCTCCGCGCCCGTCGCGGTGAGGGTGGCCGGCGCGTCGGTGATCACGAGCTGGCCCTGCTCGGCGGTGCGCGTTGCGGCGCTCAGGTCGACGTCGGCGAACACGACGCCCTCCGCCGCGACCGCGACCCCGGCCTGGGTCGTGCCCGTGACGTCGAGCACGAGCTGCGCCGTGCGGTCATCGAGCATCACCAGTCGCGGGTCGGCCAGCGTGGTGTCGAGGATGCCGCCGTGGCCGACGAACCGCACGGTGCCGCCGAACGCGATCTCGCCCTCGCCCGACGCCGGCTCGACGGCGCCCGACCCGGTGAAGCGGAAGGCGGGCGTCTCGTACGCCGCGCCGTCGAGCACCTGCCACTCGCCGTTCGCGATCGACCCGCTCACGTAGGCGCGGAACGACTCGGAGAATCCCCACGCGAGCTCCGCATCCCGCAGCTCGCAGGCGCCGACGACCGACACCGTCTCGGCGAGCTCGAGGATCGTCACCACGACGCCGCGATCGACGCTGCCCTGCAGGGTGAGCGTGTGCACGCCGACGAGGTCGGCGGGCAGCGTGCCCGTCCAGCGGGCGATGCCGTCGGCGTCGGCCGTGACGGTCTCGCTCAGCACGACCGGCTCGCTGTAGACGACCGCGGCGATACCGGTTTCTCCGGCGCCGAAGCCGCCCGCGGTCAGCGTGACGCTCTGGCCGGGCTGCAGCGCGGCCGGGTCGGCGCCGACGAGCGAGGCACCGGTCGTGGCCGGCGGGGCGCTCGGGATGCTCTGCGCGACGTAGGCGTCGACGACCCGGCTGCCCGCGCTCGCGCCCGAGGGCGCCCCGACCGTCAGGGTGACGGGGTCGAGCGCCGTGCCGGCCGCGTAGAAGGCGCTGCCCTGGTAGCTGAAGACGGGTGCTCCGGCGGCGGTGAGGGTCGCGGGCACACCAGCCCAGCGCACCGAGCCGTCGGGCAGCTCGCTGCGGGTGCCGCGGTCGAGCGCGAGGGTCGCGAGCGCGACGCGCGTGCCGTTCACGGTGGCGACGAGCTCACCGCGCGTCGCGGAGACGAAGCGCACGCTCGGGTCGGCGATCGTGACGTCGAGCAGCCCGTCGTGGCCGGTGTAGCGCACCGCGCCGCGGTACGACACCGTGCCCGTGGTGCCGGCCGCCGAGCTCTGCGGGAAGACGACGACCGAGCCGGCGCTGCTCGCGCCCGTCACCGTGATCGAGCCCTGCGCGATCGGGCCGACGACGTAGTCGTCGAACGACTGCTTGATGCCCCAGCGGAGGCTGCCGGCCGAGGTCGGGGTCGACGGCGCGGGCGGGGTCGCCTCGGGGTCGGGGGTCGGGGTCGGATCAGGCGTCGGGGTCGGATCGGGCGTCGGGGTCGGGTCGGGCGTCGGCTCCGGGTCGGCGACCCCGACGACGAGCGGCGTCAGGGTCTCGAAGGGTGCGTAGACGACCCCGCCGCCGGCGAAGGTGTAGACGCCGAGGGTGCCGTCGGCGAGCATCCCGGTGAACGCATCGGTCACCGTCAGCTGCACGCTGAACGAGCCATCGGCATCGATCGCCACGGCGCCGCGCGATTCGCCGCCGATCGTGGCGACGTTCTCGGGGTTGACCACCCAGCGGGTCTGCCCCGGCGCTCCGACCCGGGCGGCGGAGGGCGCGCCCTCGCTCGGCTTCCAGGTGCTGGCCACGGTTCCGAAGACGACGTAGACGCCGCCGAACTGGCCGGCGAGCGGCGGTCGCGACGCGGTCGTGGCGGGCGGCACCGGGCCGAAGTTCGCGCCGTCGACGGTCACGACGTCACCGGGCTCGAGTCCCTCCGAGGGCGTCACGGTGACGGTGGGGGTCGGCGGGGGCGGGGGCGCGAAGGTCACCGGGGTCGCCGTCTCGAAGGGCGCGTAGACGACCCCGCCGCCGGCGAAGGTGTAGACGCCGAGGGTGCCGTCGGCGAGCATCCCGGTGAACTCATCGGTCACCGTCAGCTCGAGAGAGAACGAGCCATCGGCGTTGATCGCCACGGCCCCGCGCGACGCGCCGCCGATCGTGGCGACGTTCTCGGGGTTGACCACCCAGCGGGTCTGCCCGGGCGCTCCGACGCGCGTCGACGACGCGGCCCCCTCGCTGGGCTTCCAGGTGCTCGCGAACGAGCCGAAGACGACGTAGACGCCGCCGAACTGGCCCGCGAGCGGCGGTCGCGAGGCGGTCGTCGCGGGGGCGACAGGGCCGAAACCGGTGCCCGTGACCGTGACGACGTCGCCGGGCTCGAGACCCGTGCTGGGCGTGACGGTGACGGTCGGAACGGCCGGCGGCGTGTCGGCAGCGGCCGCGGTCGGCGCGGCGGCGCCGACGACGAGCGCCGAGGGGGCGATGACCGCGAGGGCGGCGGTGAGGGCGACGAGCGACGCGCGCAACGAGGCGCGGCGCCGGGGTGGTGCGATGCGCACGAAGGACTCCCGGAACGAAGGTTAGTAAGGTAAGCCTTACCTTATCTCGTGAGAATCATTCGTCCTGAGTGTTCACTGAGGCTGCGGCACCTCTGGCTCAGCGCCTCCCCCGCGGCGCTTCGCCGCCCGCAGACGCAGGTGCACGAGCACCGAGGCGGCGACAGCGAGCACCACGAGCCCGACGATCAGCAGCGGCACGAGCATCCCGCCCCCCGCTGCGCGCGCCGCGATCGCCTCGTCGGCGCACGCGGGGGTCGTCGCCAGGCGGAGGTCGAGCGGGTCGAGGGCCTCCCCCTCGGGGTAGGTGCCGAAGGCCTCGGCACCCTCCGCCGTGAGCGTGAGCGGGATGCCCGCGATGAGCAGCCCGTCCTCCCCCGCCGTCCACTCCGCCGCCGTGAGGTCGCCCGTGGCGAAGAGCACGTCGGCCGTGTCGACCTCGACGAACTCCTGCGTGGTGCCGCGCACATCGACGATCAGCTGCAGGCGCTGACCATCGAGCGCGACACGCAGGTTCGACACGGTCGTGTCGAGAATGCCCTCGTGCCCGGTGAAGCGCATGGCGCCGCCGACGGCGAGCTCGCCGTCGAGCGGGGCGAGCGCCACCGACCCGGCGAGCGACTCGGAGGTGAAGACCGGGGTCTCGTAGCCGATGCCGCCCTCGGTCGACCACTCGCCGTTGGCGATCGAGCCGCTCAGGTACGCCCGGAACGACTCCTTGAACCCCCAGTCGAACCCGCCCTCGGTCGCGACGCACGACGCGGCGGGCGACGCCAGCACGACGGCGGCGAGGGCGAGCGCGGAGAGCATGGTGCGGTCAGCCTACGCGCGCACCCTGGGCAGACGCGGAGGGCGACGTGGGCGCGCGGTGCATGCCGATGTGCGGGATGCCCGCCTCGAGGTACTCGTCCCCGTAGGCCGCGAACCCGAGCCCGGCGTACAGCGGCTGGGCGTAGACCTGCGCGTGCAGGGCCAGCGGCTCGTGGCCGTGACGCTCGACCACGTGCGCGAGCAGGCGGCGCGCGAGACCCTCGCCGCGGCGGTCGGCACGGGTGACGACGCGGCCGATGAGGGTGCGGGCATCCCGGTTGCCCGGCTGCGGGGTGCCGTCGACGACCACCCGCAGGTAGGTGGCGGGCCCGCGATCATCGGCGATCCACCAGTGCTCGGTGGTCGGCTCGCGGTCGCGCGCGTCGAGCTCGGGCTCGTCGATGCGCTGCTCGAGGAAGAAGACCTCGGTGCGCAGCGCCGCGATGTCGAAGAACTCGTCGAGGCTCAGATCGGCCCAGGTTCGACACTGCGGGGAAGAGTCGGGCACGAAAGCGAGTTTAATGGTGCAGGACTGACCGCCCGCGGGCGGGGAGAAGAGGAACCATGGGCCACAACCCGGCAGCCGACGGCAAGACCTACACGGTGCAGAAGACCGAGGAGGAGTGGCGCGCTGAGCTCGGCGAGGAGCGCTACCAGGTGCTGCGCCAGGCGGGCACCGAGCGCGCGTGGACGGGCGAGCTGCTCGACGAGAGCCGCGCTGGCCTCTACACCTGCGGCGCGTGCGGTGCCGAGCTGTTCCAGGCGGGCACGAAGTTCGACTCGGGCTGCGGCTGGCCGAGCTTCTACGAGTCGGTGCGCCCCGAGGCCGTGGAGCTGCTCGAGGACACCTCGCTCGGCATGGTGCGCACCGAGGTGCGCTGCGCCACGTGCGGCTCGCACCTGGGCCACGTCTTTCCTGACGGGTTCGGCACGCCCACCGGCGACCGCTACTGCATGAACTCGCTCGCGCTGAACTTCACGCCCGAGGAGGGCTAGGCGCCACCGCCGTCGCCCCGTCGCGCCGCGGCCACCGGATGCTCGCCACGAGCACCCCGGCGAACGCGAGCCCGACCGCCGCTGCCGTCGCGGTGGTCGAGCTCGGGCCGAGCGGCGCGATCGCGTCGAACAGCAGGG
>JAIXXG010000118.1 GCA_027490915.1 Microbacteriaceae bacterium
GGCTTCATGGCAGCCATGCGGCCTCCCCTTTCGCTGAAATCCTGCTCCCATTATCCCTTACGGGCGCCCAACGACTAAATCGACGGGAGGCCCTGCGGTGACCAGGAGGTGTCACGGGGGCGTCCAGTCGTAGCCGTCGACCCACCAGCCGATGTGCACCCACGCGACCTGCCCGGCGATGCCGAGCGCGATCGCGAGCGCGGCCAGGGCCACCCGCACGGCGCGGGCAGTCGAGGGCGACCAGCGAGCCCCGACCCGACCGGTTCCGACACTCGCGATGCCCAGCGCGATCGCCCCCAGGGCCGGCGCGAGCGGCACGAGCAGCCGGAAGGTGCTCGACTGCGGAAAGAACACCGCGAGCAGGTAGAGGGCGTAGGCGATCAGCCAGAACCGCAGCTCGAGCGGCATGCGCCGCATGGCCGGCACGTGGAAGGCGAGCGCGGCGAGGGCCAGCATCCCGATCAGGATGCTCACCCCCAGCACCACGCCCCCCGAGAACGGCACCCCCGCGAGCGGCAGGTTCGGCCACCAGACCTGCCCTCCCCACCAGCCGGCCCCCTCGACCCAGGGCATGAACGGCAGCAGCTCGCCCTCGCCGATGTACGGGCGGCGCCACGCGAGCTCGGTCTCGAGGTACCCGCGCAGCTCGCCGGTTCCGAGCGCGACGATGCCCGGCCAGGCGAGGCCGGCGAGCCCCGCGATGACCGCCGCGAGCCCGAGGCGCACCCGCTCGAGGGACGGGAAGGGCTCATCGGCGCGCGTGAACCAGCGCCAGCCCCACACGAGCGCGAGCAGCAGCGCGAAGGCAAGCCCGCTCGGTCGGGTCAGGGCCATGACCGTGACGACGATCGGCAGCAGCACCCACCGGCGGTCGAGCACGAGGATGAGCGCCCCGAACAGCAGCGCGAGGTGCAGACTCTCGGCGTACCCGACCTGGTAGATCGGCGACAGCGGGGCGACGCACAGCAGCGTGGTCGCGAGCAGCGCCGTGCCCTCGCTGAGCCAGCGGCGGCACAGCCGGAAGAACAGCAGCGCGGCGACCGCGCTCGCGGTCACCGAGATCGTCACCGCGACCGCGGCGAAGCCCTGCGGCGAGCTGTCGCCGGTCAGCGCCATGCCGATGCGGATGAGCCCCGGGTAGACCGGCATGAACGCCCAGGCGCTCTCGCCGGCGAGCCCGTTCTCATCGCGCGGAATCTCGCTGGGGTACCCGACGACGCTGATGATGTAGTACCAGTGAGCGTCCCACAGCCGCGCGAAGTCGAGGTAGCCGGGGCTCGCGCCCGTCCACGCGTTCTCGCCCTGCCGGGCGGCGAACGACAGCAGGATGCTCGTCGTGACGAGCCGCGATGCCGCCCAGATGCCGAGCACCGCCGCCCACCAGGGCGTGCGCCGCAGCGCCTCGAGCACGCCGTGCCGCGAGCTCGCCGGCGAAGGCGCGAGCGATGTCACCCCGCCTGCTCCGGCGCCCGCTCCGCCGTCAGCCACGCCCGCAGCCCGCGCTCGCAGGCGAGCAGCTGCTCCACCGGCACCCGCTCGTCGTCGGTGTGCGCGAGGGCGGGGTCTCCGGGGCCGTAGTTGACGGCGGGAATGCCGAGCTCGGCGAAGCGGGCCACGTCCGTCCAGCCGAACTTGGGCTGCGGGGTGCCGCCGACGGCCGCGGCGAAGTGCTGCGCGAGCTCCGCATCCAGCCCCGGGCGCGCCCCGCCAGCCGCGTCGGTGACCCGCATCGAGACCGCGGGGGCGACCGAGCCGAACAGCTCGCGCAGCTCCTCTTCGGCCTCGGCCACCGAGCGCGAGGGCGCGAAGCGGTAGTTGACGGTCAGCACGGCCTCGTCGGGGATGACGTTGCCCGCGACCCCGCCGCGAATGCCGACCGCGTTGAGCCCCTCGCGGTAGCGCAGCCCGTCGACCTCGACCTCGGCGGGCTCGAAGCGCGCGAGCAGGTCGAGGATGGGCGCGAGGCCGTGGATGGCGTTGACGCCCATCCAGGCGCGCGCCGAGTGGGCACGCCGCCCGGTCGCGGTGAGCTCGACGCGCAGGGTGCCGTTGCAGCCGCCCTCGATCACCGCGTTGCTCGGCTCGCCGAGAATCGCGAAGTCGGCGGCGAGCAGCTCGGGGCGCGTACGGGCCAGGCGGCCGAGGCCGTTGAGGTGCGCCTCGACCTCCTCGTGGTCGTACCAGACCCACGTCACGTCGTAGGCGGGCCCGGTGAGCGCGACAGCGAGCGCGAGCATGACCGCGCACCCGCCCTTCATGTCGACCGTGCCGCGGCCGTGCAGGGTGCCGGTGCGAGCATCGCCGCTGCCGCTGTCGAGCTCGAGGCGGCTCGGCAGGTTGTCGTTCACCGGCACGGTGTCGATGTGCCCGGCGATGATGACGCGCTGCGGCCTGCCGAGGTGGGTGCGGGCGACGATCGCGTCGCCATCACGCAGCACGTCGAGGTGCGGGGCGCGGATGCGGAGCACGCGCTCGATCGCGTCGGCGAGCATCCGCTCATCGCCCGAGACGCTCGCGATGTCGACGAGCGCCGCCGTCAGCGCGACCACATCGCCGAGCACGGCGTCGAGCGGCGGGGCGGGCACGGCGTTCTCGGTCACGACTCCAGGCTAATCGCGCGCCGGTAGCCTGGAGGCATGCCGAGCCAGCCCGCCGCCGAACACGCCGCCACCGACTCCGAGCGCGCCACGCGCCACGCCTGGGGCTACGGGCTCGCCACGGTGCGCATCGCCGACGACACGGTGCTCGACACCTGGTTCCCCTCCCCCGCGCTCGGCGCGCTGCCGCCCGGCCGCGACCCCCACATCGTGCCCGCCGAGATCGAGCACCTGCAGGGCGACGACGCCCGCCGCAGCGTGCGCCGCGAAGCGCGCACCGTCTCGATCGACCTGGATGCGCCACCGCAGTCGACCCCCGACGCCTACCTGCGCCTGCACCTGCTGAGCCACCGGCTCGTGCAGCCGAACACGATCAACCTCGATGGCATCTTCGGGCACTTGCCGATCGTGACCTGGACCACCGCGGGCCCCGTGCACCCCGACGACTTCGACGCGCGCCGCCCGCAGCTGCAGCAGGCGGGCATCGCGGTGCTCGGGGTCGACAAGTTTCCGCGCCTGCTCGACTACGTCACGCCGCCGCGCGTGCGCATCGCCGACGCCAGCCGCGTGCGCCTCGGCGCCTACCTCTCCCCCGGCACGACCGTCATGCACGAGGGCTTCGTCAACTTCAACGCCGGCACCCTCGGCACCTCGATGGTCGAGGGCCGCATCAGCCAGGGCGTCGTCGTCGGCGACGGCAGCGACATCGGCGGCGGCGCCTCGATCATGGGCACGCTCAGCGGCGGCGGCACGCACCGCATCACCATCGGGCAGCGCGCGCTGCTCGGCGCCAACAGCGGCATCGGCATCTCGATCGGCGACGACTCGGTCGTCGAGGCGGGACTCTACGTGACGGCCGGCCAGAAGGTCGTCGTAGTTGACGGCACGGTCGGCGCCGACGGGCAGCCGCGCGTCGTGAAGGCCGCCGAGCTGTCGGGCGTGCCGGGGCTGCTGTTCCGCCGCAGCTCGCTCACGGGAGCCGTCGAAGTGCTGCCCCGCACGGGCGCGGGCGTGCAGCTCAACGCCGCCCTGCACGCCTAGGTCGCGGTCTCGGGATGCTCACCGCGAGCATCCCGCGCCGGCGACGGCCCCGGGGCCGGGTCGGCTAGCGCTGCGGCCAGTCGCGCGCGGGCGAGCCCACGTAGAGCTGCTGCGGGCGGCCGATCTTCGTGCTCGGGTCGTCGTTCATCTCGCGCCAGTGGGCGATCCAGCCCGGCAGGCGCCCGATGGCGAAGAGCACGGTGAACATGCGGGTCGGGAAGCCCATGGCCTTGTAGATGACGCCCGTGTAGAAGTCGACGTTCGGGTAGAGCTTGCGCTCGATGAAGTACTCGTCGGCGAGGGCGATGGCCTCGAGCTCGCGCGCGATCTGCAGCAGCGGGTCGCTGACGCCGAGGTCGGCGAGCACCGCATCCACACTGGCCTTCACGAGCTTGGCGCGCGGGTCGTACGACTTGTAGACCCGGTGGCCGAAGCCCATGAGCTTGATGCCGTCTTCTTTGTTCTTGACGCGCTCGACGAAGCGCTCGACGCCCTCACCCGAATCGCGGATGCGCGCGAGCATGTCGAGCACGGCCTCGTTGGCGCCGCCGTGCAGCGGGCCCGAGAGGGCGTTGATGCCCGCCGAGATCGAGGCGAA
>JAIXXG010000006.1 GCA_027490915.1 Microbacteriaceae bacterium
GCATCCAGTGAAGAAGAGGCCCAGCCGTTCTACGTGAACGCGCCGTACGGCATCATCCTCGTGCACAACGGCAACCTGACGAACACGCGCGAGCTCACGCGCGAGCTCTTCGAGGTCGACCGCCGCCACCTCAATACCTCGAGCGACACTGAGCTGCTCGTCAACGTGCTCGCGCACGAGCTGCAGGCGCAGGTCACCGGCAACGACCTCGACCCCGACCAGGTGTTCGCCGCGATCAGCCGCCTGCACGAGCGCGTCGAGGGCTCGTACGCGGCCATCGCCCTGATCGCGGGGCACGGGATGCTCGCCTTCCGCGACCCGTTCGGCATCCGGCCGCTCGTGCTCGGGCGCCGCTCCGCGGGCCTCACGGGCGACGAGTGGGTGGTGGCGAGCGAGTCGCTCGTGCTCGAGGCGGGCGGATACGAGACCGTGCGCGAGGTCGCCCCCGGCGAGGCCGTGTTCATCACCGTGAGCGGCGAGCTGATCGCCCGGCAGTGCGCGGCGAACCCGCGCCTGATTCCGTGCTCGTTCGAGTACGTCTACCTCGCGCGCCCCGACTCGATCATGAACGGCATCTCGGTGTACGAGGCGCGGCTGCGCCTGGGCGACCGCCTTGCGGACACGATCGCGCGCTACACCCCGCACGGCGACATCGACGTCGTCATGCCGATTCCCGACTCGTCGCGGCCCGCCGCGATGCAGGTGGCGCAGAAGCTCGGCATCCCGTATCGCGAGGGCTTCTACAAGAACCGCTACGTGGGCCGCACGTTCATCATGCCGGGGCAGGAGACGCGCAAGAAGAGCGTGAAGCAGAAGCTCAACGCGATGTCGAGCGAGTTCCAGGGCAAGAACATCCTCATCGTCGACGACTCGATCGTGCGCGGCACGACCTCGAAGGAGATCGTCGAGATGGCCCGCGCGGCCGGCGCCAACAAGGTCACCTTCACCTCGGCGGCGCCGCCCGTGCGCTATCCGCACGTCTACGGCATCAACATGCCGACGCGGCGCGAGCTCATCGCCCACGGCCGCAAGATTCCCGAGATCAACACCGAGCTCGGCAGCGACTACCTGATCTATCAGGAGGTCGAGGACATGCAGGCCGCGATCATCGAGGGCAGCGACGTCACCGAGCTCGAGATGAGCTGCTTCACAGGCGATTACGTCACGGGCACCGTCACCCCCGAGTACCTGCGGTGGGTGGAGGAGAACCAGCTGAGCTAGGGGCCGCGCTCAGCGGCGGCCAGCTGGGCGCCTCAGTCTTCGAGCTCGCCCTCGGGTGCGACCGACCCCGCCGGGGCGGCGTCGACCACCTGGCGCTCGGCCTCGAGGGTGCGCACGCGCTTCTGGGAGCGCCGGTCGAGCACGATGCCGATGATGGCTCCGACGAGCACGCCCGCCGTCACGCCGTAGAGCGAGAAGTAGCCGAGCAGCGCCGCGAAGCCGACCTGCGGGTCGGCGGGGAAGAGGCTCGTCGCGACGAGCGTGCCGAGAAACCCGACGAGGCCGCCGACCACCATGAACGCGGGAATCTTCGGCGCCCGACGCACCTGCACGGTCGCGCGCTCGGTCGTCGGCTCGGGGCTGCCACTCGGCTCGGTCACGCCCTCATTCTCGCGCACCGCGCTGAGTGACCGGTCAATACCCGAGCGGGAACAGCCCCGAGAGGTCGGAGCGCGCGCCGGAGGCGTGCACGCGGCCCGCGTCGACCGCACTCGCCCAGTCGAGCCCGCCGGTCGCGATGGCCAGGAAGGTCGCGGGGTCGAGCTCGACGACGTTGGGCGGGGTGCCGCGCGTGTGGCGCGGGCCCTCGACCGCCTGCACGGCGCCGTAGGGCGGCACGCGCACCTCCACACTGTGGCCCGGGCTGGCATCGGCGAGCGCCTGCAGCAGGTAGCGCACGGCGGTCGCGACGGCGGTGCGGTCGCTCGGGTCGGCGAG
Organism: Microbacteriaceae bacterium; assembly: GCA_027490915.1. Taxonomy (GTDB): domain Bacteria; phylum Actinomycetota; class Actinomycetes; order Actinomycetales; family Microbacteriaceae; genus Microcella. The sequence continues at coordinate 1,939 of JAIXXG010000006.1, forward strand.
GGCGGTGCGCACCGCATCCCGCCCGGTCGTCTCGTCGATGCGCGCGCGGGCCATGCCTCGAGGCTACGCCCGGTCGGGATGCCCGCCCTGGGTAGTCTTGCCGGGTGAGAATCCTCGTCCTCGGCTCGGGCGCCCGCGAGCACGCCATCATCACCGCGCTGCTGCGCGAGCGCGACGCCGCGGGGCAACCCGCCCACGCGATCACCGCCGCCCCCGGCAACGCCGGCATCGCCACGGTCGTGCCCGTGGTCGCGCTCGACGCGACGCGCGGCGACGTCGTGGCCGACTACGCGGTCGACAACGACATCGAGCTCGTCGTGATCGGGCCCGAGGCGCCGCTCGTGGCGGGCGTCGCCGACGCCGTGCGCCGACGCGGCATCGCCGTCTTCGGCCCCGGGCAGGCCGCGGCGCAGCTGGAGGGCTCGAAGGCCTTCGCGAAGCGCATCATGGACGCCGCGGGGGTGCCGACCGGGCGCGCCGTGCGCGCCGGCACGCTTGCCGAGGTCGAGGCGGCGCTCGACGACCTGGGGGCGCCGTATGTCGTCAAGGCCGACGGGCTCGCCGCGGGCAAGGGCGTCATCGTCACGAGCGACCGCGACGCCGCCGTCGCGCACGCCACCCACTACCTGCAGCAGGGCGGGGTGCTCGTCGAGGAGTTCCTCGACGGCCAGGAGGTCAGCCTCTTCCTGCTGAGCGACGGCCACACCGTCGTGCCGCTGAGCCCCGCGCAAGACTTCAAGCGCATCGGCGACGGCGATACCGGCCCGAACACGGGCGGCATGGGCGCGTACTCGCCGCTGCCGTGGGCGCCCGAGGGCTTCGTCGACGAGGTCATCCGCACCGTCGCCGAGCCGACCGTGCACCAGCTCGAGCGTGAGGGCACGCCCTTCATCGGCCTGCTGTACTGCGGCCTCATCGTCACCGCGCAGGGCATCCGCGTCATCGAGTTCAACGCGCGCTTCGGCGACCCCGAGACCCAGGTGGTGCTGCCGCGCCTCGTCACCCCGCTGAGCGAGCTGCTGCTCGCGGCGAGCACCGGGCAGCTCGCCGGGCGCCCCTACCCCGCGTTCAGCGACGACGTCGCGGTCACGGTCGTGCTCGCGAGCGAGGGCTACCCGGTGAGCGCGGCCCCCAACCGGCCCCTCACCGGGCTCGACGAGGCCGCCGACGTCGAGGGCGTCACGATCGCCCACGCCGCCACCGCGCGCTCGGCCGACGGCTTCGTGGCTACCGGCGGGCGCGTGCTGAGCGTCGTCGCGACCGGAACCGACTTCGCGCAGGCCCGAGCCCGCGCCTACGAGGCGATCGGCCGCATCGGCCTCGAGGGCGGGCAGTACCGCACCGACATCGCGGCGCGCGTCGTCTGATGAGCGAACCCGTGATGGATGCTCTCGCCCAGCACGGCTGGCAGCACGTCTACTCGGGCAAGGTGCGCGACCTCTACGCCCACGACGATGCCCCGGCGGTCATGCTCGTCGTCGCGAGCGATCGGGTCAGTGCGTTCGACCACGTGCTCGAGCCGGGCATCCCGGGCAAAGGAGCGCTGCTGACGCAGCTGACCCGCTGGTGGTTCGCGCGGCTCGACCAGCCGAACCATCTCGCCACCGGGCCCGGCCTGCCCGCGGTGCCCTCCGAGGTGGCCGAGCGCGCGATGCTCGTGAAGCGCCTCGACATGCACCCCATCGAGTGCGTCGTGCGCGGGTACCTCACCGGCTCGGGCTGGGCCGAGTATCGCGCATCGGGAACGGTGTGCGGCATCCCGCTGCCCGCCGGGCTGTCGGACGGCGACCGCCTGCCCGAACCGCTCTACACGCCCGCGTTCAAGGCGCCGCTCGGCGAGCACGACGAGAACATCAGCTTCGAGCGCTCGGTCGAGCTCGTCGGCGCTGATGTCGCGACGGCGCTGCGGGATGCGTCGCTCGCGATCTTCCGCCGCGCGAGCGACATCGCCCTCGAGCGCGGGGTGATCCTCGCCGACACGAAGTTCGAGTTCGGCACCGACCCGGCCACGGGCGCGCTGACCCTCGCCGACGAGGTGCTCACGAGCGACAGCTCGCGGTACTGGGACGCCACGCTCTACGCCGCCGGCGGGCCGTCGCGGATGGACAGCTTCGACAAGCAGATCGTGCGCGACTGGCTCGCCGCGAACTGGGACAAGAAGGGCACCCCGCCCGCCCTCCCCGCCGAGATCGTCGAGCGCACGGCCGCGCGCTACCGCGAGCTCATCGCGCGCCTCTGCGCCTGACCCCGCGGTTCGCGCTACCCGCCCGCGGCCGACCGCGGCCGACGCATGCGCGTCACGGCGTCGATCGGTCACTCGTTGGGTGCCTCACGCTCAGCGACCGCAACGAGTGACCGATCGGCGCCTCCGCGCGCAGGCATCGCCTAGGAATGGGCCGGGATGCTCGCCGGTTGACCTGCGCATGACCGACTCCGCACGGCTCGCCGCCGACACCGCCATGGGCGCCGTCACCCTCGACGTGGCCGACCTCGACCTCATGACGCGGTACTACGGCGGCACGCTCGGCCTCGACGTGCTGAGCGCCGAGGGCGGGGTCGTGGTGCTGGGGCGCGCCGCCCGCGCTGCGGACGGCGCTGCGGGCGACGCGGGCTCCGCATCCCGACCGCTGGTCGTGCTGCGGCACGCGCCGGCCCTGCGCCACGCGGGCCCGAGCGAGGCGGGGCTGTTCCACACGGCGATCCTGTTCGAGACGCAGGCGGCGCTCGCCGCGGCCGTGTACGCGGTGGCCCAGGCGCACCCGAGCAGCTTTACCGGCTCGAGCGACCACCTCGTCAGCCAGGCCTTCTACTTCGACGACCCCGAGCACAACGGGGTCGAGCTGTACTGGGATCGCGACCGCACCGAGTGGTCGTGGGTGCACGGCCGCGTCGAGATGAGCACGCTCTTCCTCGACCCCAACAGCTTTCTGCGCGAGCACCTCACCGACGAGGCCCTCGCCGCGCACGGCACGGCGCCCGCGACGGTCGGACATGTGCACCTGAGCGTCGGCGACGTCGCGACCGCGCGCGACTTCTACGTCGACCGGCTCGGCTTCGACCTCACGACCACCTACGGCGACCAGGCCATCTTCGTGAGCGCGGGCGGCTACCACCACCACATGGCGATGAACACGTGGCGCTCGCGCGGTGCCGGCGTGCGCACGCGCGCCCTCGGGCTGGGCCAGGTCGACATCGTGCTGCCCGACGCCGACGAGCTCGGCGCGACCGCCGAGCGTCTGCGGCACCACGGCCTCGCCGTGCGCGACGACGGCCGCACCCTCGAGGTCGACGACCCGTGGGGCACCGTGCTGCGGCTCGCCCCGGCAGTCGCAACCCCCGCCCTCTAGACTCGCGCCCGTGCACGACGCCCCACCGCCCACGGCCCTGCGCCTGAGCCGCGCGATCATCGCCGCGCAGGCTCCCGTGCTGCTGCCGCAGGGGCGTCGGCTGCGGCGCGAGACACCGCGGCTTCCGGATGCTCCGCTGCCGTGGAGCGGAACCGTCGAGCCCGGCGGGCTCGCGCCGACCAGCACCATCGAGCCCGGCGGGCCGGAGGCTCCGGGCGACCCCGGCGGAGCATCCCGCCCCCTGCACCTGCTCGTGCTGGGCGACTCGACCGCGGCGGGCGTCGGCGTCGACCACGCCGACCTCGGGCTCGGCGGTCGGCTCGCCGAGGCGATCGCCGCGCGCACCGGGCGGCCCGTCGTCTGGCGCGCGGCCGGAGCGAACGGCGCGACGTCGCGCGACCTCGTGCGGCAGTACCTGGCGCACGCGCTCGAGGGGCCGACCGACCTCGTCTTTCTCACGATCGGCGCCAACGATGCGCTCGCGCTGCGGTCGGCGCGGGCGTTCCGGCGCGATGTGCGGCGCATCGTCGAGCGCACGTTCCACGCCCACCCGCAGGCTGCGCTGCTCATGTCGTCGCTGCCCGCGTTCTTCCGGTTCACACTGCTGCCCGAGCCGCTGCGCAGCAGCCTGTACCGGCACTCGCAGGCGCTCGAGGCCGCGGCCCGGGCCCTCATCGCCGCCCAGCCACGCGCGCACATGTCGCCGCCCCCGCCGCCGTACACCGAGGGGTTCTTCGCGAGCGACGACTTCCACCCCAGCGCGATCGGCTACAAAGACTGGGCCGATTTCGCTGTGGAGGATGCCTGGAGCGTCGGCTTCGGGCGCCTGCTCGACGACCACTGACAGCGGCACCGGCCTAGACTCGCGGCCATGACTGCCAGCCCCCGCCCCCTCCGTGGTCGGCGGCTCAGCCGCGCGGTCGCCCTCGCCCTCGCGCCCATGCTCGTGCCGCAGACCGTGAAGCTGCGGGCGACGGTGCCGAAGCTGCCCGAGCCGCCGCAGCCGTGGGAGGGCGGCGGCGGCACCGACCCGCTGCAGCTGCTCGTGCTCGGCGACTCGATGGCGGTGGGCGTCGGGGTCGACGACGCGGCCGAGGGGCTCGCCGGCCACGTCGCGGAGGAGCTCACCACGCACCTCGCACGCCCCGTGCGATGGCGGGCCCGCGGCCGCAACGGCGCGACCGCACGCGATGTCATCCGCGACCACCTCGACGATGCGCTCGTCGACCCGACCGATGTCGTCGTCATCAGCCTCGGCGCGAACGACGCCATGCAGGTGCGCTCCGACCGCGCGTTCCGCCGCGACATCCGGCACATCGTGCACGACATCGCCGCCCGGCACCCCGAGGCGGTGGTGCTCATGAGCGCCCTGCCCGCCTTCCACCGCTACGGCCTGCTGCCCGAGCCGCTGCGCAGCACCCTCGCCCTGCACGCGCAGGCCCTCGAGGTGGCCGCGCGGCGGGCGCTCGAGCGCTTCCCGCGCGCCCACATGACCCCGCCGCTGCCGCCCTACCCCGACGACTTCTTCGCCACCGACGACTTCCATCCCGGGCCGGCGGGCTACCCGGTGTGGGCGCGCTTCATCGTCGACGACGCCGTGCGGCACGGCATCGCGGCGCGCATCCCGGCGTGAGCGGGTCAGGTCGGGCACCGGCGGGCCGCGCGCCGATCGACCTGCCCGCCCTCGCCGTGGTCGTCGACGGGATGCTCGCCGCGCGCTCCGCATCCGGCCCGCTGCTCGTGGGCCTCGCCGGAGAGCCCGGCGCCGGCAAGTCGACCGCGGCCGCCGAGCTCGCCGACCGCCTGCCGGCCGCGCGCGTGCTGCCGATGGACGGGTTCCACCTGCCGCAGGCCGAGCTCGTGCGGCTCGGGCGCCGCGACCGCATGGGCGCCCCCGACACCTTCGACGTCGAGGCCTTCGTCGCCCTGCTCGAGCGCCTCCGCGATCTCCACAATTCAGGAGCGACCGTGCACGCACCGGGCTTCGACCGGCGTGTCGAAGAGCCGGTGCCGGGGGCGCTCGCGCTGACTCCTGAATTGCGGTGCATCGTCGTGGAGGGCAACTACCTGCTGCTCGACAGCGGCGGCTGGCAGCGGGTCGCGCCGCTGCTCGACCTCACGGTCGGGGTCGTGCTCGACGAGGCGATGCGGCACGAACGGCTCATCGCGCGGCACGTCGCCTTCGGCAAGACACCGGAGGCCGCCCGCGCCTGGGCCCTCGGCCCCGATCAGGCCAACGCCGAGCTCATCGCGCCGACGCTCGCCCGCGCCGACGTGCTCGTGCAGGCTCAGTAGACTCGAGGCATCCACCCGCTGACGCACCCAGGGAGTCTGCCGTGCCCACCATCGTCGTCGAGGTCATGCCTAAGGCCGAACTGCTCGACCCGGCCGGCAAGGCCGTCGCCGGGGCGCTGCACCGCCTGGGTCACGAGGGCATCAGCGATGTGCGCATCGGCAAGCGCTTCGAGCTGCACGTCGACGTTGCCGACGCGGCGATGCTCGAGACCGCCCGCCAACTCGCGGCCGACATGCTGAGCAACGGCGTGATCGAAGACGTCGTCAGCGTGCACGTCGCCGAGGAGGCGGTTCGCTAGTGCGCATCGGCGTCGTCACCTTCCCGGGCTCGCTCGACGACCGCGACGCCCAGCGCGCGGTGCGCCTCGCGGGCGCCGAGCCCGTCGCCCTCTGGCACGGCACGCACGACCTGCAGGGCGTCGACGCCATCGTGCTGCCCGGCGGCTTCAGCTACGGCGACTACCTGCGCTGCGGCGCCATCGCGGCCCGCTCGCCGATCATGGCCGAGGTCATCGATGCGGCGAACAGCGGGATGCCCGTCCTGGGCATCTGCAACGGCTTCCAGATCCTCGTCGAGGCGCACCTGCTGCCCGGCGGTCTGATCCGCAATGACCACGGTGACTTCATCCGCCGCGACCAGCGGTTGCGCGTCGAGAGCATCGACAGCGCCTGGACGAACGGCTTCGAGCTCGGGCAGGAGATCACGATCCCGCTGAAGAACGGCGAGGGCGGCTTCATCGCCGACGAGGCGACGCTCGACCGCCTCGAGGGCGAGGGTCTCGTCGCCTTCCGCTACCTCGACGTCAACCCGAACGGCTCGCTGCGCGACATCGCGGGCCTGCGCAACGAGCGCGGCAACGTCGTCGGCCTCATGCCGCACCCCGAGCATGCGGTCGAGCCGGGCTTCGGGCCGAACACCCCCGAGGCGATGCGCTCGGGCGTCGACGGGCTGACGTTCTTCACATCGGTGATCAAGCAGAGCGTGTTGAGCTAGCCGCGTGACGACGAACGCCGCGCCCGCGACCAGCCCGACCCCGAGCACGCCCAGCCCGAGCCGCCTCACTCCGAAGAAGCTCTACCGCATCGTCGCGATCGCCGAGGCGATCACCTGGACGCTGCTCATCACGGGGCTCATCCTGCGCGCCACGGCCGGGCTCGACATCGCGGTGACCATCGGCGGCAGCATCCACGGTTTCGTCTTCCTCGCCTACGGCGCGACGGCCGTGCTGACGGCGATCAACCAGCGATGGGGCGTCGGCCTCGGTCTGCTCGCGGTCGTCACGGCGGTCATCCCGTACGCCACGATCCCCTTCGACATCTGGGCGCACCGCACCGGCAGGCTCGAGGGCGACTGGCGCCGCGAGGCCACCGACGACCCGCGCGATCAGCGCTGGTTCGACCGCCTCGTGCGGTGGATGCTCAACCACCCGTATCTGCTGGCCGCGCTCATCCTGCTCGCGGTCGTGGTGCTCTTCACCGTGCTGCTGATCCTGGGCCCGCCGGTTCCGAAGAGCTAGC
>JAIXXG010000088.1 GCA_027490915.1 Microbacteriaceae bacterium
CCACGGCGCCCGGGCCGGCAGGGCCAGAAGCACCGGCGAGGTACACCTCCACCTGGCCCTCGACGGTGGGTGAGGGCCGAACGCGCGTGCGGGTGATGCTCGAGTCCGCCGTCTTCGCCCACAAGTCGTACGCGGCGGCGGGGCTGCCCGTGCCCAGGGCAGGCCAACGGTTGCGGCACCGGAGACGGAGCAACTCGTCCGACTCCTCGTCAGCGCCCTGCGTCGTCACCCACGTGCCCGACAGCAGCGGAGGGTTTGACACCAGGACACCGGGGAGCGCCGTCACCAGCGCGGTGATGGTGTTGTTGCCCACGTTGTACGCGGCGCCCGGCTCCTCCGCGCGCACCGTCACGTCGACGACGCCGCTCTGAGGCAGCGTGAAGCTGCCCACCGACGTGAAGCGCTGGCCCGACGCGGCCTGCACCGTCACCTGCCCGTCCGCCAGGGTGAAGGGCCCGCTGCCCACCGCGTCGGTGAGGCGCACCGTGCCGATGGTGGTGACACCCGGGAAGCGCGTCAGCGCGTAGACGTTGAAGGCCAGCAGGTCGAGCCACGGGCCCACGGCACTATCGAGGAAGCCGCCGGCCGCCAGCACGCGCGCCAGCGCGTAGAGGTCCTCGAGCACCGCCGCGTCGTTCTCGACGAGGCTGAGGGGCACGCTGCCCGTCTGCCACGCCGTCGCCTGCAGCACCGGCACGCGCGTCTCGATGGAGAAGACGTCGCCCGCGAGGAAGGACTCGCCCGCGCCCGCCGGGCCCTCGGCGAAGGTGATGACGAGGGCTGTGCCTGGAATCGGGAACGTCCCCGCCAGCGGCACTGGGAGCGTTGGGCTGTACGTCGCGCCGCCGTCGGTCGACCACTGGAAGGTGGCCACGCCGAGGTTGCCGCCCGCGATGATGGCGACCCGCACCTGGTAGGCGTTGTTCGGCTGGCCCGTCAGCGACACGACGCCACGCGAAAAGCCCGACTGCCGCGTGAAGCCGATGCCCTGGAGCTCGCGAAGGAGCAGCTCGCGCAGGGCTTCCTTCGTCGGGGCCTTCAGGAGGGCGTCGAGCGTCTGCGGCATCAGGCCTCCGTGAGGAGCTCCACCGTCACCTGCGAGACGGCGAGCGTGAGACGGAACGGCCCCTGCGCCGTCGTCGCCTCAATTCGTACACGGAGCCGCCGCGTCTGGGCGTTGTAGTCGAGGGACACCGAGGCCGATTCCACGCGCTCGTCCGCCTCGCACTCCCGCTCCACGGCCGACTTCAGCCGGTACAGCGAGTCCGACGTCACCGCCTCGTTGAGGAAGCCGCGCAGGTCGAGTCCGTAGTCCTCGTGGAACGGCAGGCTGCCTCGAGGCGTGGAGAGCCGCCGCGCGAGGGCCTCGGCCAAGACGCGCCCGCCCTTCGACAGCGTGAGGTTGGGGTCGACGCCGGGGAACGTCAGCACGTCGCTCCCGTAGTCGATTGACGAGGTGCCCAGCGTCGACTGGAACTGCACTGAAGACACTGCGGGCGCTGGAACGGGCGGCGGTGGCACCGTCTGGAACTGCGTTGTCCCCAGCAGCACCGCGTTCACCGGAATGCGCAGCCGCCCAAACGTCGCCTCGGCCTGGTCGGGAACAGTCGGCGCGTTGAACGTGAGCGAGACGGTCATCGGCGGGGCCTCACAGCGCGACGTTGACGCCGAACGGAATGAGGGCGTTGTTGACGACCATCATCTGCTGCCCGGCCAGCGCAGGCCACCCGCCTCCGACGTTGGGCGTTCCGACGGCGTACCAGTCCTGCAAACGTCCACGGTAAGCGGTCTGCCCTGCGTCCTGCGTGCGCACGAGCAGCGGGTAGGCGTCCCATTCGTTGAGCAGGTTGTCGATCGTCGCGCTGTCCAGCCCGGTCCCTCCGAAGAACCACTGATTGAGCCCTCCGGTCGCGGCGCGCGCTGCGCCGTTCGGCGTGCGGAGCCCTCCGGCCGAGGTGGAGATCATCGACCCCATGGACCCCGCGCCGCGCCCCGAGGCCGCGAAGTGTGTTGTGCCGTAGAGGGGCCACGTGTCTCCGGGCGACTGATCACGCAGCCGAAGGAGGTTCGCATAGCCATTGAAGACTCCGGTTCCGACGCGGTTGCACACGACGTGGAATTCTCCGCCCTGATTCGTCGAGAACCCGAACCTGTACGTGACGCCGAAGGTCGACTCGACGCCCATCATGGTGAACGCCACTCCCACCGATGCGGCGCCGATCGACACCTCGCTCGTCGAGGTCGGCTTGGTCGTCGTGCTCCCACCGGTGAAAGCGTTGCGCGCGTAGGAGACTGCGGCCACGCCGTCGGTGGCACCGTTGAAGTCGATGCACAGCCACGCCCCGAGCGCCGCATTCGCGAGGACGATCCACGAGTGAGCGACGCCGGTTGCTGCGCGCACCAGGTTTCCAGCCGTGAAGGTGGCGCCCCACCTGTCCACGGCGTCGAGCCCAGCGGCGACCGCGTTGCTCGAGCCCTGGCACGTCCAGATGGACGCCGGGTTGCGGGTGCCCGACGTCGAGCCGCCGGTGAGTTGGTCCATCAGCGCGGCCTTCCACATCCACAGGAAGCTGCGCTGCGTGGCGAGCAGGTCGGTCGTCGCGGGGTAGGCGACTTCACCTCGGGTGAACCACGGGTCGACGAGAGCGGGAGCGGGCATCACTTCACCTTGACGAGGGTGGACAGGAAGCCGGGAGGCGCACTCCCGGCGGTGTTGAAGGCAGTAAGGGCGGCGGAGAACGTGCCGATGGCCGTGTTGAGCGTTGCCGCGGGCCCAACGAGCGGAGGCAGAGCGTCACCCGTTGCGGTGGCGAAGACGCCGACGGCCACCTGAAGCGTCTGGAGCGCCGTCAGCAGCGTCTGGAGCTGCGACACGAAGTAGGTGCCGTGCATGGCTGCCTGCGTCGCGCCGTCGCCGAGCAGCAGCGCGCTGGAGGGGTCGAGCGCAATCTCCACGCACGACTGCCGCTCCCACAGCGAGGCCACTGGCCGGGAAGGGTCGCCCCCCTCAAAGCCCACCAGCACGCGCGCTCCAGGCAGCACGATGACGCGCACACCGGGCACTCCGAGCCGCAGCGGCACCTTCGAGAGGCCAGGCACGCGCGGGTTGTCTGGCCTCAGCTCGAGGGTGCCGTCCTCCGACTGCCCGAGCACGCGCGCCGGGTACCACGCGTACCAGTCCACGCGCCGCATGACATCGTCGACGATGCGCGCCAGGTATGTCTTCACCCTGTCGAGGGCCGCGGGCCTCATTCAGACACCCACGCCTTCCCCGAGAAGCCCTGCCCGGTGAGACGGTACTCGGCGTACTCGATGCGCTCGCCGTCAAAGACGGTACCTGGAAGCACGAGGGCGCCGTCGGTGGCGAGCTCGACGGTGCCCAGCCGCACGTCACTCGAGATGGCCACCGACGCCGGAACGGGCGACGTCGGCCACGTCTCGGTGCCCAGCCACACAGTTCCGTCGGGCAGCACGCGCCACACGGCTTCGAGCGCCACCGCCAGCGTCGACAGCGCGCTGCCTGCTGGGAGTTGCAGCGTCACCCACGAGGCGAAGAAGCGCGACAGCAAGCCCGCATCGGAGAGGGGCGAGAGGGCCTCGCCTGCGTCGGCCAGCACCGTGGTGGCCACCAGCCGGGCCTGCACGTTGTTGAACGCCTGGGCCCGCGCCAGCTTCGACAGCCCGCCGGCACCGCCCACGAGGCGGTAGGCGCCCGCGTCGTCCTTCACGCCGCCACGGCGCACGAAGCCCTGCAGCGTGGTCCCGTCGAGCTGCAGCGTCACGCGCCCAGCCAGAGGCACCGCCGAGTCGGTGATGACGTCGGCCGTCCACGCGCCAACGCGCGGGAGAGACACTCGGCACGCCACCACGGGCTGCCCGCTGAGGGTGGCAAGGGCCGCCATCAGGCAGCCCTCCGAAGCGTCAGTCTTCGGCGATCTCGAGCTCGCCCGACATCGAGCGCGTCACCACCCTGGACTGCTTGCGGTCCCAGAAGACGACGGTGCAGCCCTTCGAGTGGCTCCGAGCCATCTCGTCGATGTCCATCGCGAACTTCTTCCGCATGCCTCTCGGCTCGGCGAACCAGTCCGAGTTCACCTGCACGATGAGCTGCGAGTCGACGATGTCGTTGATGCCCACGGCATCGACGACGTGCCTCCACTGCGTCGTGGGGGTGGACGCTGCGGCCTTCACCCACGTCTGGGCGTCGAGACACGGCGACGGTCTCTTCGGCTCGGCAGGCTTCGGAGTTCGAGCCGCTCGGGCCGGGGCGGGAGCGGTCGATGCGCGAGACGATCTCGGGCCACCGGTGACCGCCCGAATCGCCATCACCAGGAAGAGCACGCCGAGAAGCAGCAGGAAGCGCACGGCCTTGTTCTTGAGCATGAGCCCATCGAACACGGTGGCGATCCCCCGCACAACGGCGCATGCGTTCAGGTGAGCGCATCAGGGCCTCCCGTTCGTGGTGGAGGGCTTCACGAGACGGCTCTGCTTCTTGAACTGAGTGAGCACCGCGCCGTCCCCGCGGCTCAGAATGCTGGAATCGACTGACCCCTTCGGCGTCTGCACATCGGTCTTCTTCTGCGGGTCAGGCACGAACTCGACGCACTTGAAGGTGGCCTCGAAGACGCCGGACTCCGACGCGGGCTGCAGCATGCCGGCCTCGACGACGTGGCACGCCCGAATCTTGAGCAGGTCCAGCGCCGGGTGGCGCACGTCGACGGGGCGCCTGGGGAACTTCCCCCAGTCCTTCGAGTCGACGACCGGGCCGAGCTGCGACAGCGCATCCAGCAGCGCCTCGAAGCGAAGGAGGTGCTCTTCCGTCCACAACTTCACGGTGATGGTGAACTCTGCTGGCTCGTCGCCCAGGTACGTCACCGTGGTGGCGTGACGGCCCGAGCTTGTCTTCCGGTCGACGCGTCGGGCGACGCGACCCGAGACGCTGCACACGCCGGGGAGGTCGGTCGACGCCAGCGTGACGGTGTCCCAGGATTCGGGCGAGTCCCCCCAGAAGGGCGCGCGGCCGGCAGGTGCTCGAGGCGGTCGCGCCGCACCCTCGTTGCGCGCTCGGGTGAGGTCCTCGAAGGCGCTCACGCCGTGCCTCCCTCGATGGCCATCGACTCGAAGAGCGCCGCGAGCTCCGACGGCAGCATGTCGGCAAGGTGCCGCGCGACTTCCTCCGCGCTCTTCCCGGCGCCGTCGACGTTGATGGTGAGGGCCACCGACACGGGCCCGCGGCCACCGCCCGAAGGCGTGCTGTCGGCCATCGCCTGCACCGCCGAGTCCACCGCGGCGCCTTCGCCCGAGAGGCCCAGGCGGTAGCCCTCGGCCGTCTGTGCGCCGAGCTCCATGAAGACGCGCGAGGGCGACTGAATGCCCAGCGCACCCTTCATGGTGTCGGTGACCAGGGTGGCCAGCGTCCCCACCGGGTTGGTGATGAGCCCCGTTGCCGCCTTCAGGCCGTCCACGAAGCCCTGCACGATGTCGAGGCCCAACTCCTTCAGCTGATCGCCGAGGTAGCTGAAGTCCACCTTCGAGAGCGCCGAGAAGCCCTCCATGGCCCACACGACGACGCCGCCCACCAGCAGCATCACGTTGAGGACGCCGCCCAGCAGGTGGCCGAGAAGCCGCATCGACTCGACGAAGCCGTTCGATGCCTCCTTGCCGCCCTCATAGGCGCCGAACAGCTTGAGCGTCGGGCCGATGACGTCCATCACCGAGGCGCCGAACACCTTCGCGCCCTCGATGGCCGTCTGGGCGATGCTGGCGAAGGTGTCGAAGCCCGCGATGAGGGCGTTCATGTCGATGCGGCCCAGCATGCCGCCGACGTCGTTCACCACCGACTCGATGAGGCCCTTCAGCTTGCTCCCGGCCGCTCCGTCGGGGTTGAGCGCCTCGACGAGGTTCTGCAGGAAGGACTTGAGGCCCTTGAAGCCCGGGCTGCTCTCGAGGTCGATGTCGAGGAACATGTCCATCGGCGCCGAGGCCAGCGTGCTGAAGAGGCCTCGAATGGTGGTGGCCTGGGCCAGCATGCCGGCGCCGAGCTCCTTTCCGCCGGAGAACTTGTCCCTGATGGTGTCGAGCATCGCGGTGATGGCCACGTCGGCTGAAACGCGCCCGGCCGACATGACGGCGTCGACGGACTTTGGGTCGATGCCGAGCTGCTTCGCGATGTTCTCGAAGATGGCCCCGCGCCCGACGCCAGCCTCCACCACCTGACGGAGGTCGTCCCCCATCAGCTTGCCCTTCGCGCGGATCTGCCCGAACGCAAGGGTGAGGCGGTCGATGACCTGCTTGTCGAAGCCCTTTCCGGCCGCCACGTCGCCGAGCGCCTGGAAGACGATGGGCACCTCCTGCTGGGTGAATCCCGCCTGCAGGAGGTTCTGAAACGACTTGACGACGTCCTCCGTCTCGAACGGGGTGAGCTTCCCGAAGCCCTTCGCCTGGTCGAAGAAGTCTTGCGCGGCCTTCTTCGTGCCCAACATCAGCTCAAAGGACGCGAGGGTGGACTCCTTGAAGGCGAGCGCGTTCACCGCGAACTGGCTGGCGTCGACGATGGCGCGGCCGAGCTGCGCAGCGCCGCTCAGCAGCATGTCGAGGCCCTGCTGAACGAGGGCGATGTTGGCCGGCAGCCCGCCCAGCGTGGAGCCGATGCCCTGCAGCGACTTCTGAATGCGCCCGGCAGGCCCCGACACCTTGTCGTAGAGGCTGTAGACCCACTCGAGCGTTTCCGTCGCCACGCATCACCTCTTCGTCAGGGCCGCCCTCACCAGGTGGAGGAACTCGGCCACCAGCAGCGCGCCCACGTAGGGCGCTTCCTCGTCCTCCTCGTCGTGGCCCCGCGCGAAGGCCAGCAGGTATTCAGCAGCGACTGACGGCGACCGATGCGCGCGCTCAAGCGCCGCCGTCAGAGGGCTTTTTTTGAGGGACTCTTCGCCGCCCCGGCGAGCTCCAGCAGCCCGCCCCCGAACGTCTCCACCAGGAAGGGCTTCTCGGCCATCATGGCGTCGAGGCCCGACGTGTCCGGCCACACCACGCACGCACGGAGGAGCACCTCGAGCGCCGCTGGCTTCTTCGCATCGTCTGCGGTGGCTGCGCGGAACCGCTTGGCCTCGCCCACCGACGGCATCTTCACGACGACGGCGTGCTCCTCGTGCTCGATGAGGTGCAGCCCGCCACCGTGCTTCGTCTTCAGCTCCGACACCTGCTCTTCGCTCGGCTTCACGTGTCACCTTCCCCGGGTCCTGCGTGTTGGCTCAGCGGAGGAGCTGCTTGCCCGCGATGGGCGGCAGGCCGCCGCTGAGGATGAGCATGATGTGGAGGTCCACGCTGGTGGCGATGGCCTCGCCGCCCTCAGCGCCGGTGTCCTCGTACTTCTTGATGCGGCACCCGCGGAGGGTGTCCGTGATGACGGGCTGCCCCACCTCGGCGTAGTTGACGACGATGTCGAAGGGCACCTCCATGAAGCCTGCGCCGGTCGGGGCGCCGAGCGCCTGGAGCGCCGCGATGAGCGACTGGAACTCCAGCTTGTAGAGGGTGAGGTTCCCCTCCGAGTCGAGCGGCCCGCGCGTGCGGCCGATGACCTGGGCCCGGTTGCCCCGCACGATGCCTGGCTCGAGCGTCTGGCTGTACGTGACTTCCTTGACGCCGTTGAAGAGCGCGCCCGCGATGTTGAGCTCGACGCTGCTGAAGTCGTAGCGGTTGCCGTTGATGAGGGGGTAGGCGAGGGGCATGGGTCAGGTCCTCAGACAGGCGTGAGCGCCGGGTTGGAGAAGCCGATCTCCCCGTCGATGAACTTGACGTACCCGAGGGGCACGATGCGGAACCGGACGGGGAGCCGCTGGGTGGAGAGGATGTTGACGGTGCGATCGACGACGACGGACACGTCCGAGGCGTAGCCTGGCGTGGTGGTGGTGGCCCGCAGTTGGCCCTCGATGTACGCCTCGATGGCCTTCGCGTCCTCCTCGCGAATGCGGCCTGTCGTCGCCGACACCCGCACCGAGTCGTTGAGGAAGCGCAGCATGCCCTGGCGCACGGTACGGCTCGCGATGTCCATGACGCGGCCGAACTGGAGCAGCTGGAAGTCGCTGGTGGGCGCCGCCTTGATGCGGCCGTTGCCGACGAAGAAGCCCGACAGCCCGACGATGGAGGTGAGGGTGGCGAGCCCCGCGTCGTCGAGGCCAGGCGTGCGGAACTCGTCTCGCAGCAGCGAGGTGATGCCGGGGAGGCTGCCTGAGGCCACGCGGCCCAAGTCCTCCGACGGCTCGACGCGGGCGGCGCGCGCTGCGATGGGCGTTGCCGCGGGCCTGTCGTTGAGCGCCCCGTTGACGACGGAGAGCAGCTGCGCCAGCCCGGCCGCCAGCATGACGCGCGTGCTCGAGAGCGACGCCACCGCGGCGATGATGGCCGAGTCGGTGCCCGTGAAGCACTGCATGAGGCCGCGCGCGTAGCGGTACGCGTTGGCCGCCGCCGCCAGCTTCGAGTCGAGGGCCGCGAAGACGCCCTGGGTGGCCGCCGCGTCGGCAGGCACACCCACCGCGTACAGGAGGAACCACTCGCGCGGGTCCGCCAGCAGCACGTCCACCGCGGTGTTGAGGTCGGTCGTGTTGTACGACGGCCCCGTGGTGGTGAACGAGTAGACGTCGAGGGCCACCAGGGTGGCCGCCGAGAAGTTGAGGGTGATGCCGGTGTTGGGCACCGCGAAGATGCCCGAGGCCGGCAGCGCCGTGAGGGGCCCGAACGTGCGGCCCGCGTCGAGCGACACCTGGAACGTGGTGGTGCCCGCAGCCGGGTTGGCGCCGCCCGTCACGATGCGCACGCGCACGTCGTAGGTGTCGACGGGCACGGAGCCGGTCAGCGTCAGCACCGAGGCGCCGGTGCCCACCCGCGTGACGGTGCCGAAGCTGCCGGCCGTCGAGCTGTTGGCCTTCACGCAGTACACGGGCCCGCCGGAGATGGTGAGGATGTGCGCCGCGGCCTCCACCAGCGGGCCGGTGCCCAGCGTCTCGCGCAGCGTCTGCACGTCGCTGAAGCTGTAGAAGAGGTTGTTGGTGCCCAGCGACGACGTGCCGACGAGGGCCACGATGCCGTTGACGTTGGGCGGAACGATGCCGAGGGCGCCGTCCTTGATGCTGAGAGTCGCTGCGGGAATGGGCACGGTGTGTCTCCGTCAGGTGGTTGGTGTCAGGCGGGGCGCATCTCGAGCTTGCCGGCCCTGTCGATGACGGCGTCGAAGTCCGCCTCCGACACCTCGCGGCCTTCGCCCCAGGTGGGCGTGATGGCCTTCGCGGCGGCGAACAGCCAGGCCGGCGTCTTCTTCTCCTCGGCCCACTTCTCGATCGACTTGAGCTCGTCCATGGCGTCTCAGGGTGACGGCGTCGCACTCACGACGCTGTTGGGGAACTGCACCTCGCCCGTCATCTCGGCCGTGGTGATGACGGCCAGCGTGGCCAGCGGGCTGGCGTCCTTCATCACGGGCACCTCGAAGGCCACCACGACGTCGGCAGCGCGGCCGTACTGCGCCACCTCCTGCCCGTCGCCACCCACCCATTCGATGGCCGTCGCCTCGTAGGCGCCGAAGCACGTCTCGTGGATGGCCACCAGCACGCGCCGGACGAGCTCCTCCACCGCCCGGATGTCGTCGACGGCATCGTCCGAGGCCTCAGCCTTGCCCCAACAGCGGATGCGCACACCCGCCCGCCGAGTCAGCACGGCCTTCGGCTCCTTCGCCGTCGTGTTGCGCCGGCCCTGGCCCGGGGTGATGGAGTCCGCCGTCGGCACCCACACCACGCGCGGCGGCGCTGCGTTCGCGTCGATGTGCTCGGCGCCGATGGCGCAGTCGATGCCCGCCAGCAGCGCGTGCGCCTTCACCGCGAGGTAGACGTCAGCCAGCATGGGCCGCCTCCCGCGCGATGAAGGCCCGCGCCGTCTCCTCGAATTGCTCGGCCCACGCCTGCGGCGTCTTCCCCGTGTCGGGGATGAACTGCCGGCGCGGAATGGTGACGCTCTTCTTCGACACCCACCGGCCCGCCACCTTGAAGCGCAGGTAGGGCGCCTTCTTCGCGGTGACGGTGCCGCCGTAGTTGTGCAGCGCCGCGTACTTCACGCGCGTCACCACGCGGAAGCCCTTGTTCTGCAGGCCCAGCGCCTGGAGGCTGTTGCGCAGGCGCCCCGTGTCGAGGAGCGGCTGCCCGTTGCGCGTCTTCAGCTTCTCCCAGGGGCGGCCGTAGGGGTCGCTCGAGGACTCGAAGCACTCCTGCGTGAGGGCCAGCGCATCGACGGCCAGCACGCGCATGAGGCGGGGCTGCCAGCCGCGCTTGAGGCGACCGACGCCCGCCGTCAGCTCGCGGAGCCGCTTCGTGTCCCCGGAGAAGAGCGCCATCTCACCACCCCCGCCGACTGCTCGAGGTGGGCGCGGTGGCGCTGCCCTGCGGCGCCTGCCGCACGAAGGGCGCGTTCTGCGGGTCGACAGGAGGCTTCGACTGGTCGGTGGTGTCGACGACGGACGGCGTCGCGAGGCCTCGGGCGACGTCACGGCACCAGGCGATGGCTTGGTCGTACCCGCGCTGGAGGTTGTCCGCGTCCACCACACCGGGCGCGAAGCCGCGCCCCTGCATCAGCGTCAGCGCCGCCACCTTCACCGTGGCCTGCACCACCGACGCGTCCCACGTCTTCAGCGGCAAGTCGTACCGACTGCCGATGTAGCTGTCGACGATCCGCGAGGCCGACTCGAGGGCCGCGTCCACGGCAGGCACACCGATGG
The DNA here is from genome assembly GCA_027490915.1 of Microbacteriaceae bacterium. Classification (GTDB taxonomy): domain Bacteria; phylum Actinomycetota; class Actinomycetes; order Actinomycetales; family Microbacteriaceae; genus Microcella. The sequence goes on from JAIXXG010000088.1 coordinate 10,760, forward strand.
TGGCCAGCGCCTTCTGAGGAAGGCCCAGCGCAACCAAGTCTGCCTGCGTGGCGTAAGCGGCCATCGTTCACCTCAGCGCTTCATCGGCTTGCCGGGGCCCTTGTCCTCCGGCGGCTTGTCGCCCTCGGGCTGCTTCTCGGGCGGCTTCACGGGCTCCATCGCAGCGGCCTGGGCGTCCAGCTCGGCCTGCGTCACCACGTTGATGACGGGCTCGAGCTTGAGCTCGGCGAGCTGCGCCTCGGTGACGTCGAGGACGTGCGCCCCCGACTCGAACCGCCGCTGCAGCGAGTAGTACGCGTTCCCGAACTCGGGACGCGGCGGAACGGTGATGATGACTCGAACCTTCTTCTCTTCGGACATGGCGTTGCTCCTCGAATGGCGGGCAGGGTGACCGGCGGGAGCAACGACGCCTTGGGGGAAGGTGCCGGGCCCTGCCCAGAAACCACGAGGAGCCCCCTCCAGGCCCCTCGTGGCGGGTGAGATCAGGCCTGCGCAGCGGCGCAGAGGAAGGGCAGCGAGTAGCCGGCCTCGCCGCGCGAATCGACGCCGTAGACGTACTCCTTGCGGCGGAAGAGGTTCTCCGACTGCGGGTCGGTGAGGGCCACCGACGTCGGCGCCTTCCGCTGCTGGAAGACGAAGGGCTTCACCGGCTTCGTGTTGTCCAGCAGGTACCACCGCGTCGCCTGGTTCGTCAGCTCGGGCAGCACGAGGAGCTCGGCCGAGCCCTTCAGCACGTTCGTCTGATGGATGGACGCCGCGTTCTGGCCCAGGGCCGCCGCGGGCGCCGTGAAGTCCGCGTTGAGGATCTGCCGGCCCGTCGCCTCGAGCTGCGGCGGCACCACCAGCAGGTTGGGGATGATGCCCATCGGCCGCCCCGCCTCGTCGACGTAGGACATCATCGTCTGGCGCACCGTCTGGTAGTTGGCCGAGTTGAGCGCCAGGCCCGACGCCCACCAGTTCTGGTACGTGCCGCCCGCGGGCGCGAACGTCGGGTGCGACGCCGAGAAGAACGGCTGGCCGTCGAAGCAGAGGCGGGTGTTGCCCTCCTGCATCACGGTGCGCACGAGGTCGTCAGGCCACTTCGCCGCCTGCTGGCCCATCATCTGGATGTACGAGTTGTACATGCCGATGAGGTCGTCCTCGATCTCGTTCCGCTTCAGCGCGACGGTGAGCTCGAAGTCGCGGTTCACCAGCGTGTAGCTGGAGGCCTCGAGGTTCCGGTAGACGCGCTCGCCGATCCACTCGCGCATCGCCGGGAGGGCACGCAGCCACCCGTACCGGTTCTCTCGACCGGCCGAGGGCGCGAGCATCGCCACGCGGTTCCAGAAGTTTGGCGTCGTGCTGTACGCCCCCTGAAAGAGGGTGTTGATGGTGTAGAAGATGGCATCGAGGGCGGCGGGAGTGATCTGCACAGTCGTCTCCGGTCAGTCGTGAAGGGTGGGGGGTTGGCTCAGGTGAGCGACACGCGGACGTAGACGAGGCCGTCGCCGCCCTCGTTGATCGCCACGACGACGCCGGCCGGGCTGCGGGTGTTGGTGGCACTGGTCAGCGCGACCTGGTCGTCGTCGAGCCAGAAGACGGTGGCGCCGACGTTCGCCTGCGCGATGAGGTCGCCCGCCGAGGCGTTGCGGAAGCCGAAGACGCCGGCCCGCACCTCGACGGTGAGCGCGCCAGCCGCGCCGGCGGTGTTGTTGTACTCGCGCTCGGCCACGCCAAAGCTGCGGTCGGTCGCCACGGCCGGGCGCGCCGGGCGAGCCGCGCCGGTGTTGTCCAGCACGACGGCCGCGCCCGCGAAGATGCGCACGTTGGCGGCGATGGGCGCGCGGAAGACGTCCAGCTGGTTCGTCTCACCGAGGCGGGGAAGGTTGCGGGGGGCGGCCAAGGGCATGGTGTGTCTCCGTCAGATGAAGAGGGTGAGGGTGCTTCAGCTCGCCTTGGCCACGGTGGCCTTGGCCTTCGCGACGTCCTCCGGCTTCACGCCGAAGAAGGCCGCGACCTGCTTGTCCTCGTCGGTGAGGACGACGGTGCTGGTGCCCGTCGAGGGCTCCGCGGCCGCCGACGGCATCACCTTGGGCGCGGCCGAGAGGAACGCGCGCAGCATCTCGACGTCCTTCTCGCCCATCGCGGTGAGGGCGGCCTTCTGGGCCGGCGCCACCTTGCCGTCCTTCACGGCGCCGTCGATGAGGGCCGTCAGCTCGGCCGCCTTCGCCTTCGCCTCGATCTCGGCCAACTTCGCGCCGAGGACGGACGCCTGCTCGCTGCCCTGCTTCCACGCCGCCACCACGCCGAGCGCCTCCGACACCGACGACTTGCCGGTGGCCGTCAGCAGCACTTCACGGTCGCGCTTCAGCGCCTCGAGCGCCGACAGGGCCTCGGCCTCGGTGGCCTGGGCAGCGAGGGACAGCGAGGCGAGCAGCGTCTTCATGGGCGGTGTCTCCGTGGGGGTGGTTTCGTCGTCCACCGCCAGGCTGGCGGCGAGCGGCTTCAGGCCGAAGGTGGCCGGGTTGTTCGTCAGCGCGCAGTTGATGACGGCGGTGATCTCCCGCGTCTCCTCGTCGAAATCGATGACGGGGCTGAAGTACCGGTAGCGCTTCGCGCGCAAGTCCTCGGCACCCTCGTCCGTCCACTCGACGTCGGCAGCGAAAAGGCCCTCGGGGCGGCACTCGACGCGGAACCAGCCCGCGGCCTTGCCGGCCTCGCGCGGATTGTTCGCCCACTTCGCACCCAGCGAGGCGTGCTCGTAGTCGATGACAAGCATCGGAATGGCGCGCGTGGCCTGGAACATCGCGCACTCGCGCATGCTGCGCTCGGAGTAGGCGAATTCGCCCTTCATCGTCTTGTTCAGCCCGGGGCCGAACATGCGGAACTCAGTCGGCAGGGCCTTGCCGGCCGCCAGCTCAGCACTCAGGAGAGCCGACAAGTCGATGCTGAGGGCCGCGCGCTTCACGCGCCTACTGTGTCGGCCCCTTCCACTTCTCGACAAGCTCCGGCGGGTACTTCCGCAGTTCCACGCGTGGAATCGGGTCGACTTCCACGTTGCCGAAGCCCTCTTCGGGCTCAACCCTGGGCGGTCGCTTCGTCAGCGCAGCCTCACCGGCCCGCGCCGTCATCGGAATGATGGTGCTGCGACACGAGTGGTGCAGCGGCGGTTGGTGCGTGCGCCACCAGGGGTGATTCGCAGGCAGCACGGTGCCGCGGCACGCCTTGCACGTCTCCGAGGTGCGCGAGTCGAAGACGGCCGAGAAGCGCCAGAAGGGCCGCGCCGCCAGGACGTCGGGCTCCGACAGCTGACGCACACGCCCGCCTCCGTAGGCCCGCTGCACGTTGGTGCGGAAGATGCGCTCGAGCCACCACGCCTCGGGTTGCGCAGCGCCGCCGAAGCCGCGCGTCACCACGTCGGAGATGCGCGCCTTGAAGTCGGCGAACGTCTCCCCGTCGGCCACCGCGGCCTCGATGCCCTCCCAGACGGTGGTGGCCAGGTCGAGCTGCGCCTTCGAGCTCCACGTGCGCGCCCGCAGGCGCATCACCGCCAGCAGTGACTCGACGTCGTCCGCCACCAAGTCGGGCATGCGCTGGCGGAAGTACGCCACCGCCTCCTCGAAGCGAGCCACCTCGGCCGGTGCATTCATGAGACGAGTTTCTCCAGGGCAGGGCGAGCGAACTCAAGGGCACGCATGCGGCGAAGCCGCACGGCCTCGCGCGTGAGGCCCAGGCGGCTGCCCGTCTCGCGCAGCATCTCCCCGCGCAGCTGGCCGCGCATCACCTCGCGGAAGGGCTTGGGGCCTGTCGCCGTCACCACGTGCGCCACGGCCTCGCGGAGCTCCACGTCGGCCGCCTTCTCCTCGGGAGACGGCCCGGGCGCCGGCAACGTGTCGATGCGCAGCGCAGATTCGTCTTCGCCGATCGGCTCATCCAGCGAGACAGCCTCGCCTCGTGCGACCGCCTTCAAGGCGCGCATCTGGTAGGCCCGAATCCAGAGGGCTGCCCACGTCGCGAAGCTGGCTCCACCGTCAGGCTTGAAGGTGGCCACCGCCTTCAACGTGCCGAGGCGGCCCTCCTGCACCACGTCTTCGTAGTCCAGGCCCGCGCGACGAATGCGCTTCGCCCCTCGCATGACGAGGGCCTCGACAGAGGCCACCACGAGGGCGAGCGCCCGCTTGTCCCCGCGTTGGGCCCTCTCCACGAGGTCGGCAGAGACGGGAGTCACGGCTTGGCAGGCAGGTCCTCGAGAACCGACAGACGCCCGGCGAGCTCCGCCAGCGTCATCGCCTTGGCCATCACGTCGGCGAAGGCGTCGGGCTCCATGGCGCCGAAGGCCTCGACGAGCCGGCCCTTCAGCTCGTCGAAGTCGTTGCTGTTGGCCACCGCCAGCAGCACCTTCTGCACGTCGGGCCGAAGCGCGCGGTTGCCGGCCTCCTGGCCCGCATCGGCCACCCTGTCGACGTACAGCTGCCCCCGCAGCGCGCCCGTGGCCTTCGCCGCACGCAGCGCCTCGGCCGCAGACAGCCCTGCACCTGGCGGTGGTGCCGGCGCCGGCTCGGCGGGCTCCTCGGCC
>JAIXXG010000134.1 GCA_027490915.1 Microbacteriaceae bacterium
CCCGACCACCTCAGCGCCTACGCCCTCATCGTCGAGGAGGGCACGAAGCTCGCCCGGCAGATCGCGCGCGGTGAGGTGCCGCCCGTTGACGACGATCTGCACGCCGCGTTCTACGAGGCGGCAGAGGCCCGGCTCGCCGCCGCCGGCTACGACTGGTACGAGGTCAGCAACTGGGCGCGTGGCACGGCCGACGCGCCCGCCCACCGCTCGCGCCACAACCGCGCCTACTGGCTCGGCCACGACTGGTGGGGCGTCGGCCCCGGCGCGCACAGCCACGTCGGCGGCGTGCGCTGGTGGAACGTCAAGCACCCCGCCGCCTACGCCCAGCGCCTCGCGGCGGGCCTCAGCCCGGCCGCCGGGCGCGAGACGCTCGACGCCGAGACGCGCCGCGTCGAGCGCGTGCTGCTGCAGACCCGTCTCGTCGAGGGCCTGCCGACGGATGCCCTCACGCCGCTCGGACGCCGCGCGGTCGCGCAACTCATCGCCGATGAGCTCGTCGAGCCGGGGCCCGCGCTGCGCGGCACGGTCGTGCTCACGCTGCGCGGACGCCTGCTCGCCGACGCCGTCGTGCGGCGGCTGCTGCCCGACTGATCGCCTAGCGCAGGAACGTGATCGACAGCGGGTAGGTGTAGGCCTCGCCGCGGTTCGCTGCGAGCGCGGCGATGATCGAGAACACGATCACCAGCACGCTGACGGCGATGATGATGAAGAAGCCGATGAACAGCAGGGTCGTGATGCCGCCGATCACCGAGGCGATCAGCATCGTGAGCTGGAAGTTCAGGGCGGTCGCGGTGTGGCCGCGCACGAACGGACCGCGGTCTTTCAGCAGCAGGTAGCCGAGCAGTGCGGGGATGAACCCGAAGAAGATGCCGCCGACATGCACGAGGGTGGCCCAGAGCTTCTCATCGCCGGGGCTCATCGGCTGGGGGGCGGAGGCGTACGGGTTCACGGGAGGCTGGTCGCTCATGCGGTCATTAAACACCCGCGGGGCCCGACCGTGACGGTCGGACCCCGCGGGTCGCAGCGCTGAGGACTACTTGATGAGGCGCAGGCTGACCGGGTAGCGGTACGCCGTGCCGTCCTTGGCCTTGGTGAAGCCCATGATGCTCCAGATGAGCGAGAGCACCCAGAGGCCCAGCGGCAGGATCCAGCCGATGAAGCCCCAGATGCCGAACGTCACGGCGGTGAGGATCGAGTTGATGATGAGGATCGCGATCTGGCCGATGAGCACGGCGATCTGGAAGTTCAGCGCCTCCTTCGACTCGTCGCGGGTGAACGCCCCGCGGTCCTTGAAGACCAGGAAGATGATGAGCGCCGGCAGGATGCCGATGATGCCGCCGAGGTGGGCGAACGAGGCCCACTGGCGGTCCTCCGCCTCCGAGAGCGGGGCGGCCGGCGTCGGGGCGGCGGGGGGCGGAGTCTGGTCAGACATGTGAGCTGCCTTTCGATGTTCCTTGTACGGACGGATGGGTCCCGGGGTGGAGCACGAGGCAAACCTAGCGCCGAGCATCCGCCGTGGCAATGATGCGACGCGCCGGGCGCGGGGTAGAATTGGCAGTCCGCAGCCGCGAGTGCCAGCGGCGGGAGCGGCCTCGAAGCAGTCCGAACAGCGAGGGGAGTCGGAGCCATGGTCTCGGAACGCGCCCTGCACGTGCTGCGCGCCATCGTGCTCGACTACGTCGCCTCGCGCGAGCCCGTCGGCTCGAAGGCGATCGTCGACCGGCACCAGTTCGGCGTGTCGGCCGCGACGATCCGCAACGACATGGCGCTGCTCGAGGAGGAGGAGCTCATCACGGCCCCGCACACCTCCTCGGGGCGGGTGCCCACCGACAAGGGCTACCGGGTCTTCGTCGACCAGTTCGCCGACCTCAAGCCGCTCAGCCCGGCTCAGCGCCAGGCGATCGCGGCCTTCCTCGACCAGTCGGTCGACCTCGACGACGTCTTCGCCCGCACGGTGCGGCTGCTCTCGCACCTCACCAACCAGGTCGCTCTCGTGCAGTACCCGACCCTCGGTAACGCCCGGGTGCGGCACATCGAGCTCGTGCCGATGACGGCGACCCGGCTCATGACGGTGTTCATCACCGACGGCGGGCGCGTCGATCAGCGCATCATCGAGCTGCCGGTCGAGGCCGACGACGTCTTCGTCGGCGAGCTGCGCGCCAAGCTCAACGCCGCCCTCGCCGGGCAGGCGCTCACCGAGGTGCCCGACGTCGCGGCCCGGCTGACCGAGCGCTTCGCGCCCGACCGCGCCGACGCGGTGGCCGTGATCGCCGACGCCCTCGTCGGGCACGTCGAGGCCCAGCGCACCGACCGTCTCGTCATGGCCGGGGCCGCCAACCTCGTGCGCACCGAGGGCGATTTCGTCGGCAGCGTCTACCCCGTGCTCGAGGCGCTCGAAGAGCAGGTGACGCTGCTCAAGCTCTTCAGCGAGATGCAGGTCGACGAGAACGGTGTCGTCACGCGCATCGGGCGCGAGAACGACGAGGCGTTGAAAGAGACCGCGGTGGTGACGAGCGCCTACCGGGTCGGCAGCGACAGCAGCGCGAAGCTCGGGGTGCTCGGCCCCACGCGCATGGACTACTCGAACAACATGGCAGCAGTGCGCGCGGTGGCCCGCTACGTCTCGCGCCTGCTCGGTGAGGAATAAGTGGCAGACCATTACGAGGTGCTCGGCGTCGACCGTCAGGCGAGCGCCGATGACATCAAGAAGGCGTACCGCCGACTGGCCCGCGAGCTGCACCCCGACGTGAACCCCAGCGCCGAGGCGGCCGAGCGGTTCAAGCAGGTGACGCACGCCTACGACGTGCTGAGCGACCCGCAGCAGCGGCAGCAGTACGACCTCGGCGGCTCGGGCGGCTTCGGCGGCGCATCCGGGTTCGGCGGGTTCGGCGACATCTTCGAGACCTTCTTCGGCGGCGGCCAGCAGCAGCGCGGCCCGCGCAGCCGCCGCGAGCGCGGGCAGGATGCCCTGCTGCGGGTCGAGGTCGACCTCGACGAGATCGTCTTCGGCACGACGCGCACGATCGAGGTCGACACGGCGATCCTCTGCAACACGTGCGAGGGGTCGTGCTGCTCGCCCGGTACGAGCCCGCAGACCTGCGACATCTGCCGCGGCTCGGGGCAGATCCAGCGCACGGTGCGCAGCCTGCTCGGCAACGTCATGACGTCGAGCCCGTGCGGCACGTGCCGCGGCTACGGCACGGTCATCCCGAGCCCGTGCCCGACGTGCGCCGGCCAGGGCCGCGTGCGCGCCCGGCGCGCCATCCCGGTCGACATCCCGGCGGGCGTCGACACGGGCGTGCGCATCCAGCTTCCCGGCCAGGGCGAGGTCGGCCCGGCCGGCGGGCCCAACGGCGACCTGTACCTCGAGATCAAGGTCAAGACCCACGACACCTTCAGCCGCAACGGCGACGACCTGCTCGCGACCATCGAGGTGCAGATGACCGACGCCATTCTCGGCACGACGGTGACCCTGCCCGGTCTCGACGGCGACGTCGCGGTCGAGATCAAGCCCGGCACGCAGAGCGCCGAGATCATCACGATCAAAGAGCGCGGCATCACGCGGCTGCGCGGCTCGGGCCGCGGCGACCTCAAGCTCGGCGTGCAGGTGGTGACGCCGGTGCGTCTGAACAGCAAAGAGACGGAGCTCATCCGGCAGTTCGCCTCCAGCCGCCGCCCGGTGCCGCCGCAGCTCTCGACCTTCCAGCAGGGCATCTTCGCCAAGCTGCGCGACCGCTTCCTCAACCTTTAGCTCTGCAGCCGTGGCGCACTTCTACCTCGACGAGAGCCTGGCGGCGCAGCTCGCCGACGCCGAGGCTGGGGTCGGCGAGCCGGTCGTCCACCTGCGCGGCGCCGACGCGCGGCATGCCGCGACCGTCTCGCGCGTGCGCGTCGGCGAGCAGCTGCGGCTGGGCGACGGGGCGGGGCTCGTCGTGCACGGGGTGGTCTCGAGCGTCGAGCCGGGCGACGTCGTGCTCGCGGTCGACCGGGTCGAGCGCTACGAGCGGCCGCGGCCGAGCATCCACCTCGTGCAGGCGCTCGCGAAGGGCGACCGCGATGAGCTCGCCGTGCAGGCCGCGACCGAGCTCGGCGTCGACGGCATCGTGCCCTGGCAGGCCGCGCGCAGCGTCTCGCGCTGGGACGCGGCGAAGGCGGCGAAGGGCCGCGAGCGCTGGCAGACGATCGCGCGCGAGGCGACCAAGCAGGCGATTCGGCCCTGGATGCCCACCGTCGAGCCCCCCGTGACGACCGCCGACCTGGCGGCGCGGGCCGCGGCGTCGACCGTGCTCGTGCTCGAGCCCACCGCCGAGCATGCCCTCACCGGGCTCGACGCCGCGACGCTCGGCCACGGCGACGTGCTCATCGTGGTCGGCCCCGAGGGCGGGGTCGCACCCGACGAGCTGCAGCGGCTCGTCGCGGGCGGAGCCCGCGCCGTGCGGCTCGGCGCCAGCGTGCTGCGCACCTCGACGGCGGGCCCGGCGGCGATCGCCGTGCTCTCCGCCCGTCTCGGCCGCTGGTGAGCGGCCTGGCGTCAGCCTCGGCCGCTGGTGAGCGGCCCGCCGTAGACTGATGGCATGACCACGCCCGAGCCGTCGATCTTCAGCCGCATCATCGCGCGCGAGATCCCGGCCGACATCGTGCACGAGACCGAGACGGTGATCGCCTTCCGCGACATCGCTCCGCAGGCGCCCGTGCACCTGCTCGTCGTGCCGAAGACGCCGCGCTACCGTGACGTCGCCGAGCTCGCCGCGGCAGACCCGGCCCTGCTCGCGGATGTCGTGGCCACCGCCCACCAGCTCGCCAACGAGCACGCCGACGGGCACTTCCGGCTCGTCTTCAACACCGGCGCGAACGCCGGGCAGACCGTCTTCCACGTGCACGCCCACGTGCTCGCGGGGGGCCTGACCGAGGGATCCCTTGCCCACTGACGATTCCGCGCGCACGCCGCGCGCCCACGAGCAGCTCGACGTCGACGGGGTCGCCATGGTGCGCCTGCTCGGCCCGCAGGATCGCCTGCTGACGACGCTCGAGAAGCAGTACCCGCTGGTCGACGTGCACGTGCGCGGCAACCAGATCACCCTCGAGGGCGACCCCGCGCAGGTCGCCGCCGCGAAGCGGCTCATCGACGAGCTGCTCGTCATGGTGCGCGGGGGGCACGACCTCGGCGAGGTCGAGGTGGCCAGCTCGGCGCGCATCATCGACCAGGGGCAGGGCAGCCCCGCCGAGGTGCTGAGCCAGGCCATCTTGACGAGCCGCGGCAAGAGCATCCGCCCCAAGACGCTCGGCCAGAAGGCCTACGTCGACGCCATCGATCACCACACGATCGTGTTCGGCATCGGCCCGGCCGGAACGGGCAAGACCTACCTCGCGATGGCGAAGGCCGTGCAGGCGCTGCAGCGCAAGGAGGTCGACCGCATCATCCTCACGCGGCCGGCCGTCGAGGCGGGGGAGCGGCTGGGCTTCCTGCCCGGCACCCTCACCGACAAGATCGACCCGTACCTTCGGCCGCTCTACGACGCGCTCAACGAGATGATGGACCCAGAGCTCGTGCCGAAGCTGCTCGCGACCGGCGTGGTCGAGGTCGCGCCGCTCGCCTACATGCGCGGCCGCACGCTCAACAACTCGTTCATCGTGCTCGACGAGGCGCAGAACACGACGCCCGAGCAGATGAAGATGTTCCTCACCCGTCTCGGCTTCGGCTCGACCATGGTCGTGACCGGTGACATCACGCAGATCGACCTGCCGACCGGCGCGAGCGGACTGCAGCTCGTCACGCGCGTGCTCGACGGCATCGACGACATCCACTTCGCGCGCCTCACCTCCGACGACGTCGTGCGGCACTCGCTGGTCGGCCGCATCGTGGATGCGTACACGAAGTACGACGCCGAGCAGCAGGCCCGGCGCCACGCGCGCGAGAACGGCCTGCCCGACCCCGTCGAGGGCGCCTACCGCGAAGAGCGGCGACGCGGGCTGCCGCGCGACCGGCAGCCTCGGCGCCCGCGGCCTGGGGCGGGAGGGCGCTAGACCATGGCAGTCGAGATCAACAACGAGTCGGGCATCCCGGTCGATGAGGCCGCCCTGCAGCGGCTGGCTCTGCACGCCTTCGATCACCTCAACGTGCACCGCGATGCCGAGCTCGCGATCGTGCTCGTCGACGAGGCGGCGATCGAGCAGCTGCACGTGCAGTGGATGGACGAGCCCGGCCCGACCGACGTGCTGAGCTTCCCGATGGACGAGCTGCGCCCCGGCAGCGATGACGAGCCGACGCCGCCCGGGCTGCTCGGCGACATCGTGCTGTGCCCGCAGGTGGCGGTGCAGCAGGCCGAGGCCGCGGGGCACTCCACGCTCGACGAGCTGCTGCTGCTCACGACGCACGGCATCCTGCATCTGCTGGGCTTCGATCACGCCGAGCCCGACGACGAGAAGGAGATGTTCGGGGTGCAGCGCGACATCCTCGTCAGCTTCTCGCTCGACGAGCGGAGGCGGCGCCGGTGACGGCGACCCTGATCTTCTTCCTCGTCGCCCTGCTGCTCGTCGGCATCGGCGGTCTGCTCGCCTCCCTCGATGCCGCCCTCGGTGTCGTCAGCCGCATCGAGCTCGTCGACATCGCCTCGACGCGCAAGCGCCCGGCCCGGCTGCACGCCGTGGCGGCCGATGTGGGCGCGCACGTCAACGCGCTCAACTTCCTCCGCATCGTGGCCGAGACGATCGCCGCCGTGCTCGTCACCATCGGCTTCGCCACCCTCATCGACGAGTGGTGGTGGGTGCTGCTGATCAGCGCGGGCATCATGATCGGCGTCTCGTTCATCCTCGTCGGGTCGAGCCCGCGCTCGGTCGGCCGTGCCCACCCGCGCGCGATGATCGGCACCTTCGACGGCCTGATCCGGGCGGTGCGCATCATCACCGGTCCGCTGGCGGATGCTCTCGTCGCGCTCGGCAACCGCGTCACGCCCGGCCGCCCCTCGAGCGCGAGCTTCTCGAGCGAGGAGCAGCTGCTGAGCATGGTCGATGAGGCCACCGAGCTCGACGTGCTCGAAGAGGAGGACCGCGAGCTCATCCACTCGATCTTCGAGTTCAACGACACGATCGTGCGCGAGGTCATGGTGCCCCGCACCGACATGGTCGTGCTCGAGCAGGGCGCGACGGTCGCCGATGCCATGACGCTCTTCCTGCGCACCGGTCACTCGCGCGCGCCCCTCGTCGGCGAGGACACCGACGAGGTGCTCGGCGTCGTGTACCTGCGCGATGCCGCGCGGCTCACGTTCGAGCGGCCCGCCGACGCCGCGAGCGCTCTCGTCGACGAGCTCGCGCGGCCTGCGCTGTTCATCCCCGAGTCGAAGAAGGCCGACGACGCGCTGCGGCAGCTGCAGCTCGAGTCGAACCACCTCGCGCTCGTCGTCGACGAGTACGGCGGCATCGCCGGCCTCGTGACCATGGAAGACCTCATCGAAGAGCTGGTGGGCGACATCGTCGACGAGTACGACCGCGAGTCGCCCGACAGCGAGCGGCTCGACGACACCCGCTTCCGCGTGAGCGCGCGGCTGCCGATCGACGAGCTCGGCGACCTGTTCGGCATCGAGCTCGACGACGACGATGTCGACACCGTCGGCGGCCTGCTCGCGAAGCACCTCGGGCGCCTGCCGGTGCGCGGGTCGACCGTCACCGTCGACGGTCTGCACCTCACCGCCGAGCGCGTCGAGGGCCGCGGCAAGCAGGTCGTCACCGTGCTCGTCGAGGCCGATCAGGCGCTGCTGGATGCCCGCATCGCGTTCGCCGGCGACCGCGAGGGTCGCGACGGGGAGGTCGACGAGTGAGCGAGCGAAAGCCGCGCGGCGGCGCCACCCCCTCGGCCGAGTCCTTCCGCGCCGGATTCGTCACCTTCGTCGGGCGGCCGAACGTCGGCAAGTCGACGCTCACCAACGCGCTCGTCGGCGAGAAGGTCGCGATCACGAGCTCGAAGCCGCAGACGACGCGGCGCGCCATCCGCGGCATCGTGCACCGAGCATCCGGCCAACTGATCGTCGTCGACACGCCAGGCATGCACCGTCCGCGCACGCTGCTGGGCGAGCGGCTCAACGCGGTCGTGCAGGAGACCCTCGGCGATGTCGACGTCATCGGGTTCTGCGTGCCCGCCAACGAGCCGATCGGGCCCGGCGACCGCTACATCAACGAGCAGCTCGACGCGGTCGGCCGGGTGAAGAAGGTCGCGATCGTCACCAAGACCGACACGGCGGGGGGCGCGAAGGTCGCCGAGCAGCTGCTCGCGGTGTCGGAGCTGCGGGAGTGGGATCTCGTCATCCCGCTGTCGGCGCTCACGGGGGATCAGGTCGATCTGCTCGCCGAGCAGCTGATCGCGCTCATGCCCGAATCGCCGCCGCTGTACGAGGCCGACGCGGTGACCGACGAGTCGACGGAGGACCGCGTTGCCGAGCTCATCCGCGAGGCCGCCCTCGAGGGCGTGAGCGACGAGCTGCCGCACTCGCTCGCCGTCACCATCGACGAGATGAACACGCGCGACAACGGCCTGGTGGAGATCTACGCCAACGTGTGGGTCGAGCGCGACAGCCAGAAGGGCATCGTCATCGGGCACCGCGGCGCGCGCCTCGGCGAGGTCGGCGCCCGCGCCCGCGTCGGCATCGAGCAGCTGCTCGGCGCCCGGGTCTTCCTCAAGCTGCACGTGAAGGTCGCCAAGGAGTGGCAGCGCGACCCGAAGCAGCTCGGCAAGCTCGGGTTCTAGGGCCGCTCAGCGCGGCTCAGCGCCGCGGCAGCAGCCCGTGGTCGTGGGCGAAGAGCACGACCTGAACGCGATCGCGCAGGCCGAGCTTCGCGAGGATGCGACCGACGTGCGACTTCACCGTCGCCTCGCTCACGAACTCGCGTGCCGCGATCTCGGCGTTGCTGAGTCCCTCGGCGACGGCGGTGAAGATCTCGCGCTCGCGCTTGCTGAGGGTGGGCAGCGCCGCATCGCGCGCCGCAGAGAGTTCGGTGGACGTGCGGGCGCGGCGAGCATCCGGTGCGGGCCCCACATGGGCCAGGAGGTCGGCGATGGCTCCGGGCGCGACGACCGCGTGACCGCCGTGCACGGCGCGGATGGCCGCGAGCAGAAACTCCGGCTCGGCGTCCTTCAGCAGGAAGCCGCTCGCCCCTGCGCGGATCGCGCGCAGCGCCGCGTCGTCGAGATCGAACGTGGTCAGCACAATGACGCGCGGCGGCGTGCGCCCCGCCTCCGCCGCTGATCGCAGGAGGCCCGCCGTGCCCGCGATGCCGTCGGCGTGCGGCATCCGGATGTCCATGTGGCCCACGTCGGGCAGAGTCGCGGCGGCGACGGCGGCGGCCTGCTCGCCGTCGCCGGCCTCGCCGACCACGGTCAGGTCAGGCTGCGAGTCGACGAGCATGCGCACCCCGCGCCGGAACAGCGGCTGGTCATCAACCAGCAGCACGCGGATCGTCGTCACGTGAGCACCTCGGCGACCTCGGGCTCGAGCGGCAGCCGCGCCCGCACGCGGAACACGTCGCCCTCGTGCACGCTGAACTCGCCTCCGGCGAGGGATGCGCGCTCGCGCATCCCGTCGATGCCGTGCCCGCGGTCCTTGGATTCGGGAGTCTGCGATTCTTCATGCCCCGCCGCCGCACCATTCGTCACCACGAGGTCGACGGCCTGCTCGCCCCACTCGAGCTCGAGCGTCGCGGCTCCGTCGCCGTGCCGCAGCGCGTTCGTCAGCGACTCCTGCACGATGCGGTAGAGCGCGAGCTCGCGCGACTCGGTCAGGCGCCCGCGGTCGCCGAACTCGCGCACCTCAAGCGACAGCCCCGAGTCGCGCATCGAGTTGAGTAGGGCGTCGAGGTCGTCGAGCCCCGGCTGCGGGCCGGCCTCCTGCGTGTGCCGCAGCTCGGTGAGCAGCACGCGCACGTCGGCGAGGGCATCCCGCGCGGTCTGCGCGATCGTCTCGAAGGCGTCGGCCGCCGCGGGGGAGTCTCCCGCCGTCGCGTACCGCGCCCCGTCGGCCTGCGCGATCACCACTGTGAGGGAGTGCGCGACGATGTCGTGCACGTCGCGCGCGACGCGGGTGCGCTCGGCCTCGAGGTCGGCGCGCGTGAGGGCGGCGTCGCGCTGGGTGCTGACCGTCGCGACGGTCGCGCTCAGCTGGCGGCGGTTCCGGATGCTGCGCACGAGCTCGCCGAGTACCCAGGGCAGCATCGCGATGATCGGCCAGATCATCCACATCAGCACTTGGGCGAGGAGCGACACGAACCGCACGCCCGAGACATCCGCGCCCCCGAACAGAATCATCATCGCGATACCGACGGCGACGAGAATCGACACCACGAGTGAAACGCGTCGAGCCAGTGGCGAACCGTACGCGGCCCCGCCGAAGACGATGATCGCTGCGCCGAGGAGGATGAGCGGCGATGAGCCCGCGCCGTAGAGTCCACCCTCGAGGATGGCAAGGAGGATGCCAAGTGCTCCAGCGAGCAAGCCCACTTGGGCGAAGTCAGATCGCACGCGGTGCAGTGCGACACCGGCTCCCACTGCGAGAGCGATGCCCACGTTGAGCATTGCGTGCAGAATGCCTCCCCACCACTGCTGATCGAGTAGCACTGCGAGCGCGAGCCACGCCCCGAGCGCGATCTCGAGCGGGAAGGCGATGCGCGCACGGCGCTCGGGCGTGAACCACGTAATGAGTCGATCGAACATGTCCGCCACGGTAGGGCCCGCGCGGCCCGCAGCCGAGCGAAACTCGCGCGGCTCACTCGAGCGGATGAGCCTTTTCATCCGAAAGGCTGACGGCAGAGCATCCGGTGCCGCGTTCAGCGCCCTGTCAGCCGCGGGTGTACCCTGAAAGCGTGTTCGGCCAGCTCCTTCTTCGCTGCCG
>JAIXXG010000099.1 GCA_027490915.1 Microbacteriaceae bacterium
AGGAAGTAGATGCCGCGCCAGAATGCACGGCCCTTCAGCGCTCGGTTCAGCGCGAGCGCCAGCAGCAGGCCGCCCACGTACACCAGCGGCAGGTAGCCGACGATGTAGTACAGGGTGTTGCCGAACACGGCGGCGGTGCGCGGGTCGGCGAGCAGCTCGGCGAAGTTCTCGAGGCCCACGAACCGCATCGGGGCGATGAGGTTCCAGTCGTTCAAGGCGATCCATGCCGCTCCGACCATCGGCACGATGACGAACAGGAAGAGCGGGATCGCGCTCGGCAGCAGGAAGGCGGCGACGGTCAATCCGTAGCGCACTCGACGCGCTCTGCCCGAGCGCGCGGCACCGGTCGGCAGCGGTGCTGGCGGCGGCGGCACGGATGCCCGCTCGACGAGGCTCGTCTGCAGGGTCGAGACGCTCATGCCCCGTCACCCCCCTGGGGTGCCGCCTGGTCGACGAGTCGCTGCCGCACGAGGTCGCCCTGCTCGCCGGCGACGCCGTCGGCGTCGAACGGGGTCGCGAGCACGAGGCTCGCGGCGCCCTGCGCCCAGCTGTCGTCCTGCCAGCTCTCGACCGCCACCGCGACGCCGCGCCGCGAGGGCATGAGGGCGGCCCGGAAGGCCGGCTCGAAACCGAACGCCCAGTGCGGCCAGTCGGCCGTGCCCTCGCCGAGAACGATGATGATCTCCGGGTCGAGTGCGTGGACGAGCCCGGCGAGGGTGCGGCCGAGCAGGTGGCCGGCCTCCTCGAACACGGCCTGGGCATCCGTCGCCCCCCGGCGAGCGGCGGCGCGCAGGGCCGCCATGCCCTCCTCCGGGGCGATCACGCCGCGCTCGCGCGCGGTGTGCACGAGGGCGTCTTCGCTCAGGAAGGTCTCGAGGCATCCGCGGTTGCCGCACGTGCAGAGCGGGCCGGTGTCGCGCACGGGGATGTGCCCGATCTCGCCCGCACCGCCGTTGGTGCCGCGTACGATGACACCGTCGATGGCGATCGCGGCGCCGATGCCGGTTCCGATGGTGACGACGAGGAACGAGCTGTGCGAGCGGCCGAGCCCGTAGAGGCGCTCGGCGACAGCGACCGCGTTGACGTTGTTCTCGACGAGCACCGGCAGGCCCAGCTCGCGGCGCAGGGTGGCGCCGATCGGCGCGTTGGTCCAGCCGAGCTGGGTGGAGTTGACGACGCCCGTGCCCTGAGCATCCACGTCGCCCGGAACGCCGACGCCGACGCCGAGCAGCGGGGTGTCGGCGCCGCCGGCGATGAAGCGGCGCAGCCGGTCGGCGAGCTCGATGAGCACGGTGCTCGCCGCGGCGTCGAAGGGCTCGCTCGCCGTGCGGCCGACCGATCCGTCGATGCCGACCTCGACGAAGGCGAGGTGATCGGCGGCGACCTTGACCCCGACGGCGCGACCGGCGCTCGCGACCAGGCCGAGCATGCGCGCGGGCCGCCCGCCCTGGCTGGGCTGGTGGGCGAGCTCGCGGATGAGCCCGTCGGCGAGAAGGTCTTTCGAGAGCTGCGTCATGAGGGCCGGCGAGAGCGACAGCGCGCGGGCCAGATCGGCACGCGACGCCGGACCGTGCGCGCCGAGATGCGCGAGGATCGCCGACCGGTTGACGTCGGTGCGTGCCATCGGGCGAAGCGCCATTGCTCTTTCCTTACTTCAGAACTAAACAAACCCTAGAATGAAGTTCCGAAGCATGTCAAGCATCTGCCCGAGATCAGAGGAGGACCGAGGGATGACCACCACACTCGAACGATTCGAGGCCTACCTGACCTCCGTCCGCGATCTGCTCGCGGCCGACCCTCGTGTCGTCGGCCTGGTCGGCATGGGTTCGACCGCCGAGCGCTGGCGCGTGGATGAGTGGAGCGACCACGACCTGGCCATCGTCGTGGCTGCGGGCCACGAAGACACCTTCCGCTTCGGACGCGAGTGGCTGCCCGACGGGGACGAGCTGGTGATCGATGTCGTGGAGTGGCACGGAGGCGCGAAGCTCCTCTTCGCCGACGGCCGCGTGATCGAGCTCGGTGTCGCCACGGTCGACAGCATCAGAAGCTGGGCGGTTCACCACCACGACGTGCTCCTCGATCGGGGCGGCGTCGCACAGGCCGTGGCTGACGCCGTTGCGGCATCGAAGCACACGCGTGATGGCGACCTCCGTGGCGAGCTTCAGCTCGTCGTCGCGACCGTGCGCATCGGCGTCGGGAAGGCCCTCCGGGGCGAGGTGCTCGCCGGCGGGGAGATGCTGCGCCATGACGCGGTCGGCCACCTGCTGTCGGCGGTCTCCATCACGTCGCCTCCGGATGCCCGCGCCGACCTCCTCGACCCGCGTCGACGATTCGAGCTCACGCACCCAAGCCTCGCCCAGAGCCTCGCGGAGGCGATCCGTCAGCCGGAGGTCGAACTGGGCCGTCGACTGCTGTCGCTCCTGGAGCAGGTCTTCTCCGAGCACCGCGAATACCCCCGCGACGGGGTCGCGGCCGTTCGGTCACTGATCGCAGACCGCTGACGCGCAGCGCGTCATTCCCTCACGATCCGGCGCGATACCAGTGCCGCACGTGCCGGCGGTCGTGGCGGGCCTGCCAGAACTCGACCTCGGTCGGCGTGAGGGCCCAGGCCGCCCAGTCGGGGTTGTGCGGCTCGGTGACCGCGGGGCGCGCGGCCCAGTCGGCGGCGGCGACCTCGCTCGAGAGCTCCTCCACCTCGCCGGTCACGCGCACCTGGCGGCCGACCTCGGGCCAGTAGAACGTCAGCGCGGCACTCGGGTTGGCCGCGAGGTCGATGCCCTTGCGGGTCGAGCGCGCGCCGGCGAACACCCACTGGCCGTCGACCAGATCCTTGAGGATGAGCGTGCGCGCCGTGACGTGCCCGGTCGGTCCGGCCGTCGAGAGGGTGAAGGCGTGGGGTTGGGCCACCCCGGCGGCGAGCGCCTCCTCGAGCCACTCGAGGAAGAGCTGGTCAGCCCGCTCCGGGGCCCGCGAGGGGTCGAACTCGGGAAGGTCGTCGGGGAAGGCGGGAAGGGCCCGCAGCCGATCGCGCAGAGACTCGCTCATGCGGCCAGAGTAACCCTCTCGGCCGTACGGGCCCCGCGACTACGCCGACTTCTCGCGGCGGGCCGGAACGGTGCGGGGAACGATCGTCGGGGCGGCGTTCTCGATGACCGCCTCGCGGGTCACCACGATGCGGGCGACGTCGTCGTGCGAGGGCACCTCGAACATGATCGGCCCGAGCACCTCTTCGAGGATCGCGCGCAGCCCGCGCGCACCGGTCTGGCGCAGCACGGCGAGGTCGGCGATCGCGTCGAGGGCATCCTTCTCGAATTCCAGCTCGACGCCGTCGAGCTCGAACATGCGCTGGTACTGCTTGACCAGGGCGTTGCGGGGCGTCGTGAGGATGTCGATGAGGGCGTCGCGGTCGAGCGGGGCCACCGTGGTGACTACCGGGAGGCGCCCGATGAACTCGGGGATCAGCCCGAACTTGTGCAGGTCTTCCGGCAGCACCTCGCTGAACAGGTTCTTCTCGAGCGACTTGTCGTGCAGCGGAGCACCGAAGCCGATGCCGCGCTTGCCGGCGCGCTGGCTGATGATGTCCTCCAGCCCGGCGAAGGCGCCGGCGACGATGAACAGCACGTTCGTGGTGTCGATCTGGATGAATTCCTGGTGCGGGTGCTTGCGACCGCCCTGCGGGGGAACGCTGGCGACCGTGCCCTCGAGGATCTTCAGCAGAGCCTGCTGCACGCCCTCACCCGAGACATCGCGCGTGATCGAGGGGTTCTCGGCCTTGCGGGCGATCTTGTCGACCTCGTCGATGTAGATGATGC
>JAIXXG010000036.1 GCA_027490915.1 Microbacteriaceae bacterium
AGCGCCCCCGAGCCGATGCCGGCCACGACCATGTTGAGCGTCACGCCGACGACCGTGGCGTTGTTGATGAGGAAGGCGAGGTAGCCGATCGCCACGAGCACGGTGGCCGAGATGAGCGCGATGCGAGGCGTCGTGCGCCGCGACACGAGCGGGAAGAGCAGGGCGCCGATGATCATCGCCACGAGGTAGGCGCCGATGATGTACGAGCGCTCGGAGGCGTCGAGCCCGAGACCGAAGCCGTTCGCGGGGTCGGTGCCCGCGAAGGTGCTCAGCGGCGCCTGGGCTCCGAGGATGCTGATGCCGACGAGCCCCGCCGTCAGCTGCACCGGCCACATGCTGGGCTGCCGCAGCACGCGCAGGTCGATCGCCGGGTCGGGGTGCTTGAGCACCCAGCGGCCGAACGGGTAGAGCAGCAGCAGCCCGACCAGCATGAGGCCATAGACCCACCAGGTGGCGGGGCCGTTGATGCGCAGGAAGGTCAGACCCGAGGTGATCGTCAGCAGCGCGATCGTGAGCAGCACGAAGCCGGTGGTGTCGAGACGACGCCCGGGCTGCGGGGTCGACTCGGGCACGCCGAACCAGATGGCGAAGAACGCGACGGTCACGGCGATGGCCGGGATCGACAGGGTCAGCGCGACGTTCTCGTTGAACGCCGCGAAGATGCGCGCGCCGCCGAGGGCGCCCGCGATGGCGCCCGCCTCCAGCGCGACGACGAGGTAGCCGGCAGCGCGCCGGGTCTGCGAGGCGCCCGTCGACGTGCGGCGGCCGCGGTCGAAGATCAGCGCCACCTCGAGCGGCAGCCAGACGACGTAGAAGCCCTGCAGCGCCCACGCGATCAGGAACACCCAGAAGGTGTCGGCGAAGACGAGCCACCAGCTCGCGCCGGCGGTCAGCACGGTCGAGATCAGCAGGATGCGCTTGTGGCCGACCATGTCGCCGAGCTTCGCGAGCACGGGCACGACGAGGGCGCTCAGCAGCAGCTGCGCGGCCTCGAACCAGTTGAACTCGGCGTCGCGGATGCCGAGGTAGGCGACAAGGTCGCTGATGAGCGGCACGTAGTAGCCCTGCAGCACGCCGCTCACGAACTCGACGAAGAACAGGTACCCGACGAGGCTCAGGGTGATGGCTCCGGCCTTGCCCTGCAGGGCCGAGCCGACGGGGCTCGACGACGGGGTCGAGGGGGTGGACGAGACGCTCGCGGGCTCGGTCATCCCGCGATGCTAGCGCGCGCGGCGGTCGCACCGCGCCTGCCGGTAGCGTGCTCGCATGAGCGCCCCGCCCGAGCCGCTGCCGCTGCCGCCGGCGCTGCCGCCGCCGTCAGACACCGGCACCCTGCGCGGTCTCATGGCCGACGACTGGGCAGCCGCGCTCGCGCCCGAGGCCGCGCGCGTGCACGCGCTGCTCGCCGACCTCCGGGCCGAGACCGCCGCCGGGCACCCCTGGCTGCCGCCCGAGCACCTCGTGCTGCGCGCCTTCGCCCGCCCGCTCGCCGATGTGCGCGTCGTCATCGTCGGGCAAGACCCCTACCCGACCCCGGGGCACCCCATCGGCCTCGCCTTCGCCACCGACGCGCGCGTGCGACCGCTGCCGCGCAGCCTCGCCACCGTCTACCGCGAGCTGCACGACGACCTCGGGGTGCCGCCCGCCGCGCACGGCGACCTCAGCGCATGGGCCGATCAGGGCGTGCTGCTGCTCAACCGCGTGCTGACTGTCGCGCCGGGGAATCCGGGGTCGCACCGCGGCCGGGGGTGGGAGGCCGTGACGGCCCGAGCCCTGCAGGCCCTCGCCGAGCGGGGCGGCCCGCTCGTCGCCGTGCTGTGGGGGCGCGACGCCCAGGCCGCGGGCGCGATGCTGCGGGGCGTCGCGACGATCGCGAGCGCGCATCCCAGCCCCCTGTCGGCCCACCGGGGCTTTCTCGGGTCGCGCCCGTTCAGCCGCGTCAACGCCCTGCTCGGCGAGCAGGGGGCCGCGCCGATCGACTGGCGGCTGCCCGGGCCCGCCGTAGACTGACGCCGTCGGGTCGCGGGGGCAGGAAGGAGGGCGCGATGCTCGCCGAAGAGTACGAGCGCCGGCGCCAGCTGCCCGCTCACCTGCGCCCGCAGCCCGAGCCCGAGCCGCCGTTCGCCTACACGGTGCGCGAGGCCGAAGAGGCCGACCTGCCGCACGTGCGCGAGCTCTACAACCACTACGTCGCCAATTCGACCGTCACCTTCGACGAGTCGCCGTGGTCGCTGCAGGATGTCCGCACCAAGTTCGCCCGCGTGCGCGAGCTCGGCTACCCCTTCCTCGTCGCCGTCGCCCCCGGGGGCACCGTGCTGGGCTTCGCCTACGTGTACCCGTGGAAGGAGAAGGCGGCCTACCGCTTCACGGTCGAGAACTCCATCTACCTGGGCCCGGCCTCCACCGGGCGCGGTCTCGGCACCGCGCTCATGGGCGAGCTGCTCGACCGCGCCGCGGCCGCCGGGGTCAAGGAGGTCATCGCGGTCATCGCCGACAAGGGGGCGGAGGGCTCGATCGCGCTGCACCGCCGGTTCGGCTTCGAGCAGACCGGGGCGATGGGCCGCGTCGGGTTCAAGTTCGGTCGGTGGCTCGGCGTGGTCATGATGCAGAAGTCGCTGACGCGGCGCGCCCGGGGCCGCTCCGCCGCCCAGTCGTAAGTCGTACGCTCCCGAACGACCGGGCGCTAGACTCGCTGCACATCCCCGACACGAAGGAGTGCGGCGTGAGCCACAAGCGTGCCGTCACCCTGGCCGAGCTGCTGACCCAGCCGATCCAGGGCATCCAGACCCTCAAAGACACGTACGGGCAGTGGGAGGTGCACGAGAGCCAGCACGTCGACCCCGACCAGGTGCAGGCCGTGCTCACCGAGCTCGTCGAGCGGCTCGACGACAACTTCCCGTACTTCCACCCGCAGTACGCGGGGCAGATGCTCAAGCCGCCGCATCCCGTCGCGATGGCCGCCTACCTCGCGACGATGCAGCTCAACCCCAACAACCACTCGATCGACGCGAGCCGCGCGACGACGGCCATGGAGCACGAGGTGCTCGACCAGCTCGCCGCCATGTTCGACTACCCGGTCGACTACATGGGCCACCTCACCTGGAGCGGCACGACCGCCAACCTCGAGGCGCTCTGGGTGAGTCGCGAGATCGCGCCCGGCACGGCGATCGCGCACTCCGCGGATGCGCACTACACGCACGCGCGCATGGGCGAGGTGCTCGGCATGCCGACGGTGGGCATCCCGACCGAGGCCGACGGGCGCATGAGCCTCGACGCCCTCGAGCGCGAGCTCGCCACCGGGCGCATCGGCGTCGTCGTGGCGACCCTCGGCACGACGGGCCTCGGCGCGGTCGACCCGCTCGCCGACATCATCCCGCTCGCCCGCGCCCACGGCGCGCGCGTGCATGTCGACACCGCTTATGGCGGGTTCTTCTCGATCATCGCCGACGAGCTCGACCCCGAGACGGCGCGGCACTTCCGGGCGATCAAAGACGCCGACTCGGTCGTGGTCGACCCGCACAAGCACGGCCTGCAGCCCTACGGGTGCGGCGCGGTGCTGTTCACCGACCAGTCGATCCTGCGGTTCTACCACCACGAGTCGCCGTACACCTACTTCGCGAGCACCGAGCGGCACTTCGGCGAGATCCAGCTCGAGTGCTCGCGCGCGGGCGCGAGCGCCGCGGCGCTGTGGGCGACGCTCAAGGTCTTCCCGCTCACCCGCGAGGGGCTCGGGGCGATCGTGCTGCCCGGCTACCGCGCCGCGCAGACCTGGCACGGGCTCATCGCCGAGTCGGACATCCTGCAGCCGTACCAGCGCCCCGAGCTCGACATCATCACCTACCTGCCGCGCGTCACCTCGATGTCGGAGCTCGATCGGGTGAGCCACGCGATCTTCACTTTCGCCGCCGACACGGCCCGCCCGCAGCAGACGCACCTGGCCACCTACGTCGTCACGCCGGCCCAGCTGCGCGCCCGGGGCATCCACCTCGATGACGACGCCGAGCGCGGGCGCATCATGCGCAGCGTGCTGATGAAGCCCGAGCACGAGCCGCTCATCCCCGAGATGCACCACCACGTGTCGATGTGGTCGCGGCGGGCCTACGAGGCGACCCACTAGCCGAGACGGCCGAGCTGCGGGGCGCCGCCTCAGCCCGCGCTCGCGGGCAGCACGCGGTCGCGCACCCGGCTTGCCGGCAGCGGCGAGGTGATGATCAGCGGCATGCTGCCCGTCGCCGTCGCGACCGCCGTCGGCGGCTCGGGGGTCAGGGGCGAGGGCTCGTCGGGGTTCGACTGCGGAATCCAGGTGCTCGTCGGTGCATCCGCCGCGACGGCCCCCGCCGCTCCGGTCGACGCTCCCGAGCCGGCTCCCGCCGGCACGCTCGTCGCACGGCCGTCCGGCGCCTCCGCCCACGACGCGCTCGGCTCGCCCTCCGCCTCGAAGCGCCAGCGCTCGAGATCGGGCCCGAACAGCTTCTTCGCGTGCCGCGGCTTCTCGCTCCACGCCACGAGACGATCGCGGTAGTCGCCGAGGGTCTGCTGCGCCTGGAAGCGGAAGCCCGCCGAGTCGCGCTTCATCGCCGCGAGCTCGTGGGCGGCCCAGCTGGCCGCGAGGCTCGAGCCGGCGAGGGGCAGCAGCCGGATGCGGGTCTCGGCCTCGGCGACGAGATGGTCGACCTGCGCGCGCTCGACGTCGCTCAGCGCGTGCCACTCGGCGGCGCGGCGGCCGGCGAGCAGGAAGCCGCTGAGCGCCCCGGCCAGAGCGTCGCGGTCATGCAGCGCGATCAGCCGCCGCGTCGATGCGCGACCGATGAGCGCCGCGACGACGCCGGCGACGATGATGGCGGTCGCGGGGATGATCGCGCCCGACAGCACGCGCCACCCCTCCTCCGACGACAGCCACAGCAGAAAACTGTTCCCCCAGTCCATGTCGGGCAGGGTACCCCCCGAACGGGGGTCAGGGCTAGTTCTTCGAGGAATCGTCCGTGTGGCGCACGGTCACGATAGGGCCCGTGGCGAGCGCGAGGTCCGCATCCACCACCGTCTTCGAGGCCCGCGCCGTCTGGGCCAGGATGATGCCCGCGAGCACGATCGCCGCCCCGATGATCTGCACGAGATCGAGCGCTTCACCGAGCCAGATCCAGGCCACCGCGAAGGCGAAGACCACCTCGCTCGAGGCGACGATGCCGGCCGCCGTCGCCGGCAGGTGGCGCAGCGCGGCGAGGCTCAGCAGGAAGGGCGCGAACGACCCCATGACGACGTTCCAGGCGAGCGGCACCGCCATCGGCACGAGCAGCTCGCCGTGCACGCCGCCCATGTCGACCGGGGTGGCGAGCACACTGGGCGAGAGCTCCCACCAGCCCGAGACGAAGCTCCAGAAGATCGCCGCGATCGTCATGGTCCAGAACGACACGGCCAGGGGCGAGGTGCGCGCGACCTGCCGCTCGCCCACCAGGAAGTACACGGCCAGGC
This sequence comes from Microbacteriaceae bacterium, assembly GCA_027490915.1. GTDB lineage: Bacteria > Actinomycetota > Actinomycetes > Actinomycetales > Microbacteriaceae > Microcella. Next base: position 5,470 of record JAIXXG010000036.1, read on the forward strand.
ACACGGCCGCCGCGAGCGCGAGCACGACACCGAGCGCATCGAGCGTGCTCGCCCAGATCTGCGCCACGACCGCGAGGCCGAGCAGCACGAGGGCGATCGCCACCCACAACCGGGCCTTCACCGGCTCGCGGAAGATGAAGAAGGCCACGAGCGCCACCATGAGCACAGCCGTGTACTCGAGCAGCAGTGCGATGCCGACGGGCAGAATCTGCACCGCCGCGGCATAGGTCGCCTGCAGCAGCGCCACGCCCACGACACCGAGCACGATCATGATCGGCCACTGCCGCCGCGGCAGCACGAAGGCCCGACGGTCGATCGCGAGCAGCACGAGACCGGCGATGACCGCCGTGCCGACGAGGCGGAACTCGGTGACCTGCGCGGGCGTCAGGCCCGCCTCCATCGTCGCCTTCGTCACGCTGCCGTTCGCGCCGAACAGCACGGCGGCCAGCAGGGCGTAGAGGTAACCCATCGCGTCTGGTCTCTCGCGGGCTCAGCGGCGCGAGCCGGTGCCGTGCACGGCGAACGGCTCGATCGCGGCGATCTCGTCGGCCGTGAGGGCAGGGGCGTCGAGGGCGTCGAGGTTGGCGTCGAGCTGCTGCACGCTACTCGCCCCGATGAGCGCGCTCGTCACCTGCGGGTGGCGCAGCACCCACAGCAGCGCCAGCTGCGCGAGCGACTGCCCGCGCGCCTCGGCGATCGCCGTGAGGCCGCGGGCGCGGTCGAGGTACTCGTCATCGATCGTGTCGGCGGTGATCCAACGGCCCTCGGCGGCGCGCGACCCCTCCGGCACGCCGCGCAGATACCGGTCGGTGAGCAGCCCCTGCGCGAGCGGCGAGAAGACGATGCTGCCCAGGTCGAGGTCGGCCAGAGCATCCAGCAGGCCGTCCTCCATGCGCCGATCGAACATGTTGTAGCGGGGCTGGTGGATGAGCAGCGGCACGCCCAGGTCGGCGAGCACCCGGTGGGCCGCGCGCGTCTGATCGGCGTCGTAGTTCGAGATGCCGACGTACAGCGCCTTGCCGCTCTGCACGGCGCTTGCGAGCGCGCCCATGGTCTCTTCGAGCGGCGTGTCGGGGTCAGGGCGGTGGTGGTAGAAGATGTCGACGTACTCGAGGCCCATGCGCGTCAGGCTCGCGTCGAGAGAGCTGAGCACGTACTTGCGCGAGCCCCACTCGCCGTAGGGCCCGGGCCACATGTAGTAGCCCGCCTTCGTCGAGATGATGAGCTCGTCGCGGTAGCGCGCGAAGTCCTGGTGGAAGACCGTGCCGAAGTTCTGCTCGGCGCTGCCGGCGGGCGGCCCGTAGTTGTTCGCGAGATCGAAGTGGGTGACCCCGCGATCGAACGCGCGGCGCAGAATCGCGCGCTGCGTGGCGAGCGGCCGGTCGTCGCCGAAGTTGTTCCACAGGCCCAGCGAGATGCGCGGAAGCCGCAGCCCGCTGCGGCCCACCCGGGCGTACTCCAGGCGCTCGTAGCGGTCGGCGGCGGCGAGGTACGCGTCGTGGGTGTCGGCCATGAACACAGCGTACGACCGGCGGATGCCCGGCTCGTGCACGACGGCGGGCCGTTGTATTCGCCCATGCGAACCTTCCACCTGGCCGGCGGCTGCTTCTGGTGCCTCGACGCGGTCTACCGCGTGCTCGACGGCGTGCACGACGTGGTCTCGGGCTACACCGGCGGCCATGTCGAGAACCCCAGCTACGAGCTGGTCTGCACCGGCTCCACCGGCCACGCCGAGGCGGTCGCGGTGACCTTCGACCCCGAGGTCATCCCGGCCGACGTCATCCTCGATGTCTTCTTCACCCTGCACGACCCGCGGCAGCTCAACCGCCAGGGCAACGACATCGGCACGCAGTACCGCTCGGCCATGTTCTACGCCGACGACGAGCAGAAGGCGCTGTTCGAGGCGGCGCGCGACCGCGCGAGCGAGTACTGGGAGGGCGGGATCGTCACCGAGATCTCCCCGCTCGGGAAGTACTTCATCGCCGAGGAGTACCACCAGGACTTCTTCGCGAAGAACCCGGGGCAGGGCTACTGCCTCGCCGTCGCCCTGCCCAAGGTCAACAAGATCCGCGCGTCCTACGCCCCCTACGTCAAGGCCTCCTGAGGCGCTGACGCGCGCGCGACGGCGGGCGTGATCCGCACGCCGCGCGCGATCAGCCAGACACCGAGCGAGAACTCCCAGAGGGCGATCGGCAGGGCGGCGATGGCCCCGACGGGCCCGGTCTGCTCCCAGAGGCCGAGCACGACGCCGTAGGACGAGAGCAGCAGCAGCGGCCCGCCGACGAGGCCGATGATCGGGATCACGCGCGGAACGAGACGGCCGCGCAGCATGATCGTGCCGAGCAGCAGCGCGTTGATCGAGGCCATGAAGGCCGGGCCGAGCAGGAACGCGGCGTCGTGCAGCTCGACGAGAGCCGGCGCCGCGGGGTCGTCCGACCCGAGGGCGATGAGCCCCATGACCGGCAGCACCCCCGCGACAATGGCACTGGCTTCCAGGATGCGCGACGCGACGAATCCGAAGGCGAGCACCTCGCTGACCCGTCGCGTGATGGGCAGCAGCACGATGGCAGTCGCGATGCAGCTGAAGGCGAGGGTGATCTCGAGCACGAGACCCCAGGCCGCGAGGTCGGTCTCGCCGCGTCCTTCCAGCAGCGGCGTCTTGAGCGCGAGCGCCGGAATCGAGGTGACGAACGTCAGCAGGTAGAAGATGCCCGCCCAGAGGGCGAGACGGCGGTCGGGGGACATGGTGCTCCTTCGGGATCAACCGTGGTGTACGGCGTACACCATGCGGCGCGCCCAGGCTAGGTGTACGATGTACACCATGTCAAGCGAGCCCCCGCCGACGCCGCGCGCAGCCGGGCGGCTCAGCCGCTCCGGGGTTCTCGAGGCGGCGGTCGCCCTCGCCGACCGGGAAGGGCTCGAGAGCCTCAGCATGCGCCGCCTCGCGAGCGAGCTCGGCGTCGTGCCGATGGCCCTCTACAAGCACGTCGCCGACAAAGACGACCTGGTCGCGGGCATGATCGACCAGATCGTCGCCGACTACCGGGCACCGCAACCGGGGCTCGACTGGCGCGCGGCGGTGCGCGGGCGCATCATGGCGGCGCGGGATGCTCTGCACGAGCATCCCTGGCTGCGTAGCGCCCTCGAGCGCGCCACCCAGCGCACGCCCGCCGTGCTCGGTCACATGGATGCCGTGGCGGGCGAGCTGCGCCGCGGCGGGCTCTCGTACGACCTCGTGCACCACGCCATGCACGCGCTGGGGCATCGCATCTGGGGGTTCAGCCCGGAGGCGTTCTCCGACGGTGCGGGGTCAACCACTGCACCGGATGCGGAGCCCGCGCCCGTCGACCCCGCCCAGCTCGCGGCCATGGCCGAGCGGTACCCGCACGTGGTCGCGATCGCGCTCGACACCGCGCAGCGCGCGCCTGGGGGAGCCTGCGACACCGAGGCGGAGTTCGCCTTCACGCTCGACCTGCTGCTCGATGCGGTCAGCAGCCTGCACGCCGCGGGCTGGCGCTCGCGCTGACGCCGCGACGCGTCCTCCCCAGAGTCCCTCGCGCGGGCGGCGTCGCCGTATTCGATGCCACGACCGTTCCGGGCGGCACTGCACGGGCACTCTCTCGGCGGGCGCCGGCGTTCTCCGGCACGAACCGCCGGCGCCCACCCGGCGGCGCCTCCCGTCGCCGGGCCGTTGCGAACCGTCAGGAGAACAGCATGTCCGACACCATCACTCTCACCGGCCTCGTCGCCACCACCCCGCGCCACATCGTCACGAGCGAGGGGCTCACCATCACGTCCTTCCGGCTCGCGTCGAACCAGCGCCGCTTCGACCGCGGTCAGAACGCCTGGGTCGACGGCGACACGAACTGGTACACCGTCACGGCGTTCCGGCAGCTCGGCACCCACGTCGCCACGTCGATCGAGAAGGGCCAGCGGGTCATCGTGCTCGGCCGGGTGCGCATCCGCGACTGGGAGAGCGGCGAGAAGTCGGGCACGACCGTCGAGATCGATGCCGAGGCGGTGGGCCACGACCTCACCTGGGGCCGCGCCAGCTTCGTGCGCACCGTCACCGCCAGCAAGGCCGAGACCGACGACTCGGCGTCGAGCGCAGCCGGAGCCGACGAGGCGTCGTCCCCGGCCACCGTCGAGTCGCAGCCGGCCGACGGCCTTCTCGTCGGGGCCGCCACACCGTTCTGATCGGCACCGGTCGCGCGGTCGCCCGGCCGCGAGGCCGCCCGGTCGCGCGGTCGCGAGATCACGATCAGCGGACGCGGATCCCCCCGCGCTGCCACATCGTCACGGCGGCGACGCGGGGGTTCGCGTTCTCGCTCGTGTCGAGACCGAGCGCCATGAAGAGCCGGTGCAGCATCGTCTCGACGGCACGCACCGTCGTGCCGCGGGCCTCGGCGAGAGCGCGGGTCGAGGCGCCCTCGGCGAGCATGCGCAGCACCTCGGCCTGCGCCGCCGTCACGACCGGAACGTCGTCCTCCCGCTCGTCATCATCGAGCTCGTCATCGACCGGCTGCCCACTGATCGCGCGGTGCACGGCGTCGACGAGGTCATCGATGCGCCCCAGCTGCGACTTGACCATGTACACCGCGCCTGCCGGGATCTTCTCGGGGTTGGCCACGGCGAGCTCGGGGGAGCGGTGCGAGGTGAGCACGACCAGCCCGACCCACGGAAACTCGTCGGCGACGGTGCGCAGCAGCTCGGCGCCGGTCTCGGTGGTGCCGAAGTTGAGGTCGCTGACGATCGCGTGCGGATCGACCGCGCGGACGGCCTCGAGCGCCTGCGACACCGACGTCGCCGCCGTGACGATGAAGCCCTTGCTCTCGAGGCCGCTGCTCACGAGCGACAACGTGAAGGCGTCGTCGTCGGCGATCACGACGCGCAACTGATGGCCTTCGAACGCGGTCATCCATCCCCCTCCGGTGGCAGCCGATGCTCCCGCAGAGTATCGCTCACGCTGGTCAGCAGCGCTGCGGTGGTGTACGGCTTGCCGATGAAGCGCGCGATGCCCATCCCGACGGCGGTCGTATCGCCCCCCGAGTTCAGCCCGCTCGCGGCGATGATGGGAATGCGCGGATGGTGCTCCTCGAGGTAGGCCGAGGTCGCCGCGCCGTCCATCACGGGCATCATCATGTCGGTCAGCACGAGGTCGATCGAGACGTCGCCGTGCTCGATGATGTCGATGGCCTCCCGGCCATCGGCGGCCGTGATCACGCGGTAGCCGTTCGCTTCGAGTGTGCGCCGCGTGACCGTGCGGATCGCCTCCTCATCATCGACCACGAGCACAACCTCACCGCGACCGCGCGGCAGGTCAATCGGGTCGCCACCGCGATGGGCGGCTGGGGCGTTCGGATCGGTCTCGATGGGGATGCCGATGGTGAAGCGGGTACCTCGACCGGGTTCGCTGTAGACCTGCATGAAGCCGCCGTGACTGCGCACGATCGCGAGCGAGGTCGCAAGGCCGAGGCCCGTGCCGCGTCCGTGCGGCTTCGTCGTGAAGAACGGCTCGAAGATCTTGCCCGTCACGTCCGCCGTCATGCCGTGGCCAGAGTCCTCGACAGCGAGTTGCAGGTACGTGCCGGGGGTGGCTGCGTGGCTCACCGAGGAGTACTCGTCCACGATCTCGAGCGTTCCGGCGCTGATCGAGAGCCGGCCGGTGTCGCCCATGGCATCACGAGCGTTCGTCACCAGATTGACGAGCACTTGCAGCAGCTGAGTCGGATCGCCGGTGATCACGGGGAGGGGTTCGTCGCGCGTCACCTCGACGGCGACCCCGCGCGGCATCACATCACGGGTGAGGACGAGCAGGTCATCGAGTAGCCCGCCCACATCGACAGGCACCCGCCGGCCGTCGATGCCCCGCGCGAAGGTCAAGACCTGGCGGATCATTTCCGCTCCCCGCTTGACGGCCGTCTCCACGGTGTCGAGCAGCTCGCGTCGCTCCGCATCGGCCTCGTCCTGTGCGAGCAGCTGCACGGACATGAGGATCGGAGTCAGAACGTTGTTGAGGTCGTGCGCGATCCCGCCCGCGAGCGTGCCGAGGCTCTCGAGGCGCTGCGCCCTCTGCCGCGCCTCGAGTTCGCGCCGATAGTCGGTGATGTCGCTGTTGACCGCGAAGACGGCCGTCGGTTTTCCGGTCTCGTCCCGGAGGAGCTGCCATCGCGCATCGACGATGATCGAGCGGCCATCGCGCGTCCGCTGCTCCACCTCTCCGGCGAAGTACCCCGTGCGCATGAGTTCGCCGACCGATGCAGTTCGCTCGGCGGGTTCCATGTCGATCAGGTCATACACGCTTCGGCCGACCGCTTCGTCGGCCGACCAGCCGTAAAGCTCGGCGGCCGCCTTGTTCCAGTAGAGGACGGTGCCGTCGATCTCGCGCACGAGCATCACGTCGCGAGCCGTATCGAGCAGCGCCGCCTGGTAGGCGAGGCGCTCCTGCGCGCGCTGTGCCTCCTCGACAGTCGCTTGCTCCTCGGTGACATCCCGCAGGTACACGGCGAGGCCTTCGCCGGTCGGATACGCCGTTGTCTCGAACCAGCGGCCGTACGGGGGGAAGAGAGCTCGATGCACCACGCGGCTACCGGTGTCGCGCGCTCGTTGGAACGCGTCGCGGAACCCTGATTCCACGGCCTCCGGGAAGAGCGTCCACAGCGGCGAGCCGAGCAGCTCATCCTCCGTTCGTTGCGACATCGCGACAGCGCGGGGGTTCGCGTAGGTCACCTGGTCGTGGTCGTCGACGAAGATGATGCCGTCGCCGATCGAGCTGAGCGTCGCCGTCAGCCGTGCCTCGAGAGCGCGCTCTCGCTCGCGCGCCGCTGCCGCGGCAGTCACATCGAGAATGGCGCCGCGCGCTCCGACGATGGTCCCGTCGGATCGGCGCTCGGCCTCGCCGATGGTGCGGATCATCAGCCGTTCGCCGCTCGTGGTCAGCATGACGCTCTCGAGCTCGAAAGGCTCACCGTTGGTCAGGCAGCTCTCGAGCAGTGCGCCGGTGCGTGGGCGCTCGTCCTCAGGGTGCAGTGCCCAGGCTGCGGCAGAGACATCTGCGACATCCGTTGGGAGCCCGAGAAT
>JAIXXG010000021.1 GCA_027490915.1 Microbacteriaceae bacterium
ACCGAGACCGTCAACCTCCACCCCCGGGAGGTACTCGGCGACCGGCGTGAAGGTCGTGGCGACGCTCAGCTCCGTTCCCGCCGGCAGATCCGCGCCGATCGGAACGAGGAACTGCTCGACCTCCGCGCCCTGGGCGAGCTCGTAGGACTCCAGCAGCTCCCCCGAGTCCACCTCCGTGACGGCGATCGACCACACGCCGACCGGCACGACCGTCCTGGTGTCCTCCGCCGTCTCGACGAAGCCGAGCTCGATGCGCATCGAGCCGTCCTCCGCGAGAAGGACGGAACTGCGCGCCTCGACGGTCGCCGGGGCGATCGTGATGGCGGCGGGGAACCGGGCCTGGGCGGCGTCGAGCCCGCTGCCCGCGGCCGGGGTGAAGACCGCCCGCAGGTCGTAGGTGCCCGGTGGGAGCCAAGCGGTGTCGGTGCGTTCGGAGACGTAAACCCTGCCGTCCGCCTGAACCGGCAAGGTCTCGAGATAGACGCCGGGCAGCTGGTCGATGTAGACGTCGACGTGGCCGCTCGACTCGCCGAGGCGCGGCACGAAGGCCCCGGGCGCCGGGGTCACACGGAGCTCGAGCATCCAGGGATCGGAGAAAGTCGCCTCCGTCGGTGCCGTGAGCGCGATCTCCACGCGCTCGGCGGCGACGGCCGCGGGGGCCATCAGTAGAGCCCCGACGGCAGCGAGCACCGCGCTCACGCCGAGCAGTGCGCGCTTCACGACCGCTCCCCTGCCTTGACCTCGGCGGTCTCCGTGTCCTCGTCGACCGGCACCGTCGCATCGTCCGCAACGCCCTCGGAATCCGTTCCTTCGGCCGCGTTCGAGTCGGCATCGGGCAGGCCGAGCGACGCCCTCGGCCGACGCCGACGCAGGGCGATCACGCCAGCGGAGATCGCCGAGCCGATGCCGATCACCGCGACCGCGATCAGGGCGATGAGCGGAAGAGCGATACCGGTGGGCGACTCCGCTACCGGAACGGTGTCGATGACCGGAGCCTGCACGATGGGACGGGTGCTCTCTCCCGTCGTGTACGCGATCGGCTCCGCGGGAGCCACAGCGAAATTGCCCGCCTCGTCTGCCGAGGGAGCGAATGATGCGGCGATCACGACCGGCGTCGCCGCCGGTGCGTCCGCCCAGCGGTACGAGACGGCAGGTCGCTGGGCGCGCTGCGTGTCGAACTGCTGCTCGAGAAGCACAGTGCCGGCGTCATCGGTGACGGTCAGCGACCAGGTGCCCGCGGGTGGGGCCGGCACGAACTGCAGGTCGTCGGCGCTCCAGGGGGCGAGGTACTCGTAGCCCGGTGATTCGGTCAACCACGAGCCCCCGAGCTGCATCGTGATGACCGTGCTCTGCGGGTCGACCACGTCGGGAGCGACATCGATCGACGTCGTGAGGGCCGCCGGCTCGATCACGAGGGTCTGCGTCGCGCGCGATACGCCGTGGAGCTGAGGAGGGCCGAAGCTCGACGCCCAGATCTCGAGCCCGACTCGGTAGGTGCCCGCGTCGAGCACCTGCGACCCTCGCCCGCCGATGACATTCAGACGCCACTCTCCATAGCCCTCGTTCGTGCCCCACCCGAAGGCGCTGACGGTGCCGGGCACTCCCGTGAGGTCGACCGTGATCGCGCGATACTGGTCGAGCTGGTAGTCGCTCGTGAACTGCATCTGCCACTGCTGGCCGTACTCGGCTGTGATCGTCGCGGGGTCGGTGGGCACGAGACCGGCCTCGATGGGGGCCGCCGACGCCGCTGTCGCCGGACCGAGTGCGAGGGCGATGGCGCCGAGCGCGCTCAGTGCTCCTCGAACCGCAATGCGAGAAGTCGTCATGCGGCCAGCATAAGCGGAGAGCTGCCGTGCACCACTGTTCATTCCGGAGCGTTCTGACGCAGCAGCCGCGGCAGGTCGTACGGCTCGAACGGCTCGCCCGAGCGCAGCAGCTCGTCGGCCGTGAACCAGCCGTGCCGAGTCATGTCGACGTGCTCCGACTCGGTCCAGTTCGTCGACACCGGGTCGAACCGCTCGCACCGCACCACGAAGTACTCGGCGTGACCGCGGTCATGATCCGCGTCGTCCCAGGCGACGTCGAAGTCGAGGCTCCAGACGGGCTCGCCGACGGAGTCGACGACCAGCCCGGTCTCCTCGAACAGCTCGCGGATCGCCGCCTGCTCGTGCGACTCCCCCGCGTCGACTCCCCCGCCCGGTGTGATCCAGCGCGCGAATCGCGTCGAGTCGGGGGCCGCCGTGAAGAACAGCAGCGCTGCTCCCCCGCCATCCATGAGAATGACACGGGATGTCCGCCGCAGGCCCGGCGTCGGGGCCACCGCCCTGCTCCCCCGCGCCTACTGGCCCGCGGTCGCCGGGTACTCGGTGAAGTACGAGACGTCGCCCACGAGTCGCGTGTTGTCGGCGGGAACCGGGTCGACGGCGGCCTGCGCCACCTCGGCGGCGAACTCGCTCACGTTGTAGAGCTTGCCCGCGGCCTCCTTGCGGGCGTCGATGGCGCCGGGAGCGGCGCGCTCGAGCAGGGTCGCCGTGATGGTGCCCTCGATCATGTCGCCCGAGACCACCGTGAACCCGATGCCCTTCGCTTCGAGCGTCGGGATGAGGTCGCGCAGGGCATCCTCACCGGCACGCTTCGACAGGGCGACGGCCTCGTACTCGGGCATCGTCGGCACGGTGCGGATGAAGTGCGCCTGGTGGCTCGTGACGAAAACGACCCGGCCGCCGTCGCCCATGAGCTCGGTGCCCTGGGTCAGTACGTTCACCTGCGCGTCGCGGTTGAGGCGCAGTGCGTAGTCCTCGCCCATGCCCGATTCCATGCCGCCGGAGGCGTTGAGCACGAGGATCTCGAGCGATCCGAAGCGGGCGCGCACTGCATCCATCATCGCCGCGACCGACGCCGGGTCGGTGAGGTCGGCGCCGACGGCGATCGCCTGGCCGCCCGCGGCCTCGATCTCGGCGACGAGCTTCTCGGCGCGCGGCGCCTTGGCGCGGTAGTTGATGACGACGTTGGCGCCCGCGGCAGCGAAGTACTTGACGGTGTCGGCGCCGATGCCGCGCGACGAGCCGGTGACGAGGGCGGTCTTGCCGGCGAGCGAGCCGGGCTGCAGAGGGGTGTTCACGGTTCTCGACCCTACCGGCTGGGCCCCTCGTCGCGCGCTCGCGACGACCTCGACGGAGGCTCAGCACCCGGTGATAGCGTGGGCCCAACGCGCCGTGCCGAGGAGGAACCCGTGGTCGACCTGACGCAATACCTCTGGATCGTGTGGCTGGTGTTCGTCGTCGTCTGCGTGATCATCGAGGTGCTCACGCTCGAGTTCACCTTCCTGATGGTCGCGGCCGGGTCGCTGATCGGCGGGCTCGGGGCGAACCTGCTCGGCGGCGAGTGGTGGGTGCAGATCCTCGCCGCGGCGATCATCTCGGGCCTGCTGCTGTTCACCATCCGACCGCTGCTGCTGCGGATGCTGGATCGCGACCGCCCGCCGGCGCTCACCAATGTCGACGCGCTGGTCGGCATGACGGCGCGCGTGACCTCGGCCTTCGTCGACGGCGCCGGATTCGTGAAGCTCGCCAACGGCGAGACCTGGACGGCGCGGCTCGTGCTGGAGCACGAGGCCGCGGCACTGGCGGAGGGCGACCGCGTGGTCGTGCGCCGCATCGATGGGGCGACCGCCGAGGTCGCCCCCGCAGAGAGGGGTGAGACCGCATGATCTCGGTCGAGGAGTTCTTCGGGCAGCTGTTCGTGACCGCATTGGTGGTGGTCATCGGCATCTTCGTGATCGTGGTGCTGCTGCGGTCGATCCGTATCGTGCCGCAGGCCTACGCCGGCGTCGTGGAGCGCCTGGGCCGTTACCAGCGCACGCTTCAGCCGGGCCTCAACCTGCTGGTGCCGTTCATCGACCGGCTGCGGCCGCTTGTCGACATGCGCGAGCAGGTCGTCTCGTTCCCGCCCCAGCCGGTCATCACCGAGGACAACCTCGTGGTCTCGATCGACACCGTCATCTACTTCCAGGTCACCGATGCGCGCGCGGCCACCTACGAGATCGCCAACTACCTCGCCGGCGTCGAGCAGCTGACGGTGACGACCCTGCGCAACGTGGTCGGCGGCCTCAACCTCGAGGAGGCCCTCACCAGCCGCGACAACATCAACGGGCAGCTGCGCGTGGTGCTCGACGAGGCGACGGGCAAGTGGGGTCTGCGCGTCAACCGCGTGGAGCTCAAGGCGATCGACCCGCCCGCGAGCATCCAGGACTCGATGGAGAAGCAGATGCGCGCCGAGCGCGACCGCCGCGCCGTCATCCTCACCGCCGAGGGCACCAAGCAGGCACAGATCCTCGAGGCCGAGGGCA
>JAIXXG010000063.1 GCA_027490915.1 Microbacteriaceae bacterium
GGCTCATCGCATCCTGGGGCTGGAGCAGGTCCCAAGGGTTTGGCTGTTCGCCAATTAAAGCGGTACGCGAGCTGGGTTTAGAACGTCGTGAGACAGTTCGGTCCCTATCCGCTGCGCGCGTAGGAAGTTTGAGAGGATCTGACCCTAGTACGAGAGGACCGGGTTGGACGAACCTCTGGTGTGTCAGTTGTTCCGCCAGGAGCACCGCTGATTAGCTACGTTCGGGATGGATAACCGCTGAAAGCATCTAAGCGGGAAGCCGGCCTCAAGATGAGACTTCCATGCCTTCGGGCGAGAGGCTCCCAGCTAGACTACTGGGTTGATAGGCAGGATGTGGAAGAGGGGACTAAAGACCCTTGCAGCTGACCTGTACTAATAAGCCGATAACTTGACAACACCTCTTTCGAGAGAATGAGTTGCTGCTCGCGTCCACTTTGTGGTTCTCGATTTACGGTCGAGAACTACGCACAGACTCGACACTGTGAAAGCAGTGATCGCGTGTCTGTCCGTAAACGATTGATAAATCAATAGTGTTTCGGCGGCCATAGCGAAGGGGAAACGCCCGGTTACATTCCGAACCCGGAAGCTAAGACCTTCTGCGCCGATGGTACTGCGAGGGCGACCTCGTGGGAGAGTAGGACACCGCCGGACTTCTTTGTGAGATGGCCACCCAGTGATGGGTGGCCATTTCGCGTTAAGGCACGATAGAACTGGGCAGCGCTGCTGTCGACCGCCGCCGGGCATCCGGGGCACGAGAACGAGGAGTCACCGATGGCAGAGCGAGCGGATCGACCGTCGCGGGACGATCGACCACGACGTCCCGGGTCTCCGCAGGGCTCCGGCGATCGGAGGTCGGGCAGTGGCCCGAAGCGTGATGGTGCGCCGAAGCGTGATGGTGCGCCGAAGCGTGATGGTGCGCCGAAGCGTGATGGTGCGCCGAGGCGCGACGGCGCTCCGCAGCGCGACGGCAGCGGCTATCGCGGGCCTCGGCCGGCCGGTGCCGGGCGGCCCGCGCGGCCGAACAGGCCCGAAGGGGACAACGACCGCCCCCGGCACGACGATCCGGTGATCCCCGAAGGCATCACCGGCAAAGAGCTCGACCGCGTCGCGCGGAACGAGCTCAAGACCTTGGCGAAGGAGAACGCGGATCGCGTCGCTCAGCACCTCGTCATGGCTGGGATGCTCATCGACGAGGATCCCGCCCTCGCCCATCGGCACGCGCAGGCGGCCGCGCGGCGCGCCGGTCGCATCGCTCTCACGCGCGAGACCCTTGCGATCACCGCGTACGCCATCGGCGACTTCGCGCTCGCGCTGCGCGAGCTGCGCACCCATCGGCGCATCTCCGGCTCGAACGAGCAGCTGCCGCTCATGGTCGACTGCGAGCGCGGTCTCGGTCGGCCGGAGAAGGCGCTCGAGCTCGCCCGCTCGGTGGATCGGCGCACGCTCAGCGTCGGAACGCGCGTCGAGCTGGCGATCGCGATGTCCGGGGCGCGCCTTGATCTCGGGCAGCTCGCCGAGGCGCTCGTCGAGCTGGAGATCCCGCAGCTCGACGCGTCGACCGCGTACAGCTGGAGCCCGGCCCTGTTCGATGCCTACGCCGTCGTGCTGGCCGAGCTGGGCCGCGACGAGGAGGCTGCCGAGTGGGGCCGGCGGGCCGACATCGCCGCCGAGGCCCTCGCCGAGGCGCTCGCGACCGAGGGCGACGAGACGATCGAGATCGTCGAGCTCGAGGGCGACGCGCTGCCGGTCGCGGATGCGACCGTGCGCGCGGAGGACGACCGGCCGACCGAGCGCGACGATGCTCGGTAGGCCGACGACCGCGGCGCCGATCGACGGTCGGGATGCTCTGCTGCTCGACCTCGATGGCGTCGTGTATGCCGGCCCGGGCGCGATCCCGCACGCCGTCGAGAGCATCACCCGCGCGGCCCGATCGGTGCGGGTCGGATACATCACGAACAACGCCTCGCGCACGGACGAGTCGGTGGCGGCGCACCTGCGCGAACTGGGCCTCGCGGTCGAGGCCGCCGACGTCGTCACGAGCCCGCAGGCCGCGGTGCGCATCCTGGCCACCCTCGTCGAGCCCGGCGCCGTGATCCTGGTGGTCGGCGGCGACGGACTGGTGAGCGAGGTCGAGGCGGCGGGATTCCGCGTCACCCGGTCGGCCGAGGACCACCCCGCTGCCGTGATCCAGGGTTTCGCGCCGCACGTCGGCTGGGAGCACCTGGCCGAGGCCTCGTTCGCGCTGCACACGGGCATTCCGTGGGTGGCGACCAACACCGACTGGACGATCCCCGTCGCGCGCGGCGTGGCGCCCGGCAACGGCACGCTCGTGTCGGCAGTGCACCTGGCGGTCGGCCGGCTTCCGGTGTTCGCCGGCAAGCCCGAGACGGCGATCTTCGATGTCGCGCGCGAGCGGTTCGCGGCGCAGAACCCGCTCGTGATCGGCGACCGGCTCGATACCGACATCATGGGCGGCAAGCGGGCCGGGCTCGCGACCGCTCTCGTGCTCACCGGCATCGACCGGGCCAAGCAGGTGCTCGCCGCCCCGCCCACCATGCAGCCCGACTACATCCTCGGCGACCTGCGCGAGCTGTTCGCGCCGTATCCGGAGGTGCGCAGCGACGTCGATGCCGACGGCGTGCGCACCGTCGAGGTCGGCCGCGCGGTGGTGCGGATGAAGCAGCACGTCGTGCGGGTCGCGCGTGCCGGAGCCGACCCCCTCGACCTGCTGCGGGCCGGGGCCGCCGCGATCTACGCCTCCGGGCTGCAGATCTACGGCCTCGACGTCGACGAGCAGCTCATGGCCCTCGCGGTATCGTCATGACCATGACCGACGGAGAGCACGCACCGGAGCTCGAGAGCGCCCTGCTCTCGCGGCTCGCCCTCATCGACGAGCAGCCGCTGGGCGATCGAGCCGCGGCGTTCCGGCAGGTGCACGACGAGCTGCGCCAGCAGCTCGAGGCCTCCGACTCCGACCTCGGCCGATCGGCCTGATGCCCGCGGCCGCGCACGACGACACTGCCGCGAGCGGCCCACGCCGGCTCGACGCCGCCCTCGTCGACCGCGGGCTCGCGCGGTCGCGGGCGATGGCGCGCGCGGCGATCGAGGCGGGGCGCGTCGCCGTCGACGGGCGTCCGGTGGTGAAGCCCGCGCATCCTGTCGCCGATGACAGCGCGATCGCCGTCGAGGGCGACGACCGCTACGTCAGCCGTGCGGCGCACAAGCTCGTCGCCGGCCTCGACGCGGCCGGCATCGATGCGCGCGGGATGCTCGCCCTCGATCTCGGAGCCTCGACGGGCGGCTTCACCCAGGTGCTGCTCGAGCGCGGCGCCCGCCAGGTGATCGCGCTCGATGTCGGGCACGGACAGCTCGCTCCCGAGCTGCGGGCCGACCCCCGCGTGGTGGTCGTCGAGGGGGAGAACGCGCGCGACCTGACCGCGGAGCGGCTCGCGGCCGTGGCAGGAACGCCCGAGCGCCCCGACCTCGTGGTGGGCGACCTCAGCTTCATCTCGCTGCGCCTGGTGCTGCCCGCCATCGTCGCCACCGTCGGAACCGCGACCCCGCTCGTGCTGCTCATCAAGCCGCAGTTCGAGGCCGGTCGGCAGGGCATCCGCGAGGGGGTCGTGCGCGACGCGGCGGTGCGGGAGGACGCCATCATGGGGGTGCTCTGGGCCGCCTTCGACCTCGGGCTCGAGGTGGCAGCCCTGCTCTCCTCCCCGATCGTCGGATCGGGCGGCAACCACGAGTATCTGGTCGTCTTCCGGCCGACCGACGGAGGGCATCCGTCAGAATGGAGGGGGCGCGCCGCCGAGCTCGCCCGGAAGGGGTCACCGTGAGCGAGCGCAGCATCCTCGTTGTTGCGCATACCGGGCGGCCGGAGTCGCTCGGCGCGGCCGTCGACGTCATCGGGCTGCTCACGGCGGCGGGCGTGCACGCGGTCGTCGACCCCGAGTCGCTCGACGACCTGCGGGCCGCGACCGACGGTGCCGCCCTGCGTGTGCTCGGGGCCGATATCGCGGTGGGTGAGCTCGAGCTCGTGATCGTGCTGGGCGGCGACGGCACGATCCTGCGCGCTGCCGAGCTCGCGCGGGGCGGGTCGGCGCCGCTGCTCGGCATCAACCTCGGGCACGTCGGCTTCCTGGCCGAGAGCGAGCGCGACGACCTCGCGAGCGCGGTCGCCCGAGCTCTCGATCGCGACTACCTGGTCGAGGAGCGCATGACGCTCTCGGTGCGCGTGAAGCACGGCTCGGAGGTCGTCTACGAGACCTGGGCGCTCAACGAGGCCACGGTCGAGAAGGCCAGCCGCGAGCGCATGCTCGAGGTCGTCATCGAGGTCGACGGCCGCCCGCTGTCGAGCTTCGGCTGCGACGGCGTCGTGATGTCGACCCCGACCGGCTCGACCGCCTACGCGTTCTCGGCGGGAGGGCCCATCGTCTGGCCGAGCCTCGACGCGCTGCTGCTCGTGCCGCTCAGTGCCCACGCCCTCTTCGCGCGGCCGCTCGTCGTGGGGCCGAACAGCTCGCTCGCCGTCGAGGTGCTCGACCGCACGCAGGGCGTCGGGGTGCTGTGGTGCGACGGCCGCCGGGCGGTCGACCTTCCCCGCGGCGCCCGCGTCGTCGCCCGGCGCTCATCGACGCCGGTGCGGCTCGCGCGGCTGCACCCGGGCCCCTTCACCGACCGCCTGGTCAACAAGTTCGCCCTGCCGGTGCACGGCTGGCGGGGCCCCATCGACGAGGAGGGACGCCTCTCGTGATCGAAGAGATCTCCATCCGCAACCTCGGCGTCATCGGCGAGGCTCGGCTGCCGCTCGGCCCCGGGTTCACGGCGCTGACCGGCGAGACGGGCGCGGGCAAGACGATGGTCGTCACCGCGCTCGGCCTGCTGCTCGGCGACCGCGCCGACACCGGGGCGATCCGCTCCGGCTCGGGGCAGGCGCTCGTCGAAGGGCACTGGCACGTCGACGAGCGGGGTGCCGTCGCCGATCGGGTGCGCGACGCCGGGGGAGACCTCGATGGCGGCGTGCTCATCCTCAGCCGCTCGATCTCGAACGAGGGCCGATCGCGCGCCGTCGTCGGCGGTCGCTCGACACCGATCGGCGTGCTCAACGAGATCGGGCAGCAGCTCGTCGTCGTGCACGGGCAGAGCGACCAGATCCGTCTGCGGTCGTCGACCGCGCAGCGCGAGGCGCTCGACCGGTTCGCGGGCCCCGAGCTCGCGGCGGTGCTCGGCGACTACCAGGAGGTCTTCCGCCGCTGGAACGAGGCGCAGTCCGAGCTCGACGTGCTCGTCGCCGAGCGCGACCGCCGCGCGCGCGAGGCGGAGGAGCTGCGGCTCGCGATGACCGAGATCGAGCAGGCCGCGCCGCGCCGCGGCGAGGACGTCGAGCTCGCCGAGCGGGCCGAGCGCCTCACCAACATCGAAGACCTCCGCCTCGCCGCCGCGCAGGCGCACGACATGATCTCCAGCGAGAGCCTCGACGAGGCGCGCGACGCGCTCTCGCTCATCGACACGGCGCGCCGCACGATATACCGCGTGGCGGGGCACGATGCGGCGCTGGTGCCGATCGTCGAGGCCGCGGCCAACGCCGGCTTCGTGGTCGGGGAGCTCGCGACGCAGCTCGCCTCGTACCTCGCATCCCTCGACAGCGACGGCGGTCGCGAGCTCGAGACCGTGCAGGAGCGCCGCGCCGAGCTGAACACCCTCATGCGCAAGTACGGCCCGACTCTCGACGAGGTCATCGACTACCTCGACGCGGGCAGCGGGCGCCTGCTCGAGCTCGACCACGACAGCGACCGCATCGAGGCGCTGCGGGTCGAGGTCGACGCCGATCGGGCCCGGGTCATGATGCTCGCCGACCGGTTGAGCGACCTGCGGCGCGTGGCGGGCATCCGTCTGTCGGAGCGCGTGACGGCCGAGCTCGCGGCACTCGCCATGGGGTCGGCGCGCATCACCGTCGAGGTCACCCCGCGCGACGACTACACGGCGACGGGCCGCGATCAGGTGGCGATCCTGCTGCAGCCGCACCCCGGCGCCGAGCCGCGTCCGCTCGGGCGCGGAGCGTCGGGCGGTGAGCTCTCGCGCGTCATGTTGGCGCTCGAGGTGGTCATCGCGGCGACCGACCCGGTTCCGACCTTCATCTTCGACGAGGTCGATGCGGGCGTCGGCGGCGCGAGCGCCATCGAGATCGGGCGACGCCTGGCGCGGCTCGCGCAGACGGCGCAGGTCATCGTCGTCACCCACCTCGCGCAGGTCGCGGCGTTCGCCACCAACCACCTGCGGGTCGTGAAAGACCACGACGGGCACGTCACCGCCTCGAGCGTGCAGCAGCTGCACGGCGACGAGCGCATCGCCGAGATGGCGCGGCTGCTGAGCGGACTGCCCGACAGCGAGTCGGGCCTCACCCACGCCCGCGAGCTCATCGAGACGGCGCGCGAGCTCGTCGGCTGAGGCGCGCGCGGGCTGCGGTCGCGGCGGGCGGCCGTGCGGCACGGGCAGCGTGCTGCGTGCCCGTGCGGGCCGCCGAGCGCGGCGGGCGCGTCAGTCAGCGATCGGGATGCTGTACTGCTGCGCGCTGCCGCCGCGCTGCTCGATGCGCACGTCGAGGGTCACCGCGTCGGCGCCCACCCCGTCGGGAACCTCGAACACGTGGGTGGTCGGCCCGAAGTCGGCGGTGCAGGCCCGACCGGCCGGCAGAGGCCCGAAGACCAGCGAGAGTCGGGACTCGTCGACCAGCGTCAGCAGCGTCGCGGGCGGCGGGCAGCTCGAGCTGCCCCACGTGATGACGCGCAGCGACTGACGATCGGGCCCCCAGAACGCGAGGGGCTCGCCCTTGTCGAGGGCGTCGGTAGGGAGGGTGACGTCGTCGGGCACCCCGCGGAGGGTCTGCGTCGCGATCGTCGCCGGCTCGGGCCAGGGCCACAGCACGGTCGTCGTGACCACCGGCTCGGCCGCACCGAAGGCGTCGTTCGCGCGCGTGACCTCGGCGCTGTACGGTCCATCCCCCTGCCCCCACCCCTCGGGCACGGGCAGCACATGGGTGTGCGGGGCGAGGTCGTCGGTGCAGGCCTGGGCCGGAGCGGGGCGCAGCTCGATCGCCACGGTGGCGTCGTCGAGCACGTCGATTGCGGTGGCAATCAGTGGGCACGAGGAGCTCCAATAGCTGACGATCGTGATCGTCGCGCGATCGTCGGCGAGCCAGCCGACCGGCTCGCCGCGCCAGTCGACGTCGAACAGCGGCTCGCTGATCGGGGCATCAGCGGGAAACCCGGGCGCCTCGGAGAGGGCGACCGAGGAGGGGGCGCCGCTCGTGCCGGCGCATCCGGTGAGCGCGATGACGACCCCGGCGGCGAGGGCCGCCGTGCCGGTCGTGAGGGCACGGAGACGGGCGGGGGTGCGCATGCGGCACACTGTACGCTCACGGCGCACCGCGCGTCGAGGGTCGCAGGGCCTCGCGTCGGATACGCTAGAGGCCCGTGGCGGATACTTCTGACTCGGGCTCGAGCACACGGACGACCAAGCACATCTTCGTGACCGGGGGCGTGATCTCCTCCCTCGGCAAGGGCCTCACCGCCGCCAGCATCGGCAACCTGCTCACCGCGCGCGGCCTGCGCGTCGTGATGCAGAAGCTCGACCCGTACCTCAACGTCGACCCGGGAACGATGAACCCGTTCCAGCACGGCGAGGTGTTCGTCACCGATGACGGCGCCGAGACCGACCTCGACATCGGGCACTACGAGCGCTTTCTCGACATCAACCTCAGCCAGGCCGCCAACGTCACCACCGGGCAGATCTACTCGCAGGTGATCGCGCGCGAGCGCCGCGGCGAGTACCTCGGCGACACCGTGCAGGTGATCCCGCACATCACTGACGAGATCAAGCGCCGCATGCGCCTGCAGGCGCAGGACGACCCGCAGCCCGACGTCATCATCACCGAGATCGGCGGCCCGGTCGGCGACATCGAGTCGCAGCCCTTCATCGAGGCCGCCCGCCAGGTGCGCCACGAGCTGAGCCGCCGCAACGTGTTCTTCGTGCACGTGTCGCTCGTGCCGTTCATGGGCGCCAGCGGCGAGCAGAAGACCAAGCCGACGCAGCACTCGGTGGCCGCGCTGCGGTCGATCGGCATCCAGCCTGATGCTCTCGTGCTGCGCAGCGACCGGCCCGTCTCGAGCGGCAACCGGCGCAAGATCGCGCTCATGTGCGACGTCGACGAGGCCGCGGTCGTCAACGCGGTGGATGTGCCCTCGATCTACGACATCCCGTCGATGCTGCACAGCCAGGGCCTCGACGCCTACATCATCGAGCAGCTGGGTCTCGACGCCGGCGACGTGCAGTGGGATCGCTGGAAGGACCTGCTGACCGCGGTGCACGAGCCGAAGCGCGAGGTGACGATCGGTCTGGTCGGCAAGTACATCGACCTGCCCGACGCCTACCTCAGCGTGACCGAGGCGCTGCGCGCGGGCGGCTTCGCCCACCAGGCGAAGGTGCACATCCGCTGGATTCCGAGCGACGAGTGCGAGACCCCGGAGGGGGCGGCGAAGAACCTCGCCGAGCTCGACGGCATCTGCGTGCCCGGCGGGTTCGGCGTTCGCGGCATCGAGGGCAAGCTCGGCGCGCTGCGGTTCGCGCGCGAGAACGGCATCCCGACGCTCGGACTCTGCCTGGGCCTGCAGTGCATGGTCATCGAGTACGCGCGCGACGTCGCCGGGCTGCCCGGAGCGTCGAGCACCGAGTTCGACCCTGAGACCGAGTTCCCCGTCATCGCGACGATGGCCGAGCAGGTCGACATCATCGCGGGCGGCGACCTGGGCGGCACGATGCGGCTCGGGCTGTATGAGGCGGCGCTCGCCCCCGGCTCGATCGTGGAGGAGCTGTACGGCGCCCCCGTCTCCCACGAGCGCCACCGCCACCGCTACGAGGTCAACAACGCCTACCGCGAGCAGATCGCGGCGGCCGGCCTGGTGTTCTCGGGGACGAGCCCCGACGGCTCGCTCGTCGAGTACGTCGAGCTGCCGCGCGCCGTGCACCCGTTCTACGTCGCCACCCAGGCGCACCCCGAGCTGCGGTCGCGGCCGACGCACGCCCACCCGCTGTTCCGCGGCCTCGTCGGAGCCGCGCTCGATCGCCAGCGCGCCTCGAAGCTGTTCGACGACGAGACGGGCGAGGTCACGACGGTCGCCGACGACTCCGGCGCGTCGGGCGCGGCGGAGTGACCGACGCCGTGGCGGGCCCGGGAGCGGACGTCGAGCCGACGGCTGAGCAGCCGGACGCGGCGGCACCGCTCTCGGACGAGGCCTCGAGCGTCGAGGTGCTGGAGAGCGCCGTGGCCTTCGCGGGCGCGGTCTGGGACATCCGCCGCGAGCGGTTCGCGTACGGCGAGGGGCAGCTCGTCCGCGAGTTTCTCGAGCACCCCGGCGCGGTGGCCGTGCTGGCGGTGGATGACGCCGGGCGCGTGCTCAGCATCCAGCAGTACCGGCACCCGATCCAGACGCGCAACTGGGAGCTGCCCGCGGGGCTGCTCGACGTCGAGGGCGAAGAGCCCGTGGCGGCGGCGCAGCGCGAGCTCGCCGAGGAGGTCGACCTCGTCGCCGCCGACTGGCAGCCGCTCATCACGATGCACACCTCGCCCGGCGGCTCGGACGAGGTGATCCACGTGTTCCGTGCGACCGTGCTGTCGCCGGCGGCCGAGCCGTTCGCACGGGAGTCGGAGGAGGCCGACATCGTGCGCCGCTGGGTGACGCTCGATGAGGCCGTGGATGCGGTGCTCGCCGGTCGCGTGCGCAACGGCATCTTCCAGGCCGCCGTGCTCGCCGAGCACGCCCGCCGCTCGCGGGGCTGAGCGGGGTCGAGGCGCGCGCGGTGGAGACCAACACCGGAGAGCAGCTCGAGCGGGCCGTGCAGCGGTATCTGCGCCACGTGCAGCTCGAGCGCGGGCGCTCGCCGCACACCGTGGCGGCCTACCGTCGCGACCTCGAGCGCTACCTGCGCCTCCTCGCCGCGCGCGGCGTGACCGCGCCGGAGGCGATCGGAGAGGCTGATGTCGCGGCGTTCGTCGCGGAGGTGCGGCAGCCGGCCGACGGGTCACCGGGCGTGAGCGCGTCGAGTGCGGCCCGCATGCTGTCGAGCGTGCGCGGCTGGCACCGCTTCCTCGCCGAGGAGGGCATGGTCGAGCGCGATGTCGCGGCCGAGCAGCGGCCGCCGAAGCAGCCGAAGCGCCTGCCGAAGGCGATCAGCATCGCCGAGGTCGAGCGGCTGCTCGAGGCGTGCGGCGGCGATGACCCGGTCGCCCTCCGCGACCGCGCGCTGCTCGAGCTGCTCTATGCCACGGGGGCGCGCGTCAGCGAGGCCGTCGATCTCAACGTCGACGACATCGTGGGCGAGGGAGGCGCCGCCGCCGAGGCCGTGCGGCTGTTCGGCAAGGGGCGCAAGCAGCGCATCGTGCCGCTCGGGCGCTACGCGCGCGAGGCGCTCGACGCCTATCTGGTGCGCGCGCGACCGCTGCTCTCTCCGCGGGGTGCGGCGACCCCCGCCCTGTTCCTGGGCGCGCGGGGCGCGCGGCTGTCGCGGCAGAGCGTGTGGTTGGTGATCCGGGATGCGGCGGCCCGGGCATCCCTCACCGCCGACCTGTCGCCGCACACGCTGCGGCACTCGTTCGCGACGCACCTGCTCGAGGGCGGCGCCGACGTGCGCGTCGTGCAGGAGCTGCTGGGGCACGCGAGCGTCGCGACCACCCAGCTGTACACGCTGGTCACGGCGGATGCGGTGCGCGAGGCCTGGGCGACCGCGCACCCGCGCGCGCTCTAGCCCTCCGCGTCGACCGGTCGCACGCGATCGCTGCGGCCATCGCCGTCGGCGCCGATCACGACCTCCCAGTCGGTGCCGGCCGAGGTGACGGTGTGCGCGAGACCCTGGCGGCGCACGGCATCGAGCGGGGCGCACGTGCGGGTCTCGAGCGGGGCGAGCTGGTCGGCGGTCGGGTCGGTGACGAGCGACACGACGCACAGCACCGGGTCGTCCACTGACTGCCCCTCGTGCACGTAGGCCCAGGTCTGCAGATCGAGGCCGGCGAGCCCGGCGGCGTTGTTGAGCGGCACGATCGACGGCCCCATGAGCAGCCGCTCGGGGTCGTCGACGATCGCGAGCGGATCGCCGTCGAGGTAACTGGGGAAGACGAGCCAGTCGAGCACGCTCCGCACGCCGCTCAGCGTCGAGGGCGACTGGTACTGATCGAGCCGAGGGTCGCCGGTGGGCCCCCACGTCACGACGTCGAGCCCGCCGCCCTGGGGGCTGGGGCGCAGGTCGATGCGGAGTCCCTCCTCGGCGAACCGCTCGGGCAGCGTGCAGGTGCCGCTGAGCGCTCTCGGGGCGGTCGCCGAGCCGCCCTCGCTGACCCAGAGGCAGAACGGGTCGAAGGCGGTGCTGCGACCGTCGACGGTGGCCGCCGAGCGGAAGACCACCGCGGTCAGTCCGTCGCCCAGGTCGATAGTGCGCGGCCCGAGGGTGATGCCCGAGACGTAGTCACGCGTGAGCTGCGTCTCCCAGGCGGCGTCGGCGGCGCTCGCGGGGCGCTCGAAGATCGCGAGCGGGTCGCCGGTGGACGGCGCGGCGGTGATCAGGGGAGCGATGCCGACGAGAGCGAGCGCGGCCGTGGTGGCGGCGATGATGCCCGTGACGCGCATCCGGCGTCGATGGTTCTCGGTCGGATCGGCCTCGAGGGGCAGCGAGCCCGCGGGAATCGAGGTGCCGGGGTCGGACGGGTGGGCAGCGTCGGGCAGAGGCGCCCCGCGACCGGGCGGCGAGGGGCGGGCATCGGCACGGCGGGCGAGCTCGCGCAGCGCGGCCTCGGCGAGCTCGCGGTCGTAGACGCGGCCCTGCCGCCCGAACGCGAGTTGCTCGAGCTGGGCGTCGTCGACGCCGTCGAACTCGTAGCTCATGAGGGGTAGTCAATCACGGGGCGCCGCGGGCATGGCCGCGGCTGATCAGCGGCCGGTCGGCGGGCGATCAGCGCACCCTCGGCGGCGAGTCAGCGATACGAAGCGAGCGTGCGCTCGATGGCCTCGTCGATCGGGGTTGCGGTGACCCCGAGCTCGGTCGCGATCGCGGTGCTGTCGACGACGAAATCGGTCTCGAACTCGTAGGCCATCTCGACGACCTCGCGGATGGTGCGGTCGCGCAGCCCGAGCAGCCGGAAGATCCACGTCGGGGTGCCCGCGATGCGCCCCCGGGTGCCGGCGAGGCGGAACGCCGTCTCGACCATCTGCCGCGACGTCTGCGGGGCCGGGTCGTTGGGCAGGTGCCAGATGCGGCCCACCGCTCGCGGGTCGGTGCCGAGCACGGCGAGACCCTCGCCGATGTCGGGGATGAACGTGTAGCTGTGCAGGCGGTCGGGCGAGCCGTAGAGCCGCGCCGTGCCGCCCGAGAGCACGGCGGGGAACACCAGGTCGCCCATCGGCGAGGCCATGCCCCCGCCAGGGCCGTAGTAGTCCGACGCGCGACCGGTCGCGACCCGCACGCGCCCCTCCTGCTGGGCGAGGCGCAGCTGCTCGGCCATGGCGTTGCGCAGGCGACCCTTGCGGGTGTGGGCGTTCAGCGGCGACTGCTCGGTGAGGGGCGCACCGTCCGGTCGGCCGTACCCGTACACGTTCTCCATGCTCACGAGCAGGGCGCCGTGCGCCTCGGCGGCGGCGAGCACCCCGTTCTGCAGGGCGGGGAACACCTCGATCCACTCGTGATACTCGGGGTTGAGGCACTGGTAGACGACGGATGCTCCCGCCGCGGCGTGCCGCGCGAACTGCTCGTCGCGCGCATCGCCCGCGAGCACCTCGACCCCGGCCGGGGCGTCGCCTCCGGGAAACTGGCCCGAGCGGTTGACCATGCGCACGCGCACGTCGCGCCGCACGAGCGCGTCGAGGGTGGCGCGGGCGACGGGCCCGGTGCCGAAGATGACGTGGAGGTCGGACATGGGGTGCCTTTCGGGGGAGTGAGCCAGGGTGTTCCGAGAACTCTGCACAGTGTGCACCGTTATCGCGTCCATCACTGTACGCTGTACGGTGTTCGTGATCAAGAGCACGATCACCAGGGGGGAATCCATGACGCCACCCGGCCCCGCACGCCGGCTCAGCGAGCACGACGTGATCGACGGAGCCTTCGCGCTTGTGCGCGAGCACGGCGTCGACGCGCTCTCGGTGCGGCGGGTGGCCGCCCGGCTCGGGCTCACGCCCACGGCGCTCTACACCTACGTCGACGGTCGCGCCGGCCTGCTGCGGGCGATGGTCGAGCGCGTCATGGGGGGCATCCCTCTCGCGATGCTCGACGACGCGGGGCTCACGGCGGCAGAGCGGCTCGAGCAGTTCGGGCTCGCGCTGCGCCGCACGGTGCTCGAGCATCCCGGCGGGGCGACGCTCATCATGACCGGCCCGCTCGACGGCACGCACGCCCTCGCGATGAACGAGGCGTTGCTGCGCTGCCTGACGAGCGCGGGGCTCACCCTCGACGATGCCGCCCGCGCCGCCTACGCGCTGCAGGTGTTCGTGCTCGGCACGGTCATGCTCGAGGCGGCCGACGGGGGCGACGGTGATCCGCAGCGGGAGGAGGCGCTCGCCGTTGAGCGTCGCGCCGCCCTCGAGCAGTACCCGGTCGACGGACTCGCCCTGACGGCGGAGACGGGCGACATCGTCGCGCGCTACAACACGACCGAGCAATTCGCGTGGGGGCTGCGGCGCGTCATCGCGGGAATGCTCACCGCGAGCTGAGCCGGGCCCGAGCGGCGCATCCCGCCCCGGCCCCGCCCGGTCACTAGACTGGGGCGCTATGAGCGGCGACAACCACGGCGGAGCGGAGTTGGCGGGCTTCGACGCGCTCATGCCCGGGCCGACCGGTCGCCCGCTGCGCGACTTCCCCGAGCCGCCCGTGCTCACGAGCCACGGGCCGGCGCGCATCATCGCGCTGTGCAACCAGAAGGGCGGGGTCGGCAAGACGACCACCACCATCAGCCTCGGGGCGGCGCTCGCCGAGTACGGCCGCAAGGTGCTCGTCATCGACTTCGACCCGCAGGGCGCGCTGTCGGCCGGCCTCGGGGTGCCCAGCCACGATGTGCCGACCGTCTACGACCTGCTGCTCGGCCGCGAGACCGACACCCGCAAGGCGGTGCAGGCGACGGCGACCCCGAACCTGCACATCATCCCCGCGAACATCGACCTGAGCGCGGCCGAGGTGCACCTCGTCGGCGAGGTCGCCCGCGAGCAGATCCTGGCGCGGGTGCTCAAGCCCATCGTCGACGACTACGACGTCGTGCTCATCGACTGCCAGCCGAGCCTCGGCCTGCTCACCGTCAACGCGCTGACCGCCGCGCACGGCGTGCTGATTCCGCTCGAGTGCGAGTACTTCGCCCTGCGCGGGGTCGCGCTGCTCGTCGAGACCATCGACAAGGTGCGCGACCGCCTGAACCCCGCCGTGCAGCTCGACGGCATCCTCGCCACGATGTACGACGCGCGCACCCTGCACAGCCGCGAGGTGCTCGAGCGCGTCGTCGAGGTCTTCGGCGAGAAGGTGCTCGAGACGGTCATCGGCCGCACGGTGAAGTTTCCCGACGCCTCGGTCGCCGGCGCGCCCATCACGACGTTCGCGCCCGATCACCCGGCGGCCGCCGCGTATCGCCAGTTGGCCCGAGAGCTGATCGCGCGTGGCCAGGTCGCCTGAGCCGGCGGTCTCGATCGAGCAGGATGCGCCGCCGACCGGTTTCTGCGTCACCCTCGACGACTTCGACGGCCCGTTCGATCTGCTGCTGAGCCTCATCACCAAGCGCGAGCTCGACATCACCGAGGTGAGCCTGTCGGTGGTCACCGACGAGTTTCTCGCCTACCTCCGGGCGATGGAGCAGGACGGCTCGATCGACGCCCTTGACCAGGCCAGCGAGTTTCTCGTCGTCGCGGTCACGCTGCTCGACCTGAAGATCGCGAGTCTGCTGCCGCAGGGCGAGCTCGTCGACGCGGAGGACGTCGCGCTGCTCGAGGCGCGCGATCTGCTCTTCGCGCGCCTGCTGCAGTACCGCGCCTTCAAGGAGGTCTCCGCCTGGTTCGCCCGCCGGCTGGAGGAGGAGAGCACGCGGCAGCCGCGCTCGGTGCGGCTCGAGGACCAGTACCGCGAGCAGAAGCCCGAACTGGTCTGGACGCTCAGCGTCGACGACTTCGCCGCCCTGGCGCTGCTCGCCTTCACGCCGAAAGAGGTTCCGGTGGTCGGGCTCGACCACCTGCATGCGCCGCTCGTGTCGATCCGCGAGCAGGCCGCGCACGTCGTCGCGATGCTGCGGCAGGGCGAGCCCGTGACCTTCCGGCAGCTCATCGTCGGGGCCGACGCGAAAGGCGTGATCGTCGCGCGCTTTCTCGCCCTCCTCGAGCTCTACCGGCACGCGGCGGTCGGCTTCGAGCAGCTGGAGCCGCTCGGCGAGCTCACCGTGCGCTGGACGGCCGAGAACTGGACGGATGAGAACCTCGTGAACCTGGGAGCCGACTATGGCCAATGAGACGCAGGCCAAAGAGACGCAGGCCAGCGACGTGCCGGGCACGGTGGACGCGGACGCGTCGGCGCCGGGAGGCGCCACGGAGGGCGAGGCCGAGCGCGAGCCCCGCATCCCGGAGGGTGTCGACGTGGCGCGCGCGCTCGAAGCGATCCTCATGGTCGTCGACGAGCCGCAGAGTGTCGTCGGGCTCGCGAGCGCGGTCGGGCGGCCGGTGAAGGAAGTGCGCGCCGCGATCGCCGCGCTTGTCGCCGACTACGACGGCGAGGCAAGGGGCGATAGCGTGGCGAGCGGCGGCACGCCCGGCGTGCGGCGCGGGTTCGAGCTGCGCGAGGTCGGCGGCGGCTGGCGCATCTACGTTCGCGGCGAGTTCGACGACCTCGTGCGCGACTTCGTGCACACCCAGAGCCCGGCGAAGCTCTCGCAGGCCGCGCTCGAGACGCTCGCCGTCATCGCCTACAAGCAGCCGATCAGCCGCGGCGCGATCGCGTCGATCCGCGCCGTCAACGTCGACTCGGTCGTGCGCACGCTGCTCGGCCGCGGCCTCATCACCGAGGCCTTCACCGATAGCGAGACGGGCGCGATCCACTACGAGACCACCGACCTGCTGCTGACCCAGCTGGGCATCAACAGCCTCGACGAGCTGCCCAAGATCTCGCCGCTGCTCGACGACGGGCGCGAGGGGTTCGACGATGTCCGCTGATCGCGACCGGCGCGCACCGGCCGGCCGCGCCGACGGCCGCGCCGACCGCCGCGCCGACCGCGACCTCGTTCCCGACGTCGTCATCGACTGGTCGTCGAACATGCGCGACGGCGACAGCCCGACGAGCGAGCGCCTGCAGAAGGTGCTCGCCGCGGCGGGCGTCGCGAGCCGCCGCGTGTGCGAGAACCTGATCGTCGCCGGCCGCGTGAGCGTCAACGGCGTCATCGTGACCGAGCTCGGCACGCGGGTCGAGCCGGCCACCGACCACGTCGCGGTCGACGGCGTGGCGATTCAACTCGACACCACGAAGCGCTACGTCATGCTCAACAAGCCGACCGGCGTGGTCAGCACGATGAGCGATGAGAACGGCCGCCGCGACCTCACGGAGTTCACCGCCGACTACGACGAGCGCCTCTACAACGTCGGCCGCCTCGACGCCGAGACCAGCGGCCTGCTGCTGCTCACCAACGACGGCGAGCTCGCCAACGTGCTCGCCCACCCGCGCTACGGCGTCGAGAAGACCTACATCGCGCAGGTCGAGGGAACCCTCACGCCCGCGACCCTCCAGCGACTGAAGACGGGCATCGAGCTGGATGACGGGCCCATCGCCGTCGACCGCTCCAAGATCGTCGGCGCGCCGTCGAAGGGCCGCACGATGGTCGAGGTCACCCTGCACTCGGGCCGCAACCGCATCGTGCGCCGCATGCTCGCCGCCGTCGGGCACCCCGTCACGGCGCTCGTGCGCCGCTCGTTCGGACCGCTGCACCTCGGCACGCTGCCGCTCGGCCGCACCCGCGAGCTCACCGACGCCGAGCGCGGCGCGCTGCTGACCCTCGCCCGCGCGGCCCAGCAGGAGGAGAAGAGATGACCGACCGCCGCCTGCACGAGCAGGTGCACATCATCGGCGCCGGGCTGCTCGGCACGAGCATCGGGCTCGCCCTCCGCTCGACGGGCGTCGACGTCACGCTGGAGGACGTCTCGCCCACCGCCGTGCGGCTCGCGGTGGACTACGGTGCGGGCCGCGCTCCGCGCGCCGACGACCGACCCGGCCTCGTCGTGGTCGCCGTGCCGCCGGATGTCACGGCTGCCACGGTCGCGCGGGCGCTGGAGGAGCATCCCGAGGCCCTCGTCACCGACGTGGCGAGCGTGAAGGGCAGCGTGCTCGCCGAGCTGCGCGAGCTCGGCGCCGACGTCACGCGCTACCTCGGCACGCATCCGATGGCCGGGCGCGAGCGCGGCGGGCCGATCTCGGCGCGCGCCGACCTGTTCGTCGGGCGCCCCTGGGTGCTCGCGGGCCACGACGGCATCAGCTACCGGCGCGCCGGAGCGATCGAAGACCTCATCCTCGACGTCGGCGCTGTTCCGATCGAGATGACCGTGGCCGAGCACGACCGCTCGGTCGCGATGATCAGCCACGTTCCGCAGCTCGTCGCGAGCGCCATGGCCGCGCGGCTGCGCGACGCCTCGAACGGCGCCGTCGGTCTCGCCGGTCAGGGCGTGCGCGACGTCACGCGCATCGCCGCGAGCGACCCCGGGCTGTGGGTGCAGATCCTGTCGGCGAACGCCGAGCCCGTCGCCGAGATTCTGCGCGGCGTGCGCGATGACGTGGATGCCCTGGTCGCCGCCCTCGCCGACCCCGAGGCGCCCGGCTCGCGCCGCGCCCTCGCCGAGCTCATCGCGGCGGGCAACGCCGGGGTCGCCCGCATTCCCGGCAAGCACGGCACCGACCGGCGCTTCGCGCAGCTCGTCGTCATGATCGACGACACCCCCGGCCAGTTGGCGCGCCTGCTCACGGAGATCGGCGAGCTCGGCATCAACATGGAGGACCTGCGGCTCGAGCACTCGCCGGGCGCCCCCGTCGGCTTCGCCGAGGTCTCGGTGCTGCCCGACGTCGAGCAGCGCCTCGTCGACGAGCTCTCGGCGCGCGGCTGGCGCATCGCGGGCGCGAGCTGAGCATCCCCGGACCGTTTTTCACCACCCTCGGAAGGACCCCATGAGCGACCTCATCGTGGCCGTCGACGGCCCCGCCGGCAGCGGCAAGTCGAGCGTGAGCCGCGAGGCGGCCCGGCGCCTCGGCTTCGCCTACCTCGACACCGGCGCTGCTTACCGCGCGCTGGCCTGGCACTGCCTCGACGAGGGTGTCGATGTCGAGGATGCCCAGGCCGTCGCCGCGCGCGTGATCGACTTCGACTACGCCATCGGCATGAGCCCCGACCGCTACTTCGTGCGCGTCGGGGGCGAGGACATCACGCCCGACATCCGCGAGCCGCGCGTCACCGCGGTCGTGAGCGCGGTGGCGCGCGTTCCGGAGGTGCGCGCGGGGCTCACCGAGCTGTTCCGGCGGCTCGTCGCTGAGCGCACCGAGCCGGGCGTCATCGTCGAGGGGCGCGACATCACGACGGTCGTCGCCCCCGACGCCGAGGTGCGGGTTCTGCTGACGGCCACCCCGGAGGCTAGAATGGCCCGTAGGTCGGCCGAGCTGGGCACGGAGCCGACCCAGTCGACGCACGAGCAGCTCGCTTCGCGCGATGCGCAAGACCTGAAGGTCGTCGACTTCATGAACGCCGCCGAGGGTGTCACGACCCTCGACTCGACCGAGCTCGACTTCGAGCAGACGGTGCAGGCGTTGATCGACATCGTGCGCGCCAGGCCTTCCGCCTAGGGGAGGCGGCGCGGAACACGCCTCTCCGGTGGGGGAGGAGAACAGGGGAGGAACCCCGACATGACCGCTGACCAGAACCCGCGCACGTTCGACGACGCAGACCCCGCCGGCGACACCTTCATCGAGCCCTCCGCCGAGAGCCTGGAGGCGGCCGAGGCCGTCGCCGCGCGTCTCGCCGAGCTCGACGACGACCTCGCCGACAAGCGGGCGGATGCCCTGCGCGCCGGCCTCGCCGACTACGACCTCGACGACGACGACCTCGACCTGCTCGACGGGGCCGAGCTGGGCGACGACGGCATCATCACGATGCCCGCGCTGCCGGTGCTCGCCATCGTCGGCCGCCCGAACGTGGGCAAGAGCGCGCTCGTGAACCGCATCCTGGGCCGCCGCGAAGCGGTCGTCGAGGACACCCCGGGTGTGACGCGCGACCGCGTGACGTACAAGGCCGAGTGGAACGACAAGCGGTTCACCCTCGTCGACACCGGCGGGTGGGAGCCCGACGCGGCCGGCATCAACGCTTCGGTCGCCGCGCAGGCCGAGGTGGCCGTCGAGCTTGCCGACGCCGTGCTGTTCGTCGTCGACGCGATCACGGGGGTGACGGCGACCGACGAGTTCGTCGTGAAGATGCTGCGCCGCTCGAAGAAGCCCGTCATCGTCGCCGCGAACAAGATCGACGACGCTCGGCAGGAGCCGGAGGCCGCCGCGCTGTGGAGCCTCGGGCTCGGGCAGCCGTGGCCCGTCTCGGCCCTGCACGGGCGCGGCGTGGCCGATCTGCTCGACCACGTGCTCACCGTTCTGCCCGAGGTCTCGGCCGTGGCGAAGCAGGAGTTCGGCGGACCTCGCCGCGTCGCCCTGCTCGGCCGCCCGAACGTCGGCAAGTCGAGCCTGCTCAACAAGGCCGCGCGCGAGGAGCGTGTCGTCGTCAACGAGCTCGCCGGCACCACGCGCGACCCGATCGACGAGCAGATCGAGCTCGGCGGCAAGGTGTGGCGCTTCGTCGACACGGCGGGCATCCGTCGGCGCGTGCACCTGCAGCAGGGCGCCGACTTCTACGCCTCGCTGCGCACGGCCGCCGCACTCGAGAAGGCGGAGGTCGCCGTCGTGCTGATCGACGTGACCGAGCCGCTGAGCGAGCAGGATGTGCGCATCATCGACCTCGTGCTCGAGTCGGGCCGCGCGCTCGTGCTCGCGTTCAACAAGTGGGACCTGCTCGACGACGACCGCCGCCGCTACCTCGAGCGCGAGATCGAGCAGGATCTGCACCACGTCGCCTGGGCGCCGCGGGTCAACATCTCGGCGCGCACCGGTCGGCACCTCGAGAAGCTCGTGCCCGCCCTCGAGGTGGCGCTCGAGTCGTGGGACACCCGCATTCCGACCGGCAAGCTCAACGCGTTCGTCGCCGAGCTGACGGCGGAGCATCCGCACCCCGTTCGCGGCGGCAAGCAGCCGCGCATCCTCTTCGCGACGCAGGCCTCGACCCGCCCGCCGACCTTCGTGCTGTTCACCACCGGATTCCTCGACCCGCAGTACCGCCGCTTCATCACGCGCCGCCTGCGTGAGGTGTGGGGCTTCGAGGGAACCCCCATCCAGGTCAACATGCGAGTCAGGGAGAAGAGGCAGCGCTAGCGCTGCTCGCAGAGGCCATTTCTGGCCTCTGGCCCTGACTCGCCGGGGCCCGTCTCGGGCCCCGGGGCGCGAGAAGAGGCAGCACCAAGCCCGCCACCGCGCTCCGTCCCGTGGGCCGTCGCCGTGCCTGCCCGCACGCCGCGCCCTCTCGCCAGCCCGCACTGTTCCCGCACGCCGCGCCGCACCGAGCCTGCACGGCTCGTCGCATCCCGCCGGGGGCGGCGACCAGGTTGCGCTCGTCGAGACTTCCAGATCTGCGGATGCATCTGACGCGCTTTCATGTCCATCCGCAGATCTGGAAGCACACGGCATTCCGTGCCAGCGGCCTTCCGCAAGGACGGAACGGGTGAGACCGTTTCGGCGCGTCCGTCGTTGTGGAAGGCGCCGCGTGGCGAAGGCGCCGGTGGCGTGGCGAAGGCGCGGGCGGCCCGGAGGCGGTGCCGGTGGCGCGGCGGGAAGGCCGGGCGGGCTGCGAGGGGACTCTGGGTCAGGCCCGGCGCGGGGCGGCGAACTCCGTCACGACGCCGGGATGCCCGAGCGGGGTCGCGAGCACCGAATCGGGTGCCCGGCTCGCGAGGGAGGGGAACCCGGCGGCCGCGAGCAGCTCGTCGTCGAGGTGCAGCAGCTCGGCGTCGACGAGGGGCCACGGCTCGTGCGTGTTGCGCGCGTGGATCGTGCGGCCGAGGTGCCGCTCGTGGAACCCCCAGCGCGCGGTGAGGAAGCGGCTGAGCTCGGAATCCACGGGGGTCGCGCCGGGGCGGGCGACGATGTGCGTGGCCGGGCGCGTGCCGGTGCGGCGTCGGCCGTGGTACTCGAGCGTGCCCGAGCGGGTGCCGGGAGCGTCCGGTGCGCTGTTCAGCGGGTCGGGCGTCAGCGTGCGCGTGGCCCGCATCCACTGATAGGGCAGCCCGAAGAGGGCGCGCGCGGCCAGCACGCTCGGCAGACGCTCGGCATCGAGCGAGCGGAACACCACGCCGCGCCGCCCCTGCTCGTCGACTGAGTAGGTGCGCACGTTGATCTCGATGAAGGTTCCGGCGTGCGGCACCGGTGGCAGCGGCAGGAAGGCGTGGTCACTCAGCACGAAGGGGATCAGCCCGACCCACGCGCTGCCGTCGTGCACATCGGGGCGCGTGCCCGCCGGCAGGAAGGGCACCACCTCGCTCGGGTCGACGCGCCAGTGCAGGAAAACGAAGTCGCTCCAGCGCTGCCGGATCACAGCGCGGCCGGGCAGCGGCGGTGCGACGCGGGAGATCGGGTCGGCACCGCTCGGGTCAGCACTGATCGGGTCGGCGGGCATCCTCCCATCATCCTCGCCTAGCCTGGGGTCACCATGACGCACGATCCGCTGTCGAGCACGCCGCCGCCGCTGCCGAGCGGTGCCGCGCGCGATCCGGGCGACGCGTGGGTCGAGGGGCCGAACGGGCAGCGCTACTGGGGTCGCTTCGGGGCCGCGGGCCTGCTGGCGTGGCACCCCGAGGCGGGCATCCTGCTGCAGCATCGCGCTGTCTGGTCGCACCACGGCGGCACCTGGGGCCTTCCCGGCGGAGCCCGCAAGCAGGGCGAGTCGGCGCAGGCCGCCGCCGTGCGCGAGGCGGGGGAGGAGGCCGGCGTGCCCGCCGACGCGATCAGCCCGCTGTTCGAGAGCGTGCTCGACCTCGGCTTCTGGTCGTACACGACCGTCGCCGTGCGGGTGACGCGCCTCTTCGCGCCGATCGTCGCCGACGCCGAGAGCGTCGCGCTGCGCTGGGTCGCGATCGACGAGGTGGATGCTCTGCCCCTGCACCCCGGATTCTCCGACGCCTGGCCGGCCCTGCGCGCGCAGCTGCCGGGCGCCTAGCTCTCGTCGTCCAGACGGGCCGACTCGAGCCGCTTGAGGGTCTCGAGCGCGTCGTCGGCGGCATCGCGGAACGGATGCAGCACGGTCGACACGGTCTCGTCGACGAGGGCCTGCCGGTAGCCGTGGGCGGCCTCGTCGGTGTGCACGGTGACAGCGATCGGGCAGGTCGCGCCCGCGCGCCGCAGGGCCGCGGCGAGCACGAGGTTGGTGTCGACGTCGGGCACCGTCGAGATGATGAACTGGGCGTGGGCGAGCGGCAGGGTTTCGGGAAACTCCGGGCTGCGGGCGTCGCCGAACACGACGTCGACGTGCGGGGCGAGCGCCGCATCCTGCACCGCGACCTCGGCGAACGGATCCCACTCCACGAGCAGCACGCGGCAGTCGTCGGCGACCAGCTCGCGGATCAGCTGGCTGCCGAACCGCCCGTTTCCGAACACGATCGCGTCGTACCGTTCGGTGGTCGCATCGGATGCGGGCCGCAGCACGCGCCGCTGCAGGCGCACCAGCAGCGGGTCGAGGCGGTCGGCGATGGGGATGGCGTAGGGGATGAGGTAGCTCGAGCCCGCGATGG
This sequence comes from Microbacteriaceae bacterium, assembly GCA_027490915.1. Lineage (GTDB taxonomy): Bacteria > Actinomycetota > Actinomycetes > Actinomycetales > Microbacteriaceae > Microcella. The sequence continues at coordinate 22,911 of JAIXXG010000063.1, forward strand.
TGATGAGCGCGACAAGGGTGACGAGGCCAACGATGCTGTCGTCGACGAGGTTCAGGTCGCGGGTCAGGGCGATGAGGATGAGGCTGAACTCGCTGATCTGCGCGATGGCGAGCCCGGCGAGGAAGCCGACCCGGGCCGGATATCCCATGGCGCTCATGATCGCGATCATGATGATCGGCGACCCGACGAGCACGAAGATCGACAGGGCGATCGCGAGCGGAACCTGGGTGCCGATCGCGGCGAAGTCGAGCTCGGCGCCGAGCACGATGAAGAAGAACAGCAGCAGGAAGTCGCGCAGGCCGATGAGCGAGGCATGTACCTGCTCGCGGTAGCGCGTGGAGGCGAGGGCGAAGCCGGCCAGGAAGGCCCCGACCTCGATCGAGAACCCGAGCACGTCGGTGAGGGCGGCGATGCCGATCGCCCAGGCGACGCTCCAGACGATGAGCAGCTCGGCGCTCGTCGCGACGCGGTCGAGCAGCCACGGCAGCACCCAGCGCATCGCGACGGCGATGCCGACGAGCAGGCCGCCGCCGCCGAGCAGGATGCGCAGCGCCTCGGCGCCGACATCGAGCCGGGCGCCCTCGGCGGCGCCGGTTCCAAGGCTCGTGAGCACGATCATGACCACGATGACGACGACATCTTGCACGATGAGCAGCCCGAGGGCGACGCGCCCGTGCAGCTCGTCGAGCTGGCGCTGATCGCTGAGCAGCTTGACCACGATGATCGTCGACGAGAACGTGATGGCGACGCCGACGACGGCGGCCGCAACAAGGTCGAGCCCGAATAGTAGGGCGATGCCGAAACCGGCCGCCGCGGTGACGACGATCTGGCCGATGCCGGTGGCGAGCGCGACCGGACCGACCGAGCGGATGAGGTTGACATCGAGCTTGAGCCCGACGAGGAAGAGCAGGATTGCGATGCCGATCTCGGCGAACAGGTCGAGCGCCTCGGCCTGATGCACCCAGTCGAAGCCGGTCGGGCCCACGATCACGCCGACGACGATGAACCCGATGATGAGCGGCTGCCGCAGCCGGTGCGCGATGAACGCGACGGTGGCGGCGAGCACGAGGATCAGCCCGGTGACGCCGAACGTGTCGAGCTCGAGGGGCATGGCACCACGCTACCGGCTGGGGGTGCCGCGGGGCGTGCCGCGGGGCGGGGCGAACGGGCGTCGACGCCGGTGACGCCTACCGCAGCAGGGCGAGCATGCGGTCGGTGACGAGCGGCGCGACGGGCTGACGGTGGAGGTCGTCGGGGTGGATCCAGCGCAGCTCGGCGATCTCGGCGCCGGCGACGGGGGCGGCGTCGCCCGCGGTCAGCGCCACGCCGAAGACCTCCGCCTCGACGAGCCGGCCCTCCTCATTGGCGGCGCGGGCGGTGAAGGTGCCGAGCGGGGTGAGCGCGGCGGGGTCGACGCGCAGGCACAGCTCTTCGTGCAGTTCGCGGGCGAGGGTCTGTGCGCCGGTCTCGCCGGGCTCGTATTTGCCGCCCGGCTGCATGAACACGCTCGTGCCCTGCTTGCGCACGAGCAGCAGTCGCCCGTCGTCGTCGACGATGAGCGCGGCGGCGACGCGGATCGGCGGCGCGCTAGTGGCGGCGCTGTCGTCGGCCCCCATGCTGTCGCGGATCGGCGGCATCTAGTGGGTGCTCCCGCCCGGCAGGTCGGCGTCGTGGTGCGGGCGGGTGGCGAGGGTCGTGCTGATGGCGATCCGGATGCCGCGCTCGAGCTCATCGAGCGTGAACGCGGGCCCGCCGCCGAGCTGGGGCGTCGCCGGCACATGGATGAACCCCGCCCGCAGGGCACGACCGTCGGCAGAACGCTGCTCGACGATGCCCATGAGCTCGTAGAAAACGTGGTTGCAGACGTAGCTGCCCGCCGTGAGCGAGACCTCGGCGTCGATGCCGGCCGCCGCGATGTCGTGCGCGATGGCCTTCACGGGCAGCCCCGAGAACCGCGCCGCCGGGCCCGTCGGTTCGATCGCGGCGTCGCGCGGCTGGTCGCCGTCGTTGTCGGCGATGCGGGCGTCGGCGAGGTTGATCGCCACGCGCTCGGGCGTGATCGCGTGCCGCGTCTCGGCCAGACCGAGCGCGATGACGATCTCGGGGTCGTGCGCCTCGATCGCGGCGGCCAGCAGGGGAGCCGCGCGCGCGAACGACACCGGCAGCACCTCGGCGACGACGCGGCAGTCGGGATGTCCGAGCTCGGCCAGCCGGCGCGCAACTTCGCCGCTCGGGTTGACGGGCGCTCCGGCGAACGGCTCGAACCCGGTGACGAGCACCGTCGGGCGCGAGTCGCGGTGCTCGCGGTGGGTGTTAGACGGCGACGGGGCGTTGCTCATGCGTCCACTGTGTCACGACCAGCGCATCGCTGAGCGCGCGACTCCGACTCGGCATGTCGAGGGGAGCGCGGGGCGTCACATCAGAAGGCGCACCCGGCGGCGCATCGGGCGGCGCGTCGGGCGGCGCGTCGGGCGGCGCGCCGGGCGGCGCAC
>JAIXXG010000082.1 GCA_027490915.1 Microbacteriaceae bacterium
GAGCGACTCCGCTCGCTCGGGCTCGACCCCGTGCTGCTCACCGGCGACAACGAAGGCGCGGCGGCGGCTGTCGCCGCGCAGCTCGGCATCGACGAGGTCTACGCGGCGGTGACGCCCGCGGGCAAGCTCGCGGTGATCCGCGAGCTGCAAGCCGCGGGGCACGTCGTCGCCATGGTCGGCGACGGCGTCAACGACGCGGCGGCGCTCGCCGCGGCCGACCTCGGCATCGCGATGGGCGGCGGAACCGACGCCGCCATGGCGGCGAGCGACCTGACCGTCGTCAGCGGCGATCTGCTCGTCGTCGTCGACGCCATCCGGCTCGCGCGCCGCACGTTGCGCACGATCATCGGCAACCTGTTCTGGGCGTTCGGCTACAACGTCGCGGCGATCCCCGTCGCGATGATGGGCCTGCTCAACCCGCTGCTCGCCGGGCTCGCGATGGCGTTCTCGAGCGTGTTCGTCGTGACCAACTCGCTGCGCCTGCGGTCGTTCCGCCCCGCCGCTCGCTAGTCGCGAGCGGCGGCGGTGCGCACGCGGGGGAGTCCGAGCGGCACCGGCAGGCGCAGCTCGGCGGGCGCGCCGGCCGGCACCACGGGCGACCGCGGCGGCACGGGGGCGACCGGGGTGTAGGCGGCGCCGAGCGCGGGGCGGGCATCCTGCTCGCCGCGATTCGGCCAGAGCGCGAAGGCGCGCTCCGCCTGCGCGGTGATGGTCAGCGAGGGGTTGACGCCGAGGTTCGCCGAGATCGCCGCGCCGTCGACCACGTGCAGGCCCTCGTGGCCGAAGACGCGGTGGTACGGGTCAACGACCCCAGTCTCGGGGGCGTCGCCAATGGGGCAGCCGCCGAGGAAGTGCGCCGTCATCGGGATGTCGAAGACCTCGCTGATGCCCGACTGCCCGAAGCCCTTCATGTGCGTGGCCATGCTCGCGTAGGCCTCGTTCGCCTGCGGGATGAACGTCGGGTTCGGCTCGCCGTGCCCCTGGCTCGACCGCAGCCGGATGCGCCCGAAGACCGTGCGATGCGCGCGCACGGTGAGCGAGTTGTCGCGGTTCTGCATGACGAGGCCGACGATCGTGCGGCGGCTCCAGCTGCCGATGCCGAACACCATCGAGGCGACGCGCGCGGGGTGGCGCAGCAGCTGGCCGATCCACAGCAGCCAGCGCGGCGTGCGACCGCCGCCCGGAACCGCGAGCGTCGCGAGAAGGGCGAGCGCGTTCGAGCCGTGGCCGTAGCGGCAGGGCTCGACGTGCGTGTGCTCGTCGGGGTGGATCGACGAGGTGATGGCCACGCCGCGCGTGAAGTCGACCCCGCGGGAGTGGCGCAGGGCGGTGGATGCTCCGCCCAACGACTCGGAGTTCGTGCGGGTCAGCTCGCCCAGCCGGTCGGAGAGCCCGGGCAGGGCACCCTCGGCCTTCATGCGGTGCAGCAGCTGCTGGGTGCCCCACGCGCCCGCGGCGACGACCACCTGGTCGGCCGTCCAGACCCGCTCGGTGCGGCGGCCCTTGCCGGTGGCGCGGGTGGTCACCGTGTACCCGCCGGTGCCGCCGTCGGCGCTGCCCCGCGGTTCGAGGTGCGTCACGGTCGTGAGCGCGTGCACCTCGGCACCCGCGCGCTCGGCGAGGTGCAGGTAGTTCTTGACGAGCGTGTTCTTCGCGTTGTGCCGGCAGCCGGTCATGCACTCGCCGCACTCGAGGCACCCGCGTCGCGCTGGGCCGACGCCGCCGAAGTACGGGTCGGGGCTCTCGACGCCGGCCCCCGCACCGAAGTGCACGCCGACCGGAGTCAGATGGAACGAGTCGGGCACGCCCATGTCGGCGGCGACCTTCTGCATGATCTCGTCGGCGGGCGTGATCGAGGGGTTGAGCGTGACGCCGAGCATGCGCGAGGCCTGGTCGTAGTACGCGTCGAGCTCGGCCTTCCAGTCGGTGATGTGCCCCCACTGGCGGTCGCGGAAGAACGCGTCGCTCGCCGGCCGGTACAGCGTGTTGGCGTAGACGAGCGAACCGCCGCCGACCCCCGCGCCGGCCAGGATCATGACGTCGCTCAGCAGGTGGATGCGCTGGATGCCGAACAGCCCGAGGGCGGGAGCCCAGAAGAACTTCCGGAGGTTCCACGAGGTGCGGGCGAACTCGTCGTCCGCGAAGCGGCGACCCGCCTCGAGCACCGCGACCGAGTAGCCCTTCTCGACGAGGCGCAGGGCGGCCACCGAGCCGCCGAAGCCCGAGCCGATGACCACCACGTCGTAGTGGCGGTCGCCGGTGACCGCCGCCGGAGTCGGCATCATCATCCCTTTCGGTAGCTGTCGATGGCGGCGGCGCCGATGGGGGCGGCGATCACCCACGAGTCGATGCCCGCGAACCGCGTGAGGCGCCGCGCGGTGACGTGCGCCGTGCGGTTGTCGACGAACCACAGCGGGGTGGGCGAGGGCTTCCAGACGCCCGAGCCGACGGTGCGCTCGACGTGCTCGGGGTCGAGCAGCAGCGCGTTGTGCACCACGCCGATGCCGCTGCCGACCTCGGCGAGCGTGTTGCCCGGGAAGGCGCCCCAGCTGCCGCCGGGCATGCCGAACACCGTGCCCGTCCAGGCGTTGATGCCGATCGTGCCGTAGTGCAGCTCGGCGACGGCGCGATCGAAGTGCTCGCCCAGCGCCTCGCGCGTGCGGGGGTGGATGTGGATGCCCGCGCCCAGGTGCCCGACCAGGCGATCATTGGCGAACCGAACGGCCGCGTCGAGGAACGCCTGGGGCTCGCGCGAACCCGGAAGCCGCACGACGCCGAGCACCGGGCCGAACGCCTCGACCGTGAACAGGTGCTCGTCGGCCTTCTCGGGGTCGAGGTGGTCGACGAGGGTGCGCGGAGCCTCGGGGTCGCCGCCGAGCACGCTCGCCCCGGGGTGCACGGTGACGGTCGCGAGCTGGCGACTGGATGCGCCCGGGTAGTAGGCCGGCCGCTCGGGCGCCTCGGCGAGCCGCCGCTTGAGCGCCTCGACGAACTCGTCGGCGCGCTGCCACGCGGCCGGGATGACGACGATCTGCGTCGCCACGCAGTTGAAGCCGCTGTTGTGCAGGCGCTCGGTGGCGATCGCGCGTGCGATCTCGTCGACGTTCTCGCTCGTCCAGCCGTCCTCCGGCACCACGATCGACGGGCCGACGCCGCCGAGCTCGCTCGTGATCGGCTTCGTCAGCAGGGGCGTGCCGGCCTTCTTGCGCTTCGCGGCCTCGGCGTCGGTGCCCCAGACGATGGCGTCATGGCTGTGCTTGCTGCCGGTGATGTGCACCGCATCCACCGCGTCATGCGCGATGAGGGCGGCGCCCAGCTCGTGGTCGCCCTCGGTGATGTGCACGACGCCCAGCTCGATGAGCGGGGCGAACGCGGTGCGCAGGGCATCGCCGATCGCGGCGTTGACGGGGTTGAGCTTGACGATCACGGCCGAGGCCTCGCCGTAGAGCGCGGTCAGCACATCGAGGGCGGGGATGCCCGTGATGTTGCCCGCACCGAGCACGAGGGTCACGCGGGCCGGCCGGTTGGGGTCGCGCAGGGCGCGCGCGATGCCGCGGCGCGCCTGGTCGAGCGAGACGCCGGGCCGCAGCCACAACCGCGCCTCGTAGCCCTGCAGCACGATGTCTTTCGCGAGGTACGGGAAGACCTTGAGCGTCGTGCGGCCGCCCGGAGCCGTGCCGAGCTCGACCTCGTCGAGCGGCGAACGGCCCTTCTCGAGCAGTCCGAGCGTCTTCTCGATGGCGCTCGTGGCGCTGATGAGCGCGTACGGGCCGCTCGACCACTCCTCGCCCGCGGCGGGGCTGCGCGGGTCGATGCGCTTCACCGCGCACGCCGCCTCGACCCAGGCCGGAGCCGCCTCGAGAGCGGCGGCACGGATGGCGCGCAGCAGCGCGCGCCGCTCGGGCATCGTCATGCGCACCCAGTGCTCCGCCCCCGCGCGCAGGGTGCGGAGGGTGGGCTCGAGCTCGGCGATCGTGGCCATCTCAGGCGTCCTTCCACTGCCGCTCGTCAGCGAGGCGACAGCGATTCGACCCTACTCTCGGCGGCAGGATGCTCCCGCCCCCTTTGTGCGGGGGCTACAGGCCGAGCATCCCCCGCAGCGCGGCGACGTCGTCGGCGACCGCCACGGCGTGCGCGTGCTCGGCCTCATCGCCGTAGCCCCAGCGCACCGCGATGGTCGGGATGCGGTGGGCGGCCGCACCCTCGACGTCGTGCACGCGGTCGCCGATCATGACGGGGCGCGAGAGGTCGGCATCCATCGCCCGCAGCCGAACGAGGGCCTCCGCGACGACGTCGGCCTTGGCGCTGCGCGTCTCGTCGGCGGAGGCGCCGGTGATGATCGTGAAGTGCTCGGCGATCGTGAAGTGCTCGAGCATGAGGGTCGCCGGCAGCTCGGGCTTGGAGGTCGCGAGGCTGAGAGGGATGCCCGCCGCGGCGATGTCGCGCACGAGCTCTCCCATGCCGGGGTAGAGCACGGCGTCGTAGGCGCCGCGGTCGAGGTAGCGCTCGCGGTAGATCTCGAGAGCCCGCATCCGCTCGTCGAGGCTCATGCCGGCGCGGTCGCGGAACGAGTCGAGGATCGGCGGGCCGACGTAACGGAGCAGCTCGTCGGCGTCGGGCACCGGATGGCCCATTGCCGCGAACGTGTAGGCCAGCGTGTCGGTGATGCCGGGCGCCGAGTCGGTGATCGTGCCGTCGAGGTCGAGCAGGATCGCGGTGTAGGGGAGGAATGTCATGAGGCTCTGAGCGTATCCAGAGCCGCATTGGCGCAAGGCGAACGCGGGGCCGCCCCCGTCAGGTGCGTCTGGTCGGCGACCCTGAGACCATGGCGCACCGCACCCCTTCTCGTTCGGCTGACCCGCGGTCACCGCGACTTCATCGAATCGGAGCCTCTCGTGTCTCTCGACCTCACGCGCGGGGCGGCCGTGACCGCCGTCTCGGCCGCATTGCTGATCTCGCTGGGCGCGCTGCCGGCATCGGCAGCCACCGTCGTCGCCACCATCTCTGTCGGAGCCCTGCCGGTCGGAGTCGCCGTCTCGCCCGACGGCTCGCTCGTGTACGTGACGAACCTGAACAGCAACTCCGTTTCGGTCATCGACGCCGACACGCAGGCGGTGACGTCGACCATCTCCGTGGGTGCACGGCCGCATGGGGTGGCCTTCACTCCGGACGGGTCGACGGCCTTCGTCACGAATCTCGACAGCAACACGGTGTCGGTGATCACCGTGGCTACCAGCACGGCCGGATCCTCCATCGCCGTCGGCCAATCGCCCCACGATGTCGCGGTGACCCCGGACGGCTCGACGGCGTATGTCACGAATCGCGCGAGCGACACCATCTCGGTGATCGATGTCGCAGCCGGCACGACAGGCACCCCGATCGCGGTCGGCGACCAGCCCTTCGGAGTCGCCGTGTCGCCGGATGGCGCGGAGGCGTTCGTGACCAATATCGGTGCCGACACCGTCTCGGTGATCGATACCGCCACGGCGTCGGTCGTGGCGACCATTCCGGTGGGTCCGGCTCCCCTCGGCGTCGCCTTCGCGCCCGATGGCGCCACGGCCTACGTCACCAACCATGGCAACAACACGGTCTCGGTCATCGACGTCGCCACCCGCACGACGACGAGCCCGATCACGGTCGGAAACAGCCCGTGGGAGGTCGCCGTGACCCCCGACGGCACCACGGCGTACGTCGTGAACCTCGGCCCGAGCACCGTCTCGGTCGTCGACCTCGCAGCCGGGGCAACCCGCGGCTCGGAGATCGCCGTGCAGTCGGGTGCACGAGCCATGGCGTTCTCGCCCGACGGCACCCTCGCCTGGGTCGCCAACCAGAACAGCGGCACCGTCTCGGTTGTCACCATCGAGACGCCTGCCGTGCTGGCCGACACCGACACCCTTCCGACTCTCGTTGTGGACGCTCCCGTGACGTTCCGCGCCGCGGTGTCGTCCGGAACGCCTGGCGCCGATTTCGCCATCTCCGACGGTGCACTGCCGGCGGGACTGAGTCTCGACACCGAGTCCGGCGTGATCTCGGGCACTCCGACGACCGCGGGTGACTTCGAGTTCACCCTCTCCGCCACCAACGTCGTCCAGACGGTGACGGCGACCTACGTCGGCACCGTCGACGTGGCGCCCACCCCGGAACTCGCCGCGACGGGGAGCGCACCCTGGTCGCTCGCGATGGGCGCGGGCGCAGCGGGGATCCTCCTCGGTGCGTTACTGCTCGCGCTCGGCGGGCGGGCTCGTCGCAGTTCCATCGGCAGAGCCTGATCGAGGCTCGACCGCTAAGGCTCGCGAGCGTATTGACGCTTTGCGAACGCCCGCGGCGATCGGACATTAGTAGAAGCTGATTCATTTCTGATTCACTCGCGGAGTCCTCTGCCCTCGTCACCCGAAAGGACATCTCCGTGACGAACCCCTCCCGCCTGCTGCGGTCGCGGGCGACCGCGGCGCTCGCCGTCGTCGCCCTCGCAGCCACTGCGACCGGCGTGCTCGCGAGCGCAGCCTCGGCCAGCCACTTCCGCGCCAGCGGTCCTGACTTCTCGGTCTCCGGCGACACTGCCACCTGGGAGATCGTGACCGCCTGGGCCAGCAACGACCACGACACCTTCGTCGGGCTCGGAAACACGACCGAGGTTCGTGCGATCTCGTCGTACGCTGACGCGCCCGGTTCAGGCGTCTCGACCGGCGTGACGCTCGAGGTGATCAGCGAGGTCGAGTCGGACGAGCCGCTCTACGCCCAGGTCGTCGAGACGTTCCAGGGCGACCTGTCGAGCCTTCCCGACGGGCTGTACGAGCTCTACGTCGAGAACTGCTGCCGAGTGGATGACATCTCGAACAGCGCGGCAGAGGACTTCTCGCAGTGGGTGCGGTTCAGCAAGAGCGGCGGGGTCTACAGCGTCGCTCCGCGGCTCACCTCGCCGATCATCTACGCGCCCCTCGCGCTCGATGGCACGACGACGATGGTGTCGTACGCCGCGCCGGGCGCGACGACGTGGTCGGTGGTGTCGGATGCGAACGACCCGTACTACGGATCGAACGCACTCCCGTGCTCGACCTTCAGCGGCGGCGCTCTTGAGGTCGGGGCCGAGCACTGCGGTGTCGGAGAGGTCTGGACCGAGATCTACGTCGCCGGATCGTTCTGGGCCTTCAAGACGGAGATCGTCGATGCGGCCGGTCGCCAGAGCGTCGCGGAGACCCTGTTCCGTGTCGAGAGCATCCCCGCGCCGTACATCGACCGTCACGCCTGGATCAACGGTGGAGCGTCCGCCCAGATCTGGGCCTACGCCGAAGACGTCGTGGTCACCAGCTGGGCCGTGACCTGCACCAACATCGCCGATCCGACGGACATCCTCACCGGCACGGGCACCTCCATGCCGATCACCGTGAACGGCTTCACCGCGGCCGAGACGTACGACTGCATCGCTGCGGCGACCAACGGCGCGGGAACCGGTACGTCGGCGCCCGGCGACTACGGCGACATCACGGCGCCGGATCTCGCTCTCGCCCTCGACTTCGGCCCGGGAGACTTCTACGCCGGCAACGGCGCCCTCCTGCAGGGGTCGGGACTCGACCCCGAGAGCGCCTACACCCTCACCATGTACTCCGACCCGATCGAGCTGTACTCCGGCACGACCGACCCGAGCGGCTCGTTCTCGAACGAGGTCATCATCCCGGAGGAGGCGTGCATCCCGGGCGAGCACGAGCTGCGGCTCGTCGGCTTCTCGCAGGATGCTGAGGTGAGCGCCTCGCAGTACGTCGAGATCGACGAGAACTGCTACGTGGTCGCGGTCAACGGGCAGCAGCTCGCGGCGACGGGTGCTTCGCCGGTCGCGGTCGGCGCGGGCCTGGTCGGTCTCGCCCTCGCCCTCGCGGGTGCGGCGCTGATGGCCCTGCGCGGCGCGCGTCGGGCATCCACGACGACCGCCTGATCGAACCGCCACGAACTGCCCCGGCTGGATGGAGCCGGGGCAGTTCGTCTGTGCGGGCGCCTAGTGTGCGGCGCGCGAACGGAGTGAGCGCAGCGTCAGCGCCCCGGCCACCGACAGCGCCAGGGCGAGCGCAAACAGCAGGGGCAGAGCGGGCGACGGACCGGTCGCCGCGAGCCCGCCGCCGGTGAGCGCGGCGTCGTCGCTCGCGTCGCCCTCGCCGTCGTCCTCGGGCAGCGGCAGCGTCGGCAGCTCGGTGTCGACCGGCAGGGCGGCGACCTCGTCGTCCCAGACGACCTCGGTCGCGCCGACCACCGAGACGCCGGCGGCGCGAACGGTGCGCGAGATGGTGCCCGCGAGCGCGTCGTCGTCGGTCACGGTGTACTCGTCGACGGCCCAGCACGTCGTCCACGCGCCCGGCTCGAGAGAGATCGCATCGCACGTGACGGTGCCGAAGACGGGGTCGTCGACGGTGACGTTGTCGAGCGGCGCGTTGCCGGCGTTGGTGACGGTGAACCAGGCACGGATGCGGTCGCCCGCCATCGGCGTGCTGCTCGGGTCGGTCGCGCTCAGGTTCTCGTGCGACACGGCCACGGTGATCGCCGGCAGCAGAGCGGCCGTGCTGATCGTCGCGATCGACTCGGTCGACTCGACGGCCGCGGCGCCGTACGGCGGGGTCGCCTGCGCCACGGCGCCGTTCGACACCGAGCCGACGGCGAGGTCGGAGGCGTCGACCGTGCGCACCGCGGTGCCGCTGCAGGTCGCCGTCTCGCCGACCGCGAGCGTGGTCGGAACGCACGTGATCGTGCCGCCCTCGGGGTCGACGACGGTGACGTCGCTCAGGGCGACGTCGCCCGTGTTGGTGACGAGGTACGACCAGGTGATCGTGTCGCCGACGGCCGCGGCGTCCTGCCGCTCGATCGGGCTCACCGTGCCGGTGGTCACGATCGAGAGCGCGGGCGCATCCGGCGCGACGGCGGTCTCGGTCGTGTTCGAGGTCGAGGTCATGGCCGTCGTCGTGACGGTGTCGGTGAACTGCGCGGTCGCGGTGTTGTCGACCCCCGCCAGCGCGGCGACGTCGTCGACGACGACCGAGAAGCTGACGGTGGCGGATGCTCCGATCGCGAGGCTTCCGCCCGCCGAGCCCGTCGCCCCCGCGCCCACCGGCACCCGCAGCTCGCGCGTGGCCGGGTCGTACGTGCCGAGGTCAGAGCTCAGGGATCCGGGCACGAGCGTCACGCCGGCCGGCAGCACGTCGCTGAGCACGACACCCGTCGCTGCGGCGCCCCCGTCGTTGCGCGTCGCGATCGCGTAGGTGAGCGTCTCGCCGAGGCGCACGGGGTCGCTCGCGGCGGAGGTGTCGACGCTCTTGGTGGTGACGAGGCAGGCGCTCGAGGTCACCGAGACGTCGTCAATGAAGTTGCCGAAGGTCGCGTTGCCGTTGGCGCTGCTGATCGACACGAACGCGAGCCGCGTCGTCGTCTGCCCGGCCGGAACCGTGTACAGGCCGGAGTAGGTGGTCCAGGTGAGCCCGGTCGACGCGGTCGTCCGCAGCGCGAGGGTCGCGTCGGGCGCGCCGAGGCGCACCTCCATGACGTCGACCCCGGTGCGGCCGCGGTGCTGCACCTGCCAGCGGATCGTCTCGCCCGGGGTCGTCGCGACGTCTTGGAACATGGTCGCCCGCTGGTTCGCGTTGATCTCGGCGAACTGCGAGCCCTGCGGCACCGGCACGCCCTGGAACGGCGAGCGCCAGATCTCGATGCGGTTGTCGGTGGCGCTGGTCTCCCAGCCGGGAACGGCCGATTCGAGCACCGACGACCAGCTGTTGGCGGCGATGGTCGGGGTCTCGAACGACCCGTTCTCGAGCGCGACGGGTGAGCAGGCGCTGGGGCTCTGCTGCGCCGCGGCCGGCGAGAGGGGAAGGGCGGGCACGGCGACGACCGCCAGGCCGAGCGTGACGGCCCAGGCGGCCGCCGCGGCACGACGGCGCGCGCGAGAATTCGGGTAGTGCTGCACGGGTTCGGGCTCCCTGAACAACGAGTAAAAGTGAAGAGTATCCAGCCCTGAGCCGGGGCGGGAGGGGTTCCGGCTGGGAGAGGCTCCGCATCCCACCCCCAAAAGGCGGGGTGCGCGCGTGCACTAGAAGAGGCGCGGAACCCCGTCGTCCATGCCGCGCATGGCGTCGTAGTCGAGCAACAGGCAGCGGATGCCGCGGTCTTCGGCGAGCGTGCGCGCCTGCGGCGTGATTTCCTGCGCGGCGAACACCCCGGCGACGGGTGCGAGCAGCGGGTCGCGGTTCATGAGCTCGAGGTAGCGCGTCAGCTGCTCGACGCCGTCGATGCCGCCCCGGCGCTTGATCTCGACGGCGACGGATGCTCCGCTCGCGTCGCGCGCCAGAATGTCGACCGGCCCGATCGCCGTCATGTACTCGCGGCGCACGAGCGTGAAGCCCTCGCCGAGCAGCTCGATGTGCTCGGCCAGCAGCTTCTGCAGGTGCGCCTCGACGCCGTCTTTCTGCAGGCCGGGGTCGACGCCCAGCTCGTGCGCCGAGTCGTGCAGCACCTCGTGGATGCTGACCACGAGCAGGTCGGCGGTCTTCGCGTGCGTGACCCGCCACAGCTCGACCACGCCGGCTTCGCGCTGGTCGTCGTCGGGCTCGTCGACGACGAGCGTGCACGGCGGGCTCATCCAGTTGAGCGGCTTGTAGCTGAGGGAATCGGCGTGCACGAGCAGGCTGCCGTCGCTCTTGTGGATGAGCAGGCGCGTCGCGAGCGGCAGGTGCGCGCTGAGCCGACCCGCGTAGTCGACCGAGCAGCGAGCAATGACGAGACGCACCCGCCCAGCCTACGGCGCGGCGGTCACGCCCAGAGGCCGGGGCGGCGCTCCTCCGCGGTCGCGTTGCCGCCGTCGACGACGAGCAGCTGGCCGGTGATGTAACTCGCGCCCGGGCTCGCCAGCCAGGCGATCGCGCTGGCGATCTCGTCGGGCCGGCCGCTGCGCCCGAGCGGCACGAGCTCGCCCTCTTCTGCCTCCTGCGGCAGTTGCGACCCGGTCGCGATCCAGCCCGGCGCGACCGCGTTGACCGTGATGCCGTTGCGCGCCTCGTCGATCGCGAGCCCGCGCGTGAACCCGAGCACGCCGGCCTTCGCTGTTGCGTAGCCGAGGTCGTCGCGCGCGGCCTGCACGGCGCCGGTCGTCGACGCCACCGTCACGATGCGGCCCCAGCCGGCCTCCCGCATCGCCGGAACGACCGCGCGCGTCACGAGGAACACGCTGGTGAGGTTCACGTCGACCGCGCTGCGCCACTCGTCGACGCTCATGCCGATGTCGCCGCGCGGCATCTCCTCGCCGACCGCCACCATGCCCGCGTTGTTGACCAGGATGCTGAGCGCGCCAGCGGCCTCGACCGCAGCCGCGACGGCCCGCGTCGCGCCCTGCTCGGTGTCGAGCCGCGCGACCACGCCGTGCGCCGCGAACCCCGCGTCGGCCAGCTCGGCCACGCGCTCGTCGATGCGGTCGGTCGTGGCCGTCATCACCACGCGGGCACCCCGCTCGGCGAGCGCGCGGGCGGTGGCGAAGCCGATACCCGAGGTCGATCCGCACCCGGTGACGAGGGCCGCGCGGCCGGTCAGGTCGAGGTCGGCGGGCAGGGGAGGTCGCGCGGCGGCGGAGCTCGTCATGCGAGGAGCCTAGGGCTGGGCATCCGCATCGGTCGGGGCGGTGGCGCGGTCGGCGCCCGCGGCCGCGCCCGTCTCGCGCGCCGCGGGCGTCGCGACGAACGCGACCCCGATGAGCACGAGCACGACCCAGAAGGCGGTGAGCAGCCCGACGGCCTCGCCGAGGAACCCGATGAGCGGCGGCCCGACGAGGAAGGCGAAGTAGCCGACGGTCGCCACCGCCGAGACGCGCGCGGCGGCCTTGGCGGGGTCGTCGGCCGCGGCCGACATGCCGACCGGGAACCCGAGCGACGCACCCAGACCCCACGCGACGATGCCGATGCCCGCGGCGATCGGGTTGTCGACCGTGATGAGCAGAGCGAGGCCCGCGATGGCGAGCAGCGCCGACGCGCGCAGCACCGGCACGCGGCCGAAGCGGTCGAGCACCCACACCCCGCCGATGCGGCCCGCCGTCATGGCGACGGCGAAGAGCGTGAAGGCAAGAGCGCCGGTGGCCTCGTCGGCTCCACGGTCGTCGACGATCGCGAGGGCGAGCCAGTCGTTGGCCGAGCCCTCGGCGAAGGCCATGCCGAGCACGATGAGCCCGATGAGCAGCGTGCGCGGCTCGCGCCAGATCGCCATGCGCTCGCCGAAGGTCGTGCGCGCCGGGCCGTCACCGTCATCGTCGAGACCGGGCAGGGCGCGGTTCTTCGGCAAGTACCGCACCACCACGAGCGCGGCGATGCCGAGCACGATCGCCATGACGGCGGTGTGCGCATCCACGCCGATGTTCAGGGCGCTGACGCCCGCGGCGATGCCCGCCCCGGTGATGGTGCCGAGGCTCCACGAGGCGTGGAACCACGGCATGATGCTGCGGCCCTGCGCCTGCTCGACGCCCGCGCCCTCGACGTTCATCGCGACGTCGGTGAGACCCGAGGCGGCGCCGAACAGCGCGAGGCCGATGAAGGTGATCGCGAAGCTCTGCAGCGTCGCCGCGCCGAGGCCCATGACCGCGAGCGCACCGAGGCTCGTCAGCAGCGCGACCAGGATGGTCGTGCGCGAGCCGATGCGGGCGATGATGTGCGACGAGGCGAGCAGGCCCGCGATCGATCCGCCAGCCATGCCCATGATGAGGATGCCGAACTCGTCGGTGCGCACGTCGAGCGCGTCGCGCACGGCGGGCGTGCGCGCGAACCAGGTGGCCATCGCGAGCCCGTTGATGGCGAACACCGCGAAGACGGCGAGGCGCCAGGCGGCGAGCGACGGACGGGTGCCGGTGGAGGTGGTCACGGCGGCCTTTCGATGGGGGCGGATGCTCGCACGCCGCCCCGCGGCGCTCCGAGCTATTCCAACCCTAACGAACGGGCCTACCCGTCCTCATCCGGCACGAAGCGGTAGCCCATCCCTGCTTCGGTCAGCAGGTATCGCGGCTCGGCGGGCAGGGGCTCGAGTTTCTTCCGCAATTGCGAGAGGTAGAGCCGGAGGTAGCTCGGGTCGGTCTGGAAGGTGGGCCCCCACACCGCCGTCAGCAGCGTCTCGCGTGTGACGAGCGATCGGGGGTGCCGCAGCAGGGTCTCGAGTATCCGCCACTCCGTCGGCGTGAGGCGCACGGGCTTGCCCGCCCGGGTGACCAGTCGGCTACCGAGATCGACCTCGGCGTCGCCGAAGCGCACAACCGACGCCTCCGCCGGCGCGGGGGTCGTGCGTCGCGTCAGCGCGCGCACCCGCGCGAGCAGCTCGTCGATCACGAAAGGCTTGGTGATGTAGTCGTCGGCTCCCGCGTCGAGGGCCTCCACCTTGTCCCACGACTCCGTTCGGCCGGAGATGACCAAGATCGGCACGGTCGACCATCCCCGCACGGCGGTGATCACCTCGATTCCGGTGAGACCGGGCATGCCGAGGTCGAGCACGATGATGTCGGGATGCGCGTCACCGGCGCGCGCCAGCGCGTCCGCTCCATCGAGGGCGGTCGAGACGTCGTAGCCTCGGGCGCGCAGTGTGATGGCGAGCGCCCGCACCATCTGCGGGTCGTCGTCGGCCAGAAGCACTTTCACGGCGTGACCTCCGTCGTCGGAAGGGTGAGCACGACCGTCAGGCCGCCACCCGGAGTGTCCTCCGCATCGAGAGACCCGCCCATGGCTTCGGCGAACCCCCGCGAGAGCGCCAGGCCGAGCCCGAGTCCCGCCGTGTTGTCGGTGTCTGTCGTGCGCTGGAAAGGCTGGAAGGCGCGCGTCTTCTCCTCGCCCTGCAGCCCGGGGCCCCGATCGATCACCCGGATCTGCGCCGTCTCTCTCCACGCGCTCACCGAGATCAGCGGAGGGGCTTCTGCCGGTGAGTAGCGAAGGGCGTTCGTGAGCACGTTGACCAGAGCGCGACGCGCGAGCACCGGATCGGCGCGCAGCGGGGGGACCTCGGCGAGGTCGATGGTCACGGCGCCCGGTCCGAGCGACAGTTCGTCGAGAACTTCGCTGATGAGCGCGTGGGCGTCGACCTCCACGAGGTGCACCCCGAGCATCCCGGCCTGCAGTCTGCTGACATCGAGAAGGTCGGTCAGCAGGTCGGTGAGGGCCTCCAACGAGTCTTCGGCGGTGCGCAGCAGCTCGGCCCGGTCGTCGTCGCTCAGCGGAACGTCGGTCGCGGCCAGGGAACTGATCGCGGCCGTGGCCGACGCGAGGGGGCGGCGCACGTCGTGGCCCACGGCGGCGAGCAGTGCGCTGCGCATGCGATCAGCTTCCGCCAGCGGTTCGGCGGTCTCGGCGGCCAGGGCGAGACGACGCTGGGTGAGTGCTGCGGCGACCTGCGCGACGAACGCACCCACGATCGTCCGCTCCGACGGCGTCATCGGAGCGCCGCGGATGTAGAGCGACGCTCCGTCGCCCACCGGCAGGATCGTCTCGACATCGCTCTCGCTGGCCAGTGCGGCGTCGCGCGATGAGGCGGTGATCTCTCCCGCCTCGAGCAGCAGCACACTCGAGAACCCGAAGGTCTCGCGCAGTCGGTGCACGAGGGCACCCAGCGCGTCGGTGCCGGAGATGACGGCCCCCGCGATGCTCACGAGCGTGCGTGCCTCTGCCGCTGAGCGGCGGGCCGCGCGACTGCGGCGGGCCGCTTGATCGACCACCACGCTGACCATGACGGCGACGGCAATGAAGATGCCGACCGCGACGAGATCGCGGGCGCTGTGGGCGGTGAAGGTGTACAGCGGCTCGATGAAGAAGTAGTTCAGCAGAGCGCCGCCGAGCACGGCGGCCGTCACGGCGGGCCAGATACCGCCGACGAGGGCGATGATGACAATCGCCGTCTGGAAGGCGAGGACGTCGGTGACGAGCGTCTCGCGCGAGCGCAGTTCGCTGAGCACAGCCGTGAGCCCCGGCAGCAGCGTGAGCGTGAGGGCGAATCCGGCGAGTCGTCGACGCCAGCCCAGGGCGCCGCGCGCCGCCGGCAGTCGCTGTGAGCCGCGCTGACCGTGCGGAACGATGTGCACGTCGATGTCGCCGGCCATGCGCACGACTGCCCCACTGACGCCCTGCCCGCCGAGCAGGGTGGCGAGCCGTGAGCGACGGCTGACGCCGATGACGAGCTGGCTCGCATTCACCCCGCGCGCGAACTCGAGCAGCGCGCTCGCGGTCGAGGAAGCCTGGATGCGGTGGAAGCTTCCTCCGAGGCTTCGCACGAGGCGTTCGTCGGCCTCGAGCGTCGACGTCGGGCGGATGAGCCCATCGGGCTCGCTCACGTGAACGGCCAGCAGCTCCGCCGCGCCGGATCGAGCGGCGATGCGCGCGGCACGACGAATCACGGTGGCGCCCTCGGGCCCGCCGGTAACGGCGACGACGACCCGCTCACGGGTCTCCCACGCAGCGTCGATACCCTGATCGGCGCGGTAGCGCTGCAGCGCATCGTCAACCTCATCGGCAAGCCACAGCAGCGCCAATTCGCGCAGCGCCGTGAGGTTGCCGAGCCGGAAGTAGTTGCCGAGCGCGGCGTCGATGCGCTCCGCCGGATACACGAGGCCCTCCGCCAGCCGGTCACGCAATGCTTGCGGGGCGATGTCGACAAGCTCGATGCGATCTGCCTCGCGCAGCACGGCATCGGGCACCGTCTCTCGCTGGCTCGTGCCGGTGATGCGATCGACCACATCGGTGAGCGACTCGATGTGCTGGATGTTGACCGTCGTCATGACATCGATGCCGGCATCGAGCAGCACGTGCACGTCCATCCACCGCTTCTCGCGCGCGGATCCGGGTGCATTGCTGTGCGCGAGCTCGTCGATGACCGCCACAGACGGGGCTCGCCGCAGAACCGCATCGGTGTCGAGCTCGAAGAGCTCAACTCCTCGATGCTGCACGGCACGCAGAGCAACACGCTCGAGCCCCTCGATGAGGTCGGCCGTGGCTGGCCGGCCGTGCGACTCGACGACCCCGATGACCACATCGACCCCGCTCTCGCGCAGCCGATGCGCCTCCTCCAACATCGCGAAGGTCTTTCCGACACCCGGGGACGCCCCGAGGAAGACGCGCAACCGTCCGCGTGCCACCTCTGCGCCTCCTCCGTGCCTCGCGCCCTACTGCAGCTCGGCGAGGGCGATGTTGAGCGCGAGCACCGACACCCGCGGCTCGCCGATGTAGCCGAGCGTACGCCCCTCGATGAGGCGATCGATGAGTGCCTGCACGGCGCTCAGCTCGAGACCCCGCGCGTCGGCGATGCGCGGCGCCTGCAGCGCGGCATAGGCGGGTGAGATGTGCGGGTCGAGGCCGGACGCCGAGGCGGTGAGGGCATCCGCCGGAATCGAGGCGGGGTCGACCCCTTCTCGTGTGGCGATGGATGCCCGCCGCTCGTCGATCGCCGCCACCAGCTCGTCGCTCTCGGGCCCGAGGTTCGACCCGCCCGAGCCCGCCGCGTCGTAGCCGACCGCGGACGGTCGCGACTGAAACCACTGCTCGAGCGCTTCGCCGTCATCGTCGGTGAACGACTGCCCGATGAGCGCTGATCCGACGACCTCGCCGTCATGCGTGAGAAGTGAGCCGTTCGCCTGGCTCGGCAGCAGCACCTGACCGACCGCCAGCACCGCTGCGGTGTAGCCGATGCCGAGCACGAGGGTCATGATCAGCAGCACGCGCAGCGCGGTGAGCGACTGTCGCAGCAGGGGGTGTCGCATGGTGTGCTCCTTCGAGAGTGCGAGTCAGAAACCCGGCAGGGTGCGCACGACGAGGTCGATGAGCGCGATGCCGATGAACGGTGCGACGAGCCCGCCGAGCCCGTACACGGTGAGGTTGCGCGACAGCAGTCGACTCGCGGAGGCGGGTCGGTAGCGAACGCCGCGCAGGGCGAGGGGAACGAGTGCAACGATGACGAGCGCGTTGAAGATGACCGCCGACAGGATGGCCGACTCCGGGGTCGCGAGCTGCATGATGTTGAGCACCTGCAGCTGGGGCAGTGCCGTGGCGAACATCGCCGGGATGATGGCGAAGTACTTCGCGACGTCGTTCGCGATCGAGAAGGTGGTCAGCGCTCCTCGTGTGATGAGCAGCTGCTTTCCGACGCGCACGATGTCGATGAGCTTGGTCGGGTCGCTGTCGAGATCGACCATGTTGCCCGCTTCTTTCGCCGCGGCCGTTCCCGAGTTCATGGCGACGCCGACGTCGGCCTGCGCGAGCGCGGGCGCATCGTTGGTGCCGTCGCCGGTCATGGCAACCAACCGACCGCCCTCCTGCTCACGCCGGATCAAGGCGATCTTGTCCTCCGGGGTCGCCTCGGCGAGGTAATCGTCGACGCCGGCCTCGGCCGCGATCGCTCGCGCGGTGAGGGGGTTATCGCCCGTGATCATGACGGTGCGGATGCCCATCGCCCGCAGCTCGCCGAAGCGCTCGGGAAGGCCTTCCTTGACGACGTCCTTAAGGTGCACGACGCCGAGAACCCGTGTGTCTCCGTCGACGGTGCGCTCGGCCACGACCAGAGGGGTTCCTCCCGAGGCACTGATGATCTCGACGGCCGCCTGCACCTCGTTGCCCACGCTGGCCGCCGCTGCACCGGCCCAGCGCTCGATCATCGAGGCGGCCCCCTTGCGCACGACCGACCCGTCCGCGAGGTCGAGGCCGCTCATCCGCGTCTCGGCCGTGAAGGGCACGAGAGTGGCGCCCGCGGGGCGTGCGGTCGCGACGCTCGGCGCCTCGCTCTCGGCGAGGGCGACGATCGAAGCGCCCTCGGGCGTCGGGTCGCCGAGCGAGCTCAAGCGGGCGACCTCGAGCAGCCGCGCACGCGTCGTGCCACCCACCGGCACGACGTCGACGGCGCGGCGATTGCCGTAGGTGATGGTGCCGGTCTTGTCGAGCAGCAGGGTGGTGATGTCGCCGGCCGCCTCGACGGCACGCCCTGACATGGCCAGCACGTTGCGTTGCACGAGCCTGTCCATGCCCGCGATGCCGATGGCGCTCAGCAGCGCCCCGATCGTGGTGGGGATCAAGCACACGAGCAAGGCCACCAGGGTGACGGTCGGCACGGGCTGCGCCGCGAGCGAGGCGAGGGGGTTGAGTGTGACCGCGACGAGCACGAACACCACGGTGAGTGCTCCGAGAAGAACACTGAGCGCCCGCTCATTGGGGGTGCGCTGCCGGCTGCTGCCTTCGACGAGGGCGATCATTCGATCGACGAAGCCGGCGCCGGGCTCCGCGGTGATCCGAACGACGATGCGATCGCTCAGCACCCGCGTGCCGCCCGTGACCGCCGAGCGATCCCCGCCGTGCTCGCGCACAACAGGAGCCGACTCGCCCGTGATCGCCGACTCGTCGACGGTCGCGATACCGGCGACGATCTCGCCGTCCGCCGGGATCACCTCCCCCGCCTCCACGATGACGATGTCACCGCGCGACAGGGATGCGGAGCTCACCTCGTCGCTCGACGCACGCTCGGCCCCGGGGTCGGCACTCTCGTCGTACCCGGTCACCCTCCGGGCCGGGGTCGCCGTCCGCGTCGCGCGAAGGGTCTCGGCCTGCGCCTTGCCGCGGCCTTCCGCGACGGCCTCAGCGAGGGTGCCCATGATGACGGTAATCCACAGCCAGACGGCAACCGCGATCGTGAAGGGAAGGGGAGCCTGTCGCTCGGCGTCGGGGCGGAGGGCATCCAGCACAGCAAGCACGGTTGCCAGAGCCGCGCCGATCTCGGTGATCAGCATGACCGGAGTGCGCCACAGCTGCCGCGGGTCGAGCTTGCGCAGCGCGCCCGGCAGCGCGTCGACGAACTGCCGCGCGAGCGATGCCGGCGACGTCAGGGGAGGCGTGGTCATGGTCAGAGCCCTTCGGCGAGCGGTCCGAGCGCGAGCGCCGGAGCGTAGGTCAGCGCGGAGATGATGAGGGTGGTGCCGATCAGCAATCCTGTGAAGAGCGGCGTGTGGGTCGGCAGGGTTCCGCTGGTCTCGGGCAGGGCCCGGCGGGCCGCCAGAGAACCGGCGAGCATCAGAACGAGAACGATCGGGGCAAGGCGACCGATCAGCATCGCCACCCCCAGCGCCAGGTTGAGCCAGAGCGTGTTGGCTGTCAGGCCAGCGAAGGCCGATCCGTTGTTGTTGGCCGCGGAGGTGAACGCGTACAGCAGCTCGCTGAACCCGTGGGCGCCGTCGCTGAGCAGCGATTCGCCGATCACGCTCTCGCGCAGCCCGGCAACCGCGAGGCTCAGAGCCATGCCGATCAGCACGAGGGCGGGGCTCACGATGACCGCGGCGCTCGCCAAGCCCATCTCGCGCGGCCCGAGCTGCTTGCCGAGGTACTCGGGCGTTCGCCCGATCATCAGCCCGGCGAGAAACACGGCGATGATCGCGAGCAGCAGCATGCCGTACATGCCCGAGCCCACCCCGCCGGGAGCGACCTCGCCGAGCATCATGTTCAGCATCGCCATGCCGCCGCCGAAGGCCGTGTAGCTGCTGTGCATCGAATTCACCGACCCGGTCGAGGTCAGGGTGGTCGCCGACGCGTAGAGCGTCGACCCGGGAATGCCGAATCGCAGCTCCTTCCCCTCCAGAGCGGCTCCGGCTGCGGCCGGCGCGCTCCCGGGCGCTGCCAGCTCGGCGGCGGTCATGAGCACGACCGACACCGTCGCCATAATCGCCATTGCTCCGACGATCGCGCGGCCCTGACGCGGCTGACCGACGATCTCACCGAAGGTGCGGGGCAACGAGAACGGAATCGCCAGGAAGAGCACGATCTGCAGGAGGCTGGTCGCTGCGGAGGGATTCTCGAAGGGGTGCGACGAGTTCGCATTGAAGAATCCGCCGCCATTGGTGCCGATGAGCTTGATCGCCTCTTGCGAGGCCACTGGCCCCCCGGGAATCGACTGCGTTCCGCCCGTCAGGGTCGTGAGCTCGAGCGGGGCTGAGAGGTTCTGCACGACGCCTCCGATCAGCAGCACGACGGCCGCCGCGAACGACAGCGGCAACAGGATGCGCAGCGTGCCGCGGGTCAGGTCGACCCAGAAGCTGCCGAGGGTCTCGCGCGCGGCCGGAGCGAGAGCCCGAAACAGAGCGACCGCGACCGCCAGCCCGACGGCCGCCGAGAGGAAGTTCTGTACCGCGAGCCCGAGAGCCTGCGCGGTGTACCCCAGCGTCAGTTCGGGGGAGTACGACTGCCAGTTCGTGTTCGTGACGAACGAGATCGCCGTGTTCAGGGCCAGATCGAGGCGGGGCGCGGCGAGGCCGTTCGACCACGGCAGCGCGGGCTGCGCGAGCTGGATCGCGACGACCAGCACGATGCCGATCAGCGAGAAGACGATGACCGAGCGGGCATAGGCCCCGGCGCTCTGCTCGGCGTCGGGGTCGACCCCGGTTGCCCGATACAGCCACCGCTCGAGCCGCAGGTGGCGACGGCTCGTGTAGGCGAGCGCCATCGCATGCCCCAGCGGGCGGTGGATGATGGCGAGCGCGAGGGCGATCGTGCCGAGTTGCGCCGCGAAGAGCATCCACGATGAGAGATCGGTCGAGGAGTCAACCACGAACCACGTCCGTTCCTGTGCGCGGGATGCCCTCCCGCACGGGCCACGTCGGGTTCGACGGGCGCCGCCGACGTTAGAGACCCGCGCGGCCGCCGCATCGCATCCTCACGATTTCCTCACGCCCCCCGGCCCAAAACCGCACGATTCCTCTGCGCCTCAGGAGTACCGTGTCGGGGTGCAGAGCAGAGCCGTGACCGTGGGCGCGCGGCGCAAGCCGTGGGTGATGACCCCCGCTCAGGCTGTGGTCATCGGGTTTCTCGGGGCCATCGCGGTCGCGACCGCCCTGCTCTCCCTGCCCATCGCGCACGCCCCCGGCGTCGAGGTGACCCTGCTGCAGGCAGCATTCACCGCGGTCTCGGCCGTGTGCGTGACGGGGCACATCGTCGTCGACACGGCGACGGTCTGGTCGCCGTTCGGGCACGCCGTCATCGTCGCCTTCATCCAGATCGGCGGCCTCGGCATCATGCTCGTCGCCTCGCTCATCGGTCTCGCGCTGCTGCGGCGGGTGAGCCTGCGCGGTCGCATGGTCGCGGGCGCCGAGAACCGGGGCGTCACCACCGGCGACGCGGCGCGGCTCGCGCGGGGCATCCTGCTGGTCTCCCTCGTCATCGAGGCGATCGTCGCCGTCATCCTGACGCTGCAGTTCTGGCTCGGTTACGGGGTCGCCCTTCCGACCGCGATCGGCCGCGGCATCTTCCTCGCCATCTCGTCGTTCAACAACGCCGGCTTCGCGCCGTTCAGCGACAACATGATCGGCTTCGCCACCGATCCGATCATCGTGCTGCCGATGTGCCTCGCCACGATCCTCGGCGGCCTCGGGTTTCCGGTGCTGCTGCAGCTGCGGCGCGAGCTGCGGCGGCCCCTGCACTGGAGCATGAACACCAACCTCGTGCTCGCCATGACCGGCCTGCTGCTCGTGCTCGGCACGGTCGTCATCGCCGCGTTCGAGTGGAGCAACCCCGCGACGATCGGCGAGATGAGCCCCGTCGATCGCGTGCTGGTCTCGTTCTTCCACTCGGTGCAGACCCGCACGGCCGGCTTCAACTCGGTCGACATCGGGCAGATGACGAGCGAGTCGTGGCTCGTCATGGACGTGCTGATGTTCATCGGCGGCGGCCCCGCCGGCACCGCGGGCGGCATCAAGGTCACGACCTTCGCCGTGCTGCTGTTCATCATCATCACCGAGCTGCGCGGCGAGGGCGCCGTCAACATCTTCGGCAAGCGCCTCTCGCGCGCCGTGCACCGCGAGGCGATCACCATCACCCTGCTCTCGATGGCCGCCGTGATGAGCGCGACGATCGCGCTCATGGTCATGACCCACCTCGACCTCGATGTGCTGCTGTTCGAGGTGGTGTCGGCCTTCGGCACCGTCGGCCTCAGCACCGGCATCACCGCGAGCCTGCCGCCGGCGGGCCAGCTCATCCTCATGCTGCTCATGTTCCTGGGCCGGCTCGGCCCGCTCACCCTCGGAACCGCACTCGTGCTGCGTCAGCGCCGGGTGCTCTACGAGCTCCCGAAAGAGAGGCCCGTCATTGGCTAGCTCCGGAATCTTCAGCCGCGACCGCGCGACCCGCATCGCCGAGGCCGACTCGGTCGCCGTCATCGGCCTGGGCCGCTTCGGCCGCGCGATCGCCCTCGAACTGATGGCGACCGGCACCGAGGTGCTCGGCATCGACACCAGTGAAGAGATCGTGCAGTCCCTCAATGGCGAGCTGACCCAGGTCGTGCGCGCCGACACCACGAAAGAGGAGGTGCTGCGGCAGCTCGCCGTCGACGCCTTCGACCGGGTGGTGGTGGCGATCGGCTCCGACATCCAGTCGAGCATTCTGACCACGTCGATCCTGCTGCGGATGGGCATCCCGCACATCTGGGCGAAGGCCGTCAGCGACGCGCACGGGCAGATCCTCACCCAGCTGGGCGTCGCCCACGTGATCTACCCCGAGCACGACATGGGGCGCCGCGTCGCGCACCTCGTGCGCGGCGCCGCGCTCGACTACATCGAGGTCGACGACGACTACGCGATCGTCAAGATGGGCCCCAACCGCATCGTCGAGGGCAAGCGCCTCGGCGACACGAACCTGCGGCAGGAGTACGGCGTCACCGTCATGGCGGTGCGGCGCGAGGGCACCACCTGGTGCAACGCGGATGCGGACACCGTGATCGCCGCCGGGGATACCATTCTCATCGCCGGCCCGATCAAGAAGGCCGAGGCGTTCGGCCAGCTGCGCTGATCGCCACCATCGTCTAGGAGACACTCATGGGCTCGAACCTCACCGGCTGGCACGGCCTCATCCTGGTGCTCGTGGTGCTGCTGCTCTTCGCGGCGCCCAAGCTCCCCGGCCTGGCGCGCAGCCTCGGGCAGTCGATCACGATCTTCCGCGGCGAGGTGCGCAAGAAGGATGACGCGGCCGAGAGCGCGCCCGCCGATGACGTGTCATCGCGCCCCGGCGCCTGACGCCCGCCGTCTCCCTGACCGTGCCCGTCATCGATAGCGCCGTCTACGTCGACGGCGTGCGGCGCCCCGACGTCGTCGGCCTCGACCAGACCTACGACGTCACGCGCGCGACGGGCGGCGTCGCCTGGATCGGGCTGTACCGCCCGACCCGCGACGAGCTGCAGTCGGTCGCGGACGAGTTCGGCCTGCATCACCTCGCCGTCGAGGACGCCCTGAAGGGCCACCAGCGCTCGAAGCTCGAGCGCTACGGCGACACGCTCTTCGTGGCGCTGCGCACGGCGCGCTACATCGACGAGACCGAGACGGTCGAGTTCGGCGAGCTGCACGTCTTCATCGGGCCGCAGTTCGTGGTGACCGTCCGCCACGCGGAGTCGCCCGACCTGGGCCTCGTGCGCACCCGCCTCGAGAACGATCCGGCTCTGCTTTCCAAGGGCCCCGAGGCGATCCTCTACGCCGTGCTCGACGAGGTCGTCG
Source organism: Microbacteriaceae bacterium (assembly GCA_027490915.1). Lineage (GTDB taxonomy): Bacteria > Actinomycetota > Actinomycetes > Actinomycetales > Microbacteriaceae > Microcella. The sequence goes on from JAIXXG010000082.1 coordinate 23,489, forward strand.
ACGAGTACGAACCGGTCATCGCGGGGCTCGAGAACGACATCGACGAGATCGAAGACCAGCTCTTCGGCGAGACCGCGCACGAGGCCCTCACGCGGCGCATCTACGATCTCTCGGGCGAGGTCATCGGGTTCCAGCGGGCCGTGCAGCCACTCGTGACCATCATCGGCGGCCTCCAGCGGGGCAGCGACAAGTACGGCGTCGACCTCGACCTCAGCCACCACCTGGGTGACGTGCTCGACCACGTCACGCGGGCCGGTGAGCGCGCCGACGCCTTCCGCTCGCTGCTCGACAAGGCCCTGCAGGCGCAGTCGACGCTCATCACCCGCCGCATGACCGAGGTCAGCGTCGCGCAGAACGAGCAGATCAAGCGCATCACCTCGTGGGCGGCCATCCTGTTCGCCCCGACGCTCGTCGGCACCGTCTACGGCATGAACTTCCGCTTCATGCCCGAGCTGCAATGGGTATGGGGCTACCCCTTCGCCCTGCTGCTCATGCTGCTGCTCGGCCTCGGGCTCTACGTCGCCTTCAAGCGTCGCGACTGGCTCTAGCGGCCGGCATGCTGGCCGTATTGCGCAACAGACGGTTCGCCGCTCTCTTCGCGTCGCAGGTGTCGTCGCTCGTCGCGACCGGGCTGCTGACCGTCGCCCTCGCCCTCGTCGCTGTTCGGCTCGACCCGGGGGCCGCGGCGGGCATCATCGGCACGGCCCTCACCATCCGCATCGCCGTCTACGTCGTCGTCTCGCCGCTCGCGAGCGCGCTGCTCGCCGGGCGATCCAGCCGGGCGGTGCTCGTCGGCGCCGACCTTGTGCGCCTGATCGTCGCCGGAGCGCTCGTCTTCGCGACCGCACCGTGGCAGCTGTACGTCGGCATCGTGCTGCTGCAGACCGCCTCCGCCGTCTTCACGCCCACCTATCAGGCGGTGATCCCGCGCGTGCTGCCCGACGAGCGCGACTACACGGCGGCCCAGTCGCTGTCGCGGCTGGCCTACGACCTCGAATCGCTGCTGAGCCCGCCGCTCGCGGCGCTGCTCGTGCTCGTGCTGCCCCCGCAGGCGCTGTTCGGGATCGTCGCTCTCGGCTTCCTCGGCTCCGGGCTCGCGGTGCTGCTCGCCCGCCTGCACGACCAGGTCGGGTCGACGGCCGAGCCCGTGCGGCGACGCCTGCTGCGCGGGCTCGGAGTTCTGGCGCGCACCCCCGGCCCCCGGTTCGCCGCCGTGCTCGACGCGGCGACCGCCACCATCTACGCGACCGTGCTCGTGTCGAGCGTCGTGCTGCTCATCGACGCGGGCGCCGACCCTGCTGACCCCTCGGCGGCGCTCGCCGCCGTGCTCGTCGCCTTCGGCCTCGGCTCCATCGCGGTCGCGGTCGCGCTGCCCGCCCTCCTGCGGCGCCTGCGCGACACCACCGTCATGCTGCTCGGGGCGGGGGTCGCGGTGCTGGCGCTCGCCGGCGCGGCCGCGGCCGCGCTGCTCGACGGCCTGAGCGTGCTCGGCATCGGCGCGCTCTGGGCCGTGCTCGGAGCATCCAGCAGCGCCATCAGCACCCCGAGCGCCCGCCTGATCCGCACCGAGGTGGCCGCCGATCAGCACGCGGCGGTGTTCGCCGCCCGGTTCTCGACCTCGCACGCCTGGTACGCCGTGACCTACCCCGTCGCGGGGCTGCTCGGCACCATCGCGCCGTCGGGTGCCGCGACCGCCGCGCTCGCGGGTCTCGCGGCCGTCGCGGTCGTGGCCGGTCTCGCCATGGTTCCTCCGCGTTCGCCCGACTAGGCTTCCCCGCGTGACTCAGGCCCTCGCGAGCGGCATCGACCGCGACGAACTCGACCCCGCCATCCGTCCGCAGGACGACCTGTACCGGCACGTCAACGGCCGCTGGGTCGCCCGCACGCCCATCCCGGCCGACAAGGCGCGGTACGGCTCGTTCATGATCCTCGCGGAGGAGGCGGAGAAGGCGGTCAAGGAGATCATCGAGCAGGCCCAGGCGGCCGAGCCCGGAACACCCGAGCGGAAGGTCGGCGATCTCTACGCGAGCTTCATGGACGAGGCGCGCATCGAGGCGCTCGGCGCGGCCCCGCTGGCCCCGCTGCTGGCCGAGGTCGACGCGATCGACTCGACGGATGCCCTGCTCACGACCGTCGGCAGCCTCGAGCGGCGCGGCATCGCGGGCTTCGTGCAGCTCTTCGTCGACAACGACCCCGGCGACCCCGAGCGCTACCTCGTCTTCGTCGAGCAGGGCGGCATCGGCCTGCCCGACGAGTCGTACTACCGGGAGGACGCGCACGCCGACACCCGCGCCGCCTACCGGGCTCACATCGAGCGGATGCTGGCCCTCGCCGGTCTCGACAACGCGGCCGCCCGTGCCGACCGTGTGGTGTCGCTCGAGACCGCGATCGCCGCCCACCACTGGGACAAGGTGCGCAACCGCGACGCCCAGGCCACCTACAACCTCGCGACGTGGGACGAGTGGGCGGGCCGCGCCGCTGGTGCCGACGGCGCCGGCGTCGACCTCGCGCTGTGGCGCGACGGCTACGGCATTCCCGCCGCGGCACTCGCCGAGGTCGTGCTGCGGCAGCCCGACGTGACCGACGGCCTCGCCGCCGAGCTCACCGGCCGCGCGCTGGACGACTGGCGCGACTGGCTGCGGTTCGCGATCATCCGGTCGATGGCGCCCTACCTGTCGAGCGCGTTCGTCGACGAGAACTTCGCGTTCTACGGCCGCACCCTCACCGGCGCGCCCGAGCTGCGCGCCCGCTGGAAGCGCGGTGTCGCGCTCGTCGAGCGCGCGATGGGAGAGGCGGTCGGGCAGGCCTACGTCGACCGGCACTTCCGCCCCGAGGCGAAGGCGGCGATGGATGACCTCGTCGCGAATCTCATCGAGGCCTACCGGCAGAGCATCGAGGGCCTGGAGTGGATGACCCCGGCGACCCGCGAGCGGGCCCTCGACAAGCTGCAGAGGTTCACCCCGAAGATCGGGTACCCGGTGCGCTGGCGCGACTACTCCGCGCTCACGATCACGGCCGACGACCTGCTCGCGAACGTGCAGGCGGCGGGCGAGTTCGAGTTCCAGCGCGAGCTGCGCAAGATCGGTGCGCCGATCGACCGCGACGAGTGGTTCATGACGCCGCAGACGGTCAACGCCTACTACAACCCGGGCTTCAACGAGATCGTCTTCCCGGCGGCGATCCTGCAGTACCCCTTCTTCGATGCGGGGCGGGATGCGGCGGCCAACTACGGCGCCATCGGCGCGGTCATCGGCCACGAGATCGGGCACGGGTTCGACGACCAGGGCTCGCGCTTCGACGGCGACGGGCGACTGCACGACTGGTGGACGGAGGAGGATCGCGCCGCGTTCGAGGCGCGCACCGCATCCCTCATCGCCCAGTACGACGCGCTCGAACCGGCCGAGACGCCGGGCCACCACGTGAACGGCGCGCTGACGATCGGCGAGAACATCGGCGACCTCGGCGGGCTCGGCATCGCGTGGAAGGCCTACCTGCTCTCGCTCGACGGCGCCGAGCCGCCGGTGATCGAGGGGCTCACGGCCGCCCAGCGGTTCTTCCTCTCATGGGCGCAGGCCTGGCAGATCGCGATCCGGCCGGAGGAGGCGCTGCGCTTGCTCTCGATCGACCCGCACTCGCCCAACGAGTTCCGGTGCAACCAGATCGTGCGCAACATCGATGCGTTCTACGACGCGTTCGAGGTCGGTCCCGACGACGCGCTCTGGCTGGCCCCCGACGAGCGGGTCACCATTTGGTAGACGGCCCGCTGCTGCGCGACCGGGGCGACCGAGCGGGCGCCCCCTATCGGGCGCGCCATCTGGCCGAGGTGCGGCAGCCGAGCTTCCGGCCCGCCTACCGCGCTCTCGGCGCGGTGGCCTACGAGGGCGCACGGGTGTCGGTGGCCGTGGTCGACATCGAGTCGGGCGAGAGCGTTTTCGCGGTCGACGAGCGCATCGTGCTGCCGACGGCGAGCATCGGCAAGATCCTGCTGCTCATCGAGGTCAGCGCGCGCCTGACCGAGCGCACGGTGAGCGACTTCGCGATCGCCGACCGCACCGCCCACGATGCCGTGGCCGACAGCGGCATCTGGCAGCACCTGCAGGCGCCGGCGTTCCCGATCGCCGACCTCGCCGCCCTCGTCGGGGCGACGAGCGACAACCTCGCCACGAACGTGCTGCTGCGCCAGGTGGGGCTCGACGCGGTGCGCTCGCGCACCGAGCGGCTCGGCCTCGTGCGCACGGCGCTGCTCGACCGCGTGCGCGACGTGCGCGGGCCGGATGACGCTCCGCAGCTGTCGGTCGGGTCGACCGCCGAGCTCGCCTGGCTCTTCCAGGCGCTCGCCAACGGCCACATCATCGATCCGACGACGAGTCAGCGGGTGCTGAGCTGGCTCTCGCTCAACGCCGACCTCTCGATGGTGGCGAGCGCGTTCGGCCGCGACCCGCTCGCGCACCGCGGCGTCGAGCACAACACGTGGATGGTCAACAAGACCGGAACCGACGCCGGCGTTCGCAGCGAGGCCGGCATCCTCCGCGGCCCGCGCGCCGGTCTGGCCTACGCCGTCTCGGTGCATTTCGACGACACCGACCTCCCGCGCCGACTGCGGGTGATGGATGCTCTCCGCACGCTCGGCCTCGATCTTCTGGAGTTCGTCCACTAGGTCGGGGGCACCCCCGGATCACGGGTAGACCTTTCTGTCTATCCTGACAAAGTGCTGAGAGCGGCGTACCGTTCCCCTCGCAGACCCGGCACACCCGACATTCGCCGGGGGTTGCGCACAGCACCGACCCGAACACCCGAGAAAACCCGAACACCCGAATCCCGAACGTCCCTCGCCGGGCCCCCGCGTGGATCTTTGGGCTCCCTACCCCCAGGAGCACATCATGATGCGTACCCGTTTCTTGGCGGCAGCAACTGCCGCCTTCCTCGCGCTCGGAATGAGCGTCGGCGGCGCTGGAGCCGCTATTGCGACACCGCCCACAGCGCCGACCGTTCCGGCGGGCGTGACGATCACCTACGACAACGGCACCCCGTGCAACTCGGTGGGCTACACCAAGCCCGCCTCCCTCGACAACATCAACGGCGGAACGGGCAGCGCCACGTTCGACTGGGGCTCGCTGTCGTGGAGCGGTGGAACCGTCTCCTGGACCGTCAATCCCGGATGGACGGTCGACCTCTGCGTGAAGGGCGGCAACACGTGGCCCCTCGCCGAGATCGACCTCGGGGTGTACGTCGGTTCGACCTACACGCATCCGCAGGGCATCTCGCACCTGGGCTACTTGGCCACCTTCACCGCTCCGGTGGCGACCGCGGCCATCACGACCACCCCGCGCGACTGCGACACGGCCACGACGTGGAACCTCGCGGGCGCCAGCATCACGAACGCCACGTGGGGCTCGCCCGTGATCTCCGGGTCGACGATCTCCATCACCGCGACAGCGACGGGCGCAGCGCTCTTCGCGGCCGGTGACGGCGTCTCGGGCGACCGGAAGTCGAAGACCTTCACCGCCGCGTACGAGGAGGCCGGTGGCGAGAACTGCGTCCAGCCGCCCGTCGCGACAGCGAGCGTCTCGGTCGAGCCGCGCAACTGCTACGTCGCCACGTCGATCGTGATCAACGAGGGCGCCAGCTCGAACGTCACCTGGGGCGACCCGGTGATCAGCGGCGGCACCATCTCGATCACCGCGACGGCGACGGGCGATGCCCTCTTCGAGGAGGGCCTGTCGGGCGTGTCGGACGACCGCACCCAGCGCACGTTCTCGGCGACCTACGAGGAAGCGGGCGGCGATGACTGCGTGCTGCCCTCGATCGACGTCACCGCGGCGATGACCCCGCTGACCTGCGAGCCGAACACCGGCTCGTTCACCGCCGGGCTCTTCGACCCGAGCGACCCGAACGCGGACAAGCTGCTCTGGACGACCACGGAGGGCACGGTGCCCAGCGCCTCGGCGAACCCGGTCAGCGGCGCGGGAACCGTGACGGTCACCGTGCGCGTCGCTGACGCCCACCTGGGTGACTACGCCATCAACGACACCTCCGGCCTCGGAGTGGTGAGCACGATCATGGTGGGAGACGTCGAGACGGCCCTCATCACCTTCACGTTCACGTTCACCGAGGCGCAGGACTGCGAGCTCGATGCCGTCGTGGTTCCGGACGTCACGTACTCCGACGAGTGCGTCGGCGAGGGTCGCGACGCGGTGCAGGTCGCGGAGTTCACCGTCACCCGTGCCGACAACGTCAGCTACTCGTACTCCGTCAACGGGGGTGACCCGGTCGACGTCGTCTTCCCCGACGGCGAGGAGACGGTGACGGTCGCGGTCGCGCCGCTCGATGAGGTCGTCGTGACGGCCGTCGCGGCCGACGGATTCCGTCTGCCCGACGACTACGAGCCGTGGAGCCACTCGTTCATCGGTGCGGCGTTCTGCCTCGACACCTTCCCGACGACCGAGGCCGCAGCGGAGATCACCCCGCCCGACTGCCTCGGCAACCCGGGCCGCATCTCGCTGACGAACGGTCTCGGAGTCATCTGGACCCTCAACGGCACGGTCGTCGCCGGCAACACGACCCACACCGTTCCGGCCGGTACGGCGGTCACCCTGGTGGCGAGCCTCGAGGGCCCCTCCGACGAGTTCCCGGGCGGATTCGGCTGGAACGACGAGGATCAGCAGACCGAGTGGAACGCGGTCATGGAGGTCGACCCGCAGTCGGGAGGCGAGGAGTGCCTGCTCGATGAGGACGAGCTGCCGACCCTCGCGTTCACCGGCGCGAACGGGCTCACCACCGGTCTCGGCATCTTCGCCGTGATCGCCATGCTCGTCGGTATGGGCTTCGTCGCCCGTCGGCACCAGGTGACTGCGTAACCACCCGCGCAACGACGCGCCCCCCAAAGAGCGGCTAGACAGACCGTTCTATGGGGGGCGCGTCGCCCGTTGCGCGCTATACTTTCGGAGCAAGTCTCGAATCATGCACACCCGACGTTCGCATGAGGTCGAGACGCACCCCCACCCGAATACCCGAACACCTGTACTCGGCGCACCCGCACCCACGGTCGCACCGGGCCCGGGCTCCCTCCCCCAGGAGCACCCATGCTGCGCAAAGAAGTGCGTCGACGCCTGCGTCGCCGTGAGATCCGCACCCGTCTCGTCGCGGGCGTCACGGCCATCGCCATCGGCCTCGGCCTCGCCGTCGGCGGCACCGCCGCCGCGACGGCCAACCCGAACGCGACGCTGAGCACGCCCGTCGTCAACAGCGGCGGCGTCGTCACGTACGACCAGAACGGTCTCACGTGCAACTCGTCGCTCATCAACTTCCAGAAGCCGAGCGCGCTGGACTCTTTGGGCAGCGCTGACGGCACGTACACCGCGGCCTGGGGCTCGATCAGCTGGGACGCCAGCGAGCGCACCGTCTCGTGGTCGATCACGCCCGGGTGGGATGTCGACGTCTGCGTGAAGGGCGGCACCTACCTGTCGACGATCGACACGAGCACGGCGAGCGGCTCGAGCTATACGCACACCTACGCGGGTCTCTCGCACCTGGGCTTCCGCATCAACGCCGCGCAGCCCACCAACGACCTCACCTGCGTCGTCGCCACGAACTACACCGGTCGCGCCCTGACCAACGGCGACCACATCAACATGGACATCGTCCAGAACGGCCAGAAGTTCCAGGTCAACGCGCAGATCGACATCCGTCAGGCGCAAGACCCGGTGAGCGAGTCGGGCCTTGTGGTGCGCGTGAACGCCCCCGGTGGTCCGTACACCTTGCCGCTCACCAACGCCCAGCGCGACTCCGGTGTCTTCGCGTTCACGTACTCGACATACCTATCGGATGCGTTCACGGTCGAGTGGGTGCAGTTCAACAGCACGTACTTCAACCAGAACCGCGACCAGACGCGATTCCTCGTCTGCGGTGACCTCCCCACGGAGGAGCTCGTCACGCCGACGGCGCGCATGGTTGACCTCACCTGCGATGCGGCGGGCAGCTACACCCTCGACGCGGTCGAGGGCATTCGCTGGTTCATCGGCAGCACCGAAGTGCAGCCCGGCACCTACGCCGTCGGAACCGCCGGCACCGTCGTGGTCCGCGCCGAAGCCATCTCCCCGGACTACGGCCTCGAGTCCGGCGCGCAGTCGGAGTTCACCTTCGTCTTCACCGAGCCGGATGCGGGGTGCGCGGCGGTCGATGTGAACCTCACGCTCACCTACATAGAGGAGTGCGCGCCCGACAGCACGTACACCTTCCGCGTGCGCAACGCGCAGACCTTCTCGGTGCCGTACACCTTCACCGTGGCCGGCAACCCGGCGCTCAACGGCTCGGGTATCGCGGCGCCGGGTGACAGCTTCTTCGACCTCGACCTGCCGCGCACCAACCCCGCGCAGTCGTACACCGTCACGCTGAAGTGGGGCGACGGCACGACGATCCTCGCCGAGCAGACCACGAAGGCCAGCGGTCGCGACAAGGTCTGCGAGCTGACCGTCGAGCCGGTCGTCGACATCGCCTGCGCCACCCCGGGCTCGTACACCGTGCCTTCGGTGCTCGGCGTCTCGTGGAGCATCGCCGGCCTGCCGGTCGAGCCCGGCACCTACACGGTGGAGGACCCGAGCACGCTGACGCTGCGGGCCACCGCGACGAGCGGGCACGTGCTGTACCTCAACGGGCAGCTGTCGACCACCCGCGACTTCACGCTCACCTTCACCGAGCCCGGTCCGTGCGCCGACCCGACCTTCGACGGCCGCACGGTCACGACGTCGGAGTGCGACAACGACACCCCGTGGATCGACTACTCGGTGATCGTGAACGACCCCGACGGTCAGCTCACCGGCACCCGCGCCACGCTGACCTTCGTGCACCCCACCGACCCGACGCAGAACCACGTGGTCGAGCTCGGTGATGTCACCGCTGGCGAGGCGCTCGCGGGCCGCATCCTGTGGCCCGGTGCGAGTGTCGACCCCGTGACCGGCGAGCCGACCGGATGGCCCGGCTGGGCGTTCGAGGGCGGCGAGTGGGTCGTGACTGACGGCAACTTCGCCTGGACGCGCGACCTCACGGAAGTGACTCTCACGGTCAACCCCTCGATGCAGATCGCCATCGGCTACCCGCCGGCCACGCCCGAGTGCGTCGCCGGTCCGGTCGAGCTCGAGCCGATCCCGGTGAAGGAGACCTGCCTCACCGACGGCCAGGCCGCCTACGACCTGCCCGCGATCACCGGGGTCACCTGGTTCGTCAACGGTCAGCAGCGCGACGCCGGCACCTACCCGGTGCTCGCCGCCGAGACGGTCGAGATCACCTTCACGATTGACCCCGCGGCGGCCGGAGGGCCCTACGCCCTGAAGCCGGGAGCCGACGAGTCGTTCACCTTCGCCTTCACGGCCGGTGATCTCTGCGACCTGCCCGAGCTGCCCGTGACGAACGCGTCGATCGCCTTCCTCGAGCCGACGTGCGACCTCGGTCAGCAGCTCGACCCGGCGAACTTCGTGGTCGAGGATGCGGAGCTCGCGCGCTACGCCCCCGAGCTCTCCGACCTCGAGGGCCCGAGCTACTCGGTCGTCTTCGTCATCACCGACGACGACGCGGTGTTCTTCGACTCGTCGGAGCCCGTGCCCGGGCGCACGGTGTCGGACGGCGGAAAGACGCTGACCTTCACGGGAACCCTGCTCGGCCCCGACCGCAGCGAGGAGTGCGTCACCGTCGTCGAACTGCGCGACCCGGTGAGCTATGTCGACACCTGCTTCGAGCAGAGCTTCACGATCACCCGCGTGGTGGGCATCGTCTACACGGTGTACATCAACGATGAGACGCCGTTCGTGGTCGAGTGGGTCGGCGACGAGACCACGCGCACCTACGCGGTCGAGGAGGGTGACAGCGTTCGCGTCGTGCCCTCACCGGCGAGCGACCGCTACACGATCTCACCCGAGCCCGCTCCGTTCGAGCGCACGTTCGCCGTGTACCCGTTCGAATGCCTCGAGACCTCGCCGCTCACCACCGCGAGCGCCTCGTTCACCCCGGCAACCTGCTCCGACATGACCAACTGGGTCACGCTGCAGGAGGCCGACGGCGTGCAGTGGTGGGTCAACGGTGAGCGGGCCGAGGCCGGTACCTGGCCGGCGACGACCGGCGAGACCGTCGTGACGGTCACGCCGCTGCCCGGCTTCGGCTTCCCGGCCGAGCAGCCCACGCGCTGGGAGTTCGAGGGGGTCGATCCCTCGGCCGAGTGCCTCGAGCTGGCGTCGACGGGTGTGGGCCAGGGCGCCCTCGCCGCCGGGATCGCCGGACTCGTCATGCTGCTGCTCGGTGCGGGCATCCTGGGGTACCGCCGCCAGCGCGCCTGACCGGCACTCGCACCGAACCCGAGCGATGCGCCGGGCCGACCCGATCACGGCCCGGCGCATCATCGCGCCCAGCCGCCGCTCGGGCGGCGGTGCGACGATGACGTCATGATCTCGACCGGCCTCGCTCGCCAGCTGCGTGATGCGGGCCTGCGCTGGACCCCGGCCTCGGGCGATCGCTTCCAGATCGACCGCGCCGAGCTCGACGCCGAGATCTTCACCATCAGCGAGCTGACCATCGAGGCGCATCAGTACCCGACGGGCACGGTGCTCGGGTTCAACGGCACCACCGAGTGGGCGCTCGACTCGGTCGAGGTCGACGACACGCTCTGGCTGCCGCGCGAGGATCAGCTGCGCGACCTGCTGCGCGGCGCGTTCCGGCGGCTCGATCGCACCGACGAGGGCTATCGGGTGGTGATCGTGGTCGACGGGCTCGAGCAGCAGCACGCGAGCGTGTCGGCGCCGGAGGCCTACGGGCTCGCGCTGCTCGCCCTGCTCGAGCGCGCGCGCGCGTGACCGGTGTCCTCCGAGGCTGTCGCCGCGGGACGACCGTGCGCGCGCAGGTCCAGACCGTAGAGAGTCTCGACCGCGGCAATGACATCGTCGGCTCGGCCGGCGGCGGCGTGGCGCCGAGCAAGCGTCGACGGGGTGTGCAGAAGGACGCTTGTCAGGTGCCGAAGCGCCTCTTCCACCCGACCATCGTCGCCACGGCCTCGCGCGCGATCGATCTCAACGTCGACGAGCGAAAGCACGTGCTCCCTAAGGGCGATGATGGCTGGCTCGACGGATGTCGCGGTGGCATAAGCGTGCGCAGAGGCATCGACGATCGCCCGCGCGTCCTCCTCGGCAGACCAGTGCACGAGCGGCGCATGGAGGCGGATGGTCTCGAGGTCGAGCAGGGCGATGCCGTCAAGCTTCCCGACAGCCGGGTCGACGTTGCGGGGAAGCCCGAGATCAACCACGATGGCGCGTGCCCCGGAGGGCACATCCTCAACCTCCACTGAGAGGCGTGTGGTGCACGTGATCACGACATCACTTGACCCGATCGCCCGTCGCACATCGTTCGTGGGGGTCAGGTTCATGCGGTTCGCGAAGAGCTGGGCGCGGCCCGTCGGCGAGTAGACCGTGATGTCGACCGCGCCGCGTTCTCGCAGGGAGGCGACGGTCGTTGCGGCGTAGCGTCCCGTTCCGACAAGAAGCACGCGGGTGGATCCCCAATCGACGAGCCGGCTGCCGACGAGATCGAGAGCGAGTCGGGCGAGCGACCGGCCGGCCTTGCTGGCGTCGGCTTCGGTCCGCGCACGGCGTGCGGTTCGCACCGCCTCCTGCACCACGTGATCCAGACGCCCCGAGCTCACACCGCTTGTCCGGGCCTCGGCCGCGGCGCGACGCACTTGGCCGACGATCTCCTCCTCACCGACGGCGACCGATTCCAGGCCAGCGCAGACAGAGAAGAGGTGATGAACCGCCGCCGCGTCATCCAGGATCTGTGCGTGTTCGGTCGCGGCACTGGCTTCCGGGCCCGCGAGGCCGGTCAACGCCCGTTGGAACGCCGCGCGCGCCTCGGTGTGCGCCGTGATCGGCGACCCGTCGATGTCGAGGTAGAGCTCGACGCGATTGCACGTCGCGACGGCGACCGCACCACGAACGTGCTTAGAGGCATCCCGCGCCTTTCGCGCGAGGTCGAGAGCGTCGACCGACAGCCGTTCGAGAGTTTCGAACGACGTATTGCGGTGATTCGCGGTCACGCAGAGCAGCACAATCCCCCAGTGTAAGTGGCAGACGGCGGGGTGCTCTGACAAACCCCCGAGGGGTATTCGTGAGGTTCATTCGACCTGAACTTCCGCCGGGAGGCGGGTCATCAGGCGCCGCCTATTCTGGAGGGGTGAGCCTGTCTGCCGCGCATCCCTTGCTGGATGGCCGAACCGCCGCGTCACCCCTCGTTCGCGCGCTGCGTGGAGAGCGCGCGGACCGGCTTCCGGTCTGGTTCATGCGGCAAGCCGGGCGGTCGCTTCCCGAATATCGGGCGCTCCGCGCGGGCGGCGACATGCTGCAGGCCTGTCTCACTCCCGAGCTCGCGAGCGAGATCACCCTGCAGCCGGTGCGGCGGCACGGCGTTGACGCCGCCATCTTCTTCAGCGACATCGTCGTTCCTGTGCTCTTGGCCGGGCTTCCCATTCGGATCGAGCCAGGACGCGGGCCGGTGCTCGACGAACCGATCCGTTCGCGCTCAGATCTCGCGCGATTGCGTCCCCTCGAGCGAGAGGCTCTCGCGCCGATCCGAAACGCGGTCGAGCGTACAGTCCGTGAACTAGGAACCACCCCCCTCATCGGATTCGGAGGAGCGCCGTTCACCGTCGCGGCCTACCTCGTGGAAGGTGGCCCGTCGAAGGATCAGGCCCGGGCGCGTGCGATGATGCACGCCGATCCCCAGGCGTGGTCAACCTTGCTCGATTGGTGCGCAGACATCACGGGGCAGTTCATCCGGGCGCAGGTGGAGTCGGGAGCCTCTGCCGCTCAACTCTTCGACTCGTGGGTCGGAAGCCTGTCGGCCGACGATTACGCGCTCCGGGTCGCTCCGCACAGCATGCGTGCGCTCGCCCACCTCGACGGCACCGGGGTGCCCCGCATCCACTTCGGGCTCGGAACCGATCGAATACTCGCCCAGATCGCAGAGCTCGGGATCGATGCAGTCGGAATCGATTGGCGCATCCCCCTGGATGAGGCAAGCCAGCTGCTGGGAGACGTGATGCCGCTGCAGGGGAACATCGACTCAGCTCTGCTCTCGGCGCCCTGGCCGGTGCTGCGAGCGCACGTCGATGACGTCCTTCGCCGAGGCCGACGCGCTCCCGCCCACGTCGTGAATCTCGGGCATGGCGTGCCGCCCGACACCGATCCCGATGTGCTGACGCGTCTCGTGCAGTACGTGCACGACCAGACGCCGGTGACGTCTGGGGAGGACCCGTGATCCAGACGATCGTCGTGGGGGCGGGCGTCGCTGGTCTGGTCGTCGCGCGCGAGCTCGTCCTTCTCGGGCACGCTGTCCGCATCCTCGAAGCCTCTGACCACCCCGGGGGGCAGGTGGCAGGGCATCTCGTGGGCGATGTCCGCCTCGACCTGGGTGCCGAAGCCTTCGCGACGCGTGACGGTGTCGTGAGCGCCTACCTCGAGCGGCTCGGACTGGCGCAGAGAGTCGTCGCTCCTCTCGATGCCCCCGCATGGCTGTGCACCGCGACCGGCGATCTGGTCCCCCTCCCCGCCGTCAGCTTGCTTGGTATCCCTTCTGCCCCGCTTGCGCGCGATGTCGTGCGGGTCGTGGGGCGTGGCGGGGCGTGGCGGGGTCTCGTGGATGCTCTCCTCCCCGGGCCCGTCGGCTCCCGCCTGCCGACTCTCGGTGCGCTGGTGCGCCGACGGATGGGCGATGCGATTCTGGAACGCCTGGTCGCTCCGGTCGTGGAGGGAATCCACTCGACCCATCCTGATCGCCTCCCGGTCAGCGCAGTTCCAGGCCTCGTGCACAATCTGCTTCGCGAGAACTCCCTCTCTCGTGCGGTCACCCGAATGCGCATCGATGCGCCCGCCGGGTCGTTGGTGGCGAGCCTCGAGGGGGGGATGACGTCTTTGGTTGACCATCTCGTGGCAGACCTCGACCGCTTCGGAGTGAGGATCGAGTTCGGCACTCGCGTGGTGGAGGCTCATGCCGACCGAGTCGTGATCGACCGCGGTGATGTGCAACTGGAGGAGATCGCGGGTCGCGTCGTCATCGCGGCGCCTGGGCTGGTCGTCGACTCCCAGGGCGCGCCCGGAGAGACGACCGAGACGCATCTCGTCACCCTCGTCCTGTCGGCATCCGGCCCCCACGTTTCGGCGCTCGCCGACGCTCCCCGTGGCACGGGCGTGCTCGTGGCACGCGGTGGCACCGTTCACGCTCGCGCACTCACTCATGTCACCGCGAAGTGGCCGCATCTCCGATCGGCCCTCGAGGGGCGCGAGGTGGTCCGCCTCAGCTACGAGCACCCAGCCGATGCAGATCAAGCGCTGCGCGATGCCGCTACCCTGCTGGGCTCGACGATCACCTCAGACGCTGTCGAGCACGTCGGATCGGTCACGTGGTTCAGAGCGCAGCGGCTGGTGCCAACGGGAGACGTTCCCGTCGTGGGTGAGCAGGTTGCCGGCACGGGTCTCGCGGCGGTCATCCAGCACGCAGTCGAGACCGCCCGGAGTCTCGGGGCACCCGGCGACTCGGTCAGCGGTTGCACAGAAGGAACGAAGAAGGAGAACGTCGCATGACCGAGAAGCTTGCGTACACCCTGTACGCCGTGGTGCGGAAGGACCCGCTCCGGCCGCCGTCCGGCAGGGGAGTGCGGGAAGCCATCGAGGAGGTGACGGCGCGCGGCGTCACGGTCCGCGGCGTCTACGACGTCAGCGGGATGCGAGCCGATGCCGACCTGATGTTGTGGTTGCACGGCGAGACGCCGGACGGCCTACAGGCTGCGCTCCGCACTCTTCGACGCGCGCCTCTGCTACGGGAGCTGCTGCCGACGTGGAACGCAATGGGGGTGCACGTGCAGGCGGAGTTCAGCCGGAGTCACGCACCAGCATTCATGCTGGGGAAGGAACCGAAGGGCTGGCTCTGCGTGTACCCCTTCGTGCGCTCCTACGAGTGGTATCTGCTTCCGGAGGACGAGCGCCGCGCCATGCTCGCGGAGCATGGCCAGAAAGGCAGCGCCTTCACCGAGGTTCTGGCCAATACGGTCGCGAGCTTCGCGCTCGGCGACTACGAGTGGCTATTGGGTCTGGAGAGCGACAACGCGCTCGACCTCGTCGACATGATGCGCGATCTCCGCTACACCGAAGCGCGTCGGCACGTCCGCGAGGAGGTTCCGTTCTTCACCGGTCGCCGGCTCGACCCCGGCTCGATCGACGATGAGATCAGAGAGGTGTTGTCATGACGATCACGAACAATGGGCTCGGTCCGGACGGGAAGGCTGTCGTCGTCGATTTGATCGATGGACGGTTCGAGGGCGAGCAGTTCGCCCGCGCCGCGTCCGATACGGCTCAGGCCTACGCGCTGGCCGGTCGGGTAGAGGAGCCGGTCGATTACGACGCGGTCATCTTGGCCGGCTTCGGCGGGCCGGAGGGACAGGACGACGTCATCCCCTTCCTGCGCAACGTCACGCGCGGGCGCGGAATCCCCGATGAGCGCCTCGAGGAGGTGGCACACCACTACCGCCACTTCGGCGGCGTGAGCCCGATCAACCAGCAGAACCGCGAGCTGCAGGAGGCCCTCCAGGCCGAGATGGATCGCCGCGGGCTCGGTATCCCGATCTACTGGGGCAACCGCAACTGGGATCCGTATCTGCCGGAGGCGCTGCAGCAGGCTTTCGACGACGGGCACCGCACGATCCTCGGCCTCGCGACGAGCGCGTACTCGAGCTTCTCGAGCTGCCGGCAGTACCGCGAGGACTTCGCGAGAGCCCTTGACGCGACGGGCCTCTGGGGTCAAGTGCGCATCGACAAGGTGGGGCAGTTCTTCGATGCGCCCGGCTTCGTCGGCCCCTTCGTCGCGGGCGTGGTGGATGCTCTCCGCACGCTCATCGCCGAGGGCGTCGATCTCGGCTCCACGCGTGTGCTGTTCGCGACCCACAGTATTCCCACGACTGACGCCGAGCGCAGCGGACCGCGCGACGTCGACTGGGGCGAGGGCGGCGCGTATGCGGCGCAGCACCTCGCCGTCAGCGAGGTCATCATGCGCAAGGCGCTCGCAGAACTGCGCGAGACTCACCCCGACCTGCCCGACGTCGTGTGGCAGCTCGTTTATCAGAGCCGCTCGGGCCCTCCGAGCCAGCAGTGGCTCGAGCCCGACATCAACGACGCCATCGCCGATCACGCCGCGAGCGGCGCGACCGCGATCGTCATGGTGCCTGTTGGTTTCGTCAGCGACCACATGGAGGTCATGTGGGATCTCGACACGGAAGCGATGGAGACCTGCGAGGAGCACGGTCTGCGGGCACTGCGCGTGCCGACTCCCGGTATCGACCCGGTGTACGTGAGCGGTCTCGTTGACCTCATTGAGGAGCGGCTGAAGGGCACGCCGACGAACGAGCGGGTGCGCGAGACCGCGCTCGGGCCCTGGTACGACGTGTGCCGCCCGGGATGCTGCGAGAACGTGCGCGCTGGATTCAAGCCCGCGATCTCGGGCCTGCAGCCGTGACGCGCGCCGAGTCCGCCCCGATCCGGCTCGGCACCCGCGGTAGCGCGCTCGCTCTCGCCCAGTCGCAACGGGTCGCCGACTCGATCGCGGCTCGCGTCGGCTCGCCCGTCGAGCTCGTGGCGATCACGACCCAGGGCGACACCTCTACAGCGTCGCTGGCGAGCTTGGGCGGAACGGGGGTATTCGTTGCGGCCGTGCGGGAGGCTCTGCTGGCGGGCGAGTGCGACGTGGTCGTGCACTCGCTGAAGGATTTACCGACGGCGCCCCACGATCAGCTCGTCATTGCCGCGATGCCGAAACGGGCCGACGCGCGCGACGCACTTGTGAGCCGCGAGGGGCTGAGGCTCGAAGCACTGGCCGAGGGCGCGCGAGTCGGAACCGGGTCGCCGCGGCGCCGCGCTCAGCTGCGCCGCCGCCGCCCCGACCTGGAGGTGGTCGACCTGCGTGGCAATGTCGACACCCGCATCGGGCGCGTGCTCGGCGACCGCGACGGCCTCGACGCCGATCTCGACGCGGTGGTGCTTGCGGCTGCCGGACTCGAGCGGATCGGACGCCACGACGTCATCTCCGAACTGCTCGGCATCGACGGCTGGCCGACGGCGCCCGGTCAGGGTGCGCTTGCCGTGGAGGTTCGCGCCGACACTCGCGGCGCACTGCGCTCGGCCCTGCAAGGGCTCGACCACGGTGCCACCCGGGTGGCTGTCGAGGCCGAACGAGCCGTGCTGCGTCTCCTCGAGGCGGGCTGCGCGGCTCCGCTCGGAGCGCATGCCTTCATCGACGGCGGCATGCTCTTCCTCTCGGCGAGGGTGTATTCGCCCGAGACCGGCGAGTGCGTTTCGAGCGCGCATGCGCTCTATGTCGACGACACGCCGACGCCGGCCATCGATGCGGCTCAGCGCGTAGTCGACGAGTTGCTGCGGCAGGGAGTCGCGGAGCTCGCACCCCTGGGAGGAGATCGATGAGCCTGCACGACGCGCACGATCCGGCCCCGCGCATCCGCCCCCGGCGCTTGCGGCAGAGTGCGGCGATGCGGCGACTCATCGGCGAGACCGATCTGCGCCCGCGGCACCTCGTGCTGCCGCTCTTCGTGCGGGAGGGGCTCGCAGAGCCGAAGTCGATCACCTCGATGCCGGGGGTTGCGCAGCACTCGCTCGACAGCCTTCGCCGCATCTCGGTCGAGGCGGCCGAGGCGGGGCTCGGCGGCGTGATGCTCTTCGGTGTTCCGGCTGAGCGCGACGCGCACGGCTCGGGTGCGACCGACCCTGACGGCATTCTCAATGTCGCCACGCGAGCGATCGTTGCCGAGGTCGGTGAAGCGCTCGTGGTGCAGACCGATCTCTGCCTCGACGAGTTCACCGACCACGGGCACTGCGGCGTTCTGGATGGCCAGGGCCGGGTGGACAACGACGCCACCCTCGAGCGCTACACCGCGATGGCTCTTGCCCAGGCGGAGGCTGGCTCGCACGTGCTGGGCTTGAGCGGCATGATGGACGGCCAGACGGCGGCCGTGCGCTCGGCCCTCGATGCGGCGGGATACTCCGGGGTGGCGTTGCTTGCATACTCGGCTAAGTACGCGTCCGCTTTTTATGGGCCATTCCGCGATGCCGTCCAGTCGCAGCTCGACGGTGACCGGCGCACCTACCAGCTCGATCCGGCCAATGGGCGCGAGGGTGTGCGCGAGGTGCTGCTCGATCTCGACGAGGGCGCGGACATCGTCATGGTGAAGCCCGCGCTCGCTTACCTCGACGTGCTGCGACAGGTCGCCGACCTTTCGACCGTGCCCGTCTGGGCGTACATGGTCTCGGGCGAATACTCCATGATCGCAGCGGCGGCGCAGAACGGCTGGCTTGATGGTGAGCGGGCGCAGCTGGAGGCGCTCCTCTCGATCCGCCGCGCCGGGGCCGACGCGGTGCTCAGCTACGCAGCGCTCGCGCTTGCCCAGAAGGGACTCCTCGCATGACGCGCTTTCTCTCCGGCCGTACCCCCGCCACGAACTCCGAGGCCTTCGAGCGCGCCCTCGCCGTCACGCCGGGCGGGGTCAACTCTCCCGTCCGGGCCTTCAGGTCCGTCGGCGGCACTCCCGTCTTTCTCGCGAGCGGGCGCGGGCCATACGTCACCGACATCGAGGGCACGGAGTACGTCGATCTCGTGGGGCAGTGGGGTCCGGCGCTGCTGGGGCACGCGCATCCTGATGTGATCGCCGCCGCGCACGCCGCCGTCGACCGCGGCCTCGGGTTCGGGGCCGCCTCGACGGGTGAGGTCGAGCTCGCCGAGCTCGTGATCGACCGCCTGACACTCACCGGGCCCGACGGCATCGAGCGCCGCGGCATCGAGAAATTGCGGCTCGTCTCGACGGGAACCGAGGCGACCATGACGGCGATCCGGCTCGCGCGCGGCGCGACCGGCCGCCCGCTGCTGGTGAAGTTCGCCGGGCATTACCACGGGCACTCCGACTCGCTGCTGTCGGAGGCGGGCTCGGGTATCGCGACGCTCGGCATCCCCGGCTCGGCAGGCATCACAGCGGAGACGGCCGCCCAGACGATCGTCATCCCCTACAACGACGAGGATGCCGTCGCCGCGGTCTTCGCCGCCCATGGCGATCGCATCGCCGCGGTCATCACCGAGGCCGCGGCGGCCAACATGGGGGTTGTTCCGCCGAAACCCGGGTTCAACAAGCTGCTCGCCGATACCGCGCACGCACACGGCGCGCTGCTCATCAGCGACGAGGTCATGACGGGGTTCCGCTCGACCGCCGCGGGCTGGTGGGGGCTCGAGGAGCGCGAGGGCACCCCCTACGACGCCGACCTCACGACCTTCGGCAAGATCATCGGCGGCGGCCTGCCGCTCGCGGGCCTCGGCGGGCGCACCGAGCTGCTCGACCTGCTCGCGCCTCTCGGCCCGGTGTACCAGGCGGGAACGCTGAGCGGCAACCCGGTCGCGGTCGCGACGGGCGCCGCGATGCTGGGCGGCGCCGGGCCCGAGGTGTACGAGCACCTGCCCCGCGCGGCCCGCGCGATCGGCGACGGCCTCTCGGCCGCGCTCACGGCGGAGGGGGTCGAGCACGTCGTCGCCTGGGCGGGCTCGCAGTTCTCGATCTTCTTCCGGGCGGATGCTCCGCAGAACTACGCGGAAGCGCAGGATCAGGCGACCTGGCGCTTCGGGCCGTTCTTCCATGCGATGCTCGAGCACGGAGTCTCATTGCCGCCAAGCGTGTACGAGGCGTGGTTCGTGTCGGCCGCGCACGACGACACGGCGATTGGACGTGTTCTGGCCGCCGCTGTGCCCGCCGCGAGGGCTGCGGCTGCTGCTCGCCCGGCGGTGCCCTGAGACGACAACCCGCCCCACCCGGGCCCCGGTCGGGCAGCAGGGCTACGCTGGTCGTGCTGCACGCGATCGGGCCATCACGGTCGCGCAGCGGGAGGAGTGCGTCATGAGAGGCAAGATCCTGTTCGCCACGGGCCTCGCGGTCGGCTACGTTCTCGGCACCCGCGCGGGCCGCGAGCGCTACGAGCAGCTGAAGCGCGCGGCTCAGGGCTTCTGGAACGACCCGCGCGTGCAGCGCCGCGTCGACCAGGTGGAGGGCTTCGTGCGCGAGAACGCCGCCGAGGTCGCCGAGTTCGTGACGGATGGCGCCAAGAAGGTCGTCGGGCAGGTGACCGGCGCCGGGCGCACGGGCGCGGCGAGCGGCGCGGGCGGGGGCGCGACCGCGTCGAGCGCGGCCGCTAAGCCGTCGGCCAAACCCGCCGCGAAGCCCAACACGAAGCCGGCCGCCCCGTCCGCCGCGAAGCGCTCCACCGCCTCGGGCTCGACCTCGTGAGCACCCCCGCCCCCGACCCGGCGCGCGAGCGGCGCGGACTGTTCGCGCTCATCGCCGACATCCCTCGCCTGCTGCGCGAGCTGATCGAGGCGGAGATCGCGCAGCTGAAGGCCGAGATCGTCGGCAAGCTCAAGGCGGCGGGCATCGGCGCCGGCTTCCTCGTGACGGCTGGCGCGTTCGCGTTCTTCGGTGTGCTCGTGCTGACCGCCGCGGGGGTGCTCGCCCTCGCCCTGGTTCTGCCGCCGTGGGCGGCGGCGCTCGTCGTCGGCGGCGCGCTGCTCGTGCTCGCCGGCATCGCCGCGGCCATGGGCGTGCAGCAGCTGAAGCACAGCATCCCCCCGACTCCGACTCAGACGATCGAGAGCGTGAAGGAAGACGTCCGCATCATGCGCGGGCTCGGAAAGCGAGGAGCATCATGAGCGACACCGTCTCGAGCACCGTCTCGTCGGCCCGCGCGCGGCTGGAGGAGACCCTCGACGCCATCGACGACAAGCTCGACGTCGGCAAGCAGGCGAGCGAGCTGGCGCAGAGGGTGCAGCGGTCGTACCGCGCCAACCCGGTGCCGTGGATCATCGGTGCGACGGCGGCCGCGGTGGTCGTCGCCGGGCTCGTCGTCTGGGCGATCGTCAGCGACGAGTGACGGCCGCGGTGGCCCGGCCGATTATGACTCCCAGCGTCGCCGGGTCATCATGGAGGGGATGTTCTCTCCGCACGATGTCACGATCGAGCGCACCCCGACCGGGGCGCTGCCCGTGGTGAAGCCGCTGCTGGGCTGGCGCGTTCTCGTGCCGCGCGGCGGCAAGTGGGGCGACGGCGTCGCCGCGCAGCTGCGCAATCTCGGCGCCGAGCCGGTCATCGCGCCGCTCATCAACTTCGCGGCGTCGGATGAGCCCGAGCGGCTCGCCCACGAGCTCGAGGCCCTGCAGTCGGGCGCCTACGGCTGGCTCGTCGTGACGAGCGCGACGACCGTCGACGTGCTCGTCGGCTACGGCGTGCGGCCTCCGGCCACGACGCGCATCGCGGCGGTCGGCGAAACCACCGCGCACGCTCTGCATCTGGCGGGCTATTCCGTTGACTTCGTGCCGAGCGATCACTCGGCCCGCGGGCTCGTGCGCGAATGGCCCGGCACGGTCGATCACGGGCCAGTGCTCGTTCCGCAGAGCGAGATCGCGGAACCGACCCTGGTCAGCGGATTGAGAGACCGCGGCCTCGACGCGCGTTTCGTGTCCGCCTATCGCACCATCGGTGTCCCTGCGCCCGACTCTGTCGTCACCGACGTGGCCGAGGGCCGCATCCGCGGGCTCGTCGTCAGCTCGGGCAGCGTCGCGCGGCAGATCGCCGAGCAGTTCGCCCCGCTGCCCGAGGGCACGGTCGTCGTCTGCATCGGCCCCCGCACGGCGTTCGACGCGCGCGCGGCGGGTCTGACCGTGCACCGCATCGCCGAGGAGCGCAGCACGACGGCGCTCGTGCGCGCGCTCGCCGAGCACGCGATGAACCCCGACGACAGCGCGCCGCCGGTCATCCCGTAGCGCGGCTCAGGCGGCGAGCAGCGCCCCGACCGCGAGCAGGGGCGGCAGCGCCTGCACGAGCGCGGCCCCGAGCATCCGGCGCGGCGCGGTGACGGCGAGCGCGATGCCCGCGACGACCATGACCGAGCATCCGGCGACCACGACGGCGATGCCCGCGACGCTCGCCGCGTCGGCGACCAGCAGTGCGACGCCGACCAGCACGACGATCGCGAGCGCCAGGTTGTAGACGCCCTGGTTGACGGCGAACAGCCGCAGCGCCGGCGAGTCGTGCTCGGCCCGAACGCCGAACAGCCGCCGCCCGGCCGGGCGACGGAACAGCACGCTCTCGAGCACGAAGAACAGCACGTGCAGCAGCGCCGCCAGGGTCGCCAGCCCGAGGCCGATGATCATCAGAGGGCTCATGCCGAAACTCCGCCCGTCGCGGGCGCGGCGGATGCGGGCTCGCCGACGCGCACCGCGAGCCGCCCGGCCACGCGGCCCGCGAGCACCTCGGCCGCCGCGTCGCGCGCCTCGTCGAGCGCGATCGGCCGCGCGATCGCGTCGACGACGGCGGGGTCGAGGTCGCGCGCCAGACGCTGCCAGGCCTGCTCGCGCAGCGTGCGCGCGGTGAGCGACGAGTTGACGCCGACGAGCGAGACCCCGCGCAGGATGAACGGCATCACGGTCGTCGCGAGCGCGGCGGAGGCCGCATTGCCGCACGCGACGGCCACGCCGTTCTGGCGCACCTGGGCGAGGGCGGTCGCGAGCAGCGGGCCACCGACGGCATCGATGACGCCGACCCAGTGCTGCGACTCGAGCGCCCGCGAGGGGCGGTCGAGCTCGACGCGGTCGAGCACGACGGTGGCGCCGAGGTGCTGCAGCCGGTCGGCCTGCTCGGGGCGTCCCGTCGCGGCGGTGACCGTGAAGCCGGCGCGCGCGAGCAGCGCGATCGCGAACGCGCCGAGCCCGCCGCTCGCGCCCGTCACGAGCACGTCGCCGTGCGTCACGCCGTGGCGCTCCAGCGCGAGCACGGCGAGCATCGCCGTGAACCCGGCGGTGCCGATGCCGGCGGCCTGCTGGTCGGTGAAGGCCCTCGGTGTCGCCACGAGGGTGCCGCCGTCGAGGTGCGCGCGCTCGGCGAGCCCGCCGTGGCGGGTCTCGCCCGCACCCGCGCCGTTGAGCAGCACGCGGTCGCCCGGCGCCCAGCGCGGGGTGGTCGAGCTCGCGACCGTGCCGACCACGTCGATACCCGGCACCAGGGGGGAGCTGCGCACCACGCCGCGATTGCCGGCGAAGGCCAGCGCGTCTTTGTAGTTGAGGCCCGACCAGGTGACGTCGACGGCGACATCGGCCGTCGCATCCGGTGCATCGGATGCGGGCCGCAGCGCCGCGTCATCGAGGTCGACCAGCGCGACCACGGGGTCGCCCTCGCCGAGGGTGATCTGCCAGCCGCGGGTCATGCCCGCCAGCCTAGGCCGCGCCCGCGCCGCGCGGGAAGGTCGTGCCCCTAGCCGAACAGCAGGGCGGCCTCGTCGTAGCGCTCCTGCGGCACCGTCTTGAGCGAGCCGAGCGCGGCCTCGAACGGCACCCGCACGATCTCGGTGCCGCGCAGCGCCACCATCTCGCCCCAGCGCTCGTCGTTGACCGCGGCGATCGCCGCCATGCCGAGCCGGGTGGCGAGCACGCGGTCGAACGCGCTCGGCGTGCCGCCGCGCTGGATGTGGCCGAGCGTCGTCGCGCGCGTCTCGATGCCCGTGCGGGCCTCGATCATCGGCGCGATGAGCTCGCCGATACCGCCGAGGCGCGGCCGGCCGAACGCGTCGAGCCCGCGCTCGGAGTGCGGCTCGTCGGCCCCGTCGAGCGTGAAGCCCTCGGCCACCACGACGAGGGGGGCTCGCCCGCGGTCGTAGGCGCTCTGCACCCACGCGCACAGCTGCTCCATGCTCGTGTTCTGCTCGGGGATGAGGATGGCGTGCGCGCCGGCGGCCATGCCCGAGTGCAGGGCGATCCAGCCGACGTGGCGGCCCATGACCTCGGCGACCATGCACCGGTTGTGGGCGTCGCCCGTGGTGCGCAGCCGGTCCATCGCCTCGGTGGCGATCTGCACGGCGGTGTCGAAGCCGAAGGTGTAGTCGGTGGCGTCGAGGTCGTTGTCGACGGTCTTGGGCACGCCGACGATGCGGATGCCCGCATCCGTCAGCCGCTTCGCCGCCGCGAGGGTTCCTTCGCCGCCGATCGCGATGAGGGCGTCGAGGCGGTTCTCGGCGAAGACCTCATTGATGCGGTCGACGCCGCCGCGGCCCTCGAACGGGTTCGTGCGGCTGGTGCCGAGGATGGTGCCGCCCTGCTTCGAGATGCCCTTCACCTCGTGCCGGGTGAGCGGCAGGGTGTCGTTCTCGACGAGGCCCTTCCAGCCGTCTTTGAAGCCGACGAACTCGTGGTGGTGGACGGTCGTGCCGACGAGCACGGCCCCGCGGATCACCGCGTTGAG
The DNA here is from genome assembly GCA_027490915.1 of Microbacteriaceae bacterium. Classification (GTDB taxonomy): domain Bacteria; phylum Actinomycetota; class Actinomycetes; order Actinomycetales; family Microbacteriaceae; genus Microcella. The sequence continues at coordinate 47,841 of JAIXXG010000082.1, forward strand.
GCCGGGCGCGTCGCCGCCCGAGGTCAGCATTCCGATGCGCATGGCTTCTATCTTGGTGCGTCGCGACGGCGGGAGCGAAACCGGACTGAGCACTTTCTGCTCTCCCGCCGCACCCCCCGCGGGGGCTACGATTCGAGCGAACGGGGTCAACCCGGCCCCCACCCCTCTCAGGAGTCAGAATGTCCGACGTTCCTCCCCCCGCCGCTCCCGCCTACTCGCCCGCTCCCGCCGCGCCGGTGAACCCCGGCAAGACGATGGGCATCGTCTCGCTCATCCTCTCGATCATCGGTATCCACCTGATCGGCATCATCCTGGGCTTCGTCGGCCTCAGCCAGTCGAAGAAGGCGGGCCAGAAGAACGGCTTCGCCCTCGCCGGCATCATCATCGGCTTCATCGGCATGGCGATCCTCCTGCTCTTCGTCGTCGCCGGCGGAACCCTGTTCGCCGGACTCTTCGGCGGCCTCGCCCAGGTCTGCAATGAGCTCGGCACCGGCGTCTGGGAGATCGACGGCGTCACCTACACCTGCCCGTAGTCCTCTTCATGCTGACGGCGGGGAGCCTGCTCGGTTCGAGCACGCTCCCCGCCGCTCTGCATGTGCCGGGTCTGTCTGCGCGGGGTGACGGTCGGCGAAGCGCTCTACCCTGAGCACGTGAGCGAGGCGACACCGGATGCGGAGCGCGAGCTCGCCCTGCCCGAGCCCGTCGACCTCCGCGCGACGCTCGCCTTCCTGCGCCGAGGTCGCGGCGACCCGACGATGCTCACGGGCGAGGGCTCCACGGCCGGGCCCTCCGACTGGCGCCAGGTCTGGCGCGCGCAGCGCACCCCCGAGGGCCCCGCGACGCTGCGGCTGCGCGTCATCGAGGGCCCGCCGACCGCGGCCGCGCGGCTGCACGCCGCCGCGTGGGGGCCCGGTGCCGCGTGGAGCCTCGCGCGGGCGGGCGAGCTGCTCGGCGAGGGCGACGACTGGAGCGGGCTCGACGCCCGGCTCGCGGCCCGCGCCGAGATCGGCGATGCCGCGGCAGCCGCGCTGCAGCGCGTGCGGCGGCGCACCCGCGGGCTGCGCCTCACCCGCTCGCACCTCGTGCTGGAGGCGGCCGTGGCCGCCGTGCTCGAGCAGAAGGTGACGGGCGTGGAGGCCCGGCGCGCGTGGCGGCAGCTGGTGCGGCAGCACGGCGAGCGGGCGCCCGGCCCGGCACCCGAGGGGTTGACCGTGATGCCCGACGCGGAGGGGTGGCGCAGCATCCCGGACCACGACTGGCACCGCGCGGGGGTGGGCCCGCAGCGCATGGCGACGATCCGGCGCGTGGCGGCCGCCGCACCGGCCCTGCAGCGCACGCTCGCGCTCGGGCGCGGGGGGCCGCAGGCGGTGGCGGCCTTTCGATCGATCCCGGGCGTAGGGCTGTGGACGGCCGCCGAGGTGCTGCAGCGCTCGCACGGCGACCCCGACACGGTCAGCGTCGGCGACGCGCACCTGCCGCACGTCATCGGCACCTGGTTCACGGGCGACCGCACCGACGACGACGGCATGCTCGCGCTGCTCGCGCCGTACGCGGGCGACCGGCACCGGGTTGTGCGGCTCATCACGTCGCTCGGCGTCGAGGCCCCGCGTTTCGGTGCGAAGGCCACGATCGAAGACCATCGCGCGCGCTGACCTGCCTAGCCTGGGCGCCGTGAACAAGTTCTTCCGTCTGCTCTGGCTCATGTGGCGCGCTCGCCGCGGCCCGCGCCTCGCCCCCACCGATGTGAGCCGCGTGCCGTTCCGCGTGCTGCCGAACGACCTCGACCTGCAGAACCACATGAACAACGGCGTCTACCTGTCGATCATGGATCTCGGCCGGATGGACCTCATGGTGCGGTCGGGGGTCTGGCGCGAGCTGAGCGCGCGCGGCTACTACCCCGTGGTGGTGAGCTCGACCATCACCTACCGGCGCTCGCTCGATCCGTGGCAGTCGTACGTGCTCGAGAGCCGCATCATCGGCATCGACGAGGTCGCCGGGTACATGGAGCAGCGCTTCGTGCGCGACGGCGAGATCTGCGCGCGCGGGGTCATCAAGGCGCGCTTCCTGAAGAAGAGCGGCGGCATCGTTCCCGTGCCCGAGCTGCTCGAGCTGTTCGGCCTCGACCCCGCCGACCACCCGCTGCCCGAGTGGATCGAGCAGTGGAGCGCTCACGCCGCGCTGCCCCCGCGCCGCGAGCCCGCGCCGAGCGTGTGGCAGTGAGGGGCGCGACGCGAGCAGACCGTCGAGCAGCGAGTAGCGTCGAGCCATGACCGCGCCGACCGACCGCCGCCGACCCCGCAGCGTCTACGGGGTGGGCGACGAGCCCGAGGTGCAGGCCTCGCTCGCGAACGAGCGCACGGCGCTGTCGTGGATCCGCACCGGGCTGACCCTCATCGCCGGCGGTGTCGCGCTCGCCACGCTCTCCGGGTTCGGCGACCTGCCGCTCGTGGTGCTCGTGATCGCGGGGCTCGCCGCGCTCGGCGGCGCGGCGCTCGGCGTGTGGGCGATCGTCGCGTGGGCGCGCACGGAGCGCGCGCTGCGGCTGCGCGAGCCGATTCCCGACCCCTCCGTGCTGCCGTGGGTCGTGGCCGGCGTCGTCGCCGCCGGCATCTTCGTGGCCGGGTTCGCCGCGTTCGAGGCGATCGAGCTCGCCCGGTGAGGCGCCGCGCGTGAACGCCGGTGCCGCGGCGGCCGACAGCGGTGGGGGCCGGGATGCTCGGCGCGCGCCCGTCGACCGCACGAGCCTCGCGTGGCAGCGCACGGCTCTGCAGGCCTCCCTCGTCGCCCTGTTCGCCGCGGTGACCGCCCTGCGACTGGGCGAGCCGACCGTGGGGGTGGTCGCGGCCGTGCTGGCGGCCGCCGCTGTCGTCGCGGGGGCCGCGACCCCGCGGGTCAAGCGCGCCGACCTCGACGGGCGCGACCCGTGGGGGCTCATGCTGCGCACGGTGCTCGTGCTCAGCGCCTCGGCGCTCGTGACCGTCGTGCTCGTCGTGGCGGTCGCGCTCGAGCTGTAGCAGTGGCAACACCTTTGGGTCTGGAATGTGCAACGTGTGTTACGCTGTGTAATACACGTAATCCATGACTGAGGACTAGATGACCACGATCAATCTCAGAATCGACGAGGCGACCAGACGACTCCTCGAGGAGCAGGCCGCCACAAATGGGTTGTCGATCAGTGAGTACGTCCGAAACCTCATAAACGAGGCGGTCGTGCCATTGAGGTCGGAGGTCGATCCCGATAAGTCCGGCGACGAGCCATCCCCGGAACACTTCGAGTTCTTTGAGCGCAAGGTCTTGTCTATGCTTCACCGCATCATGGCGCGTGTCATGTCGGACGATGACCGTCAGCATGATGCCGCGAGCGGGGACGGCGAACCGAGCGATCAGTACCGTCTCGCGGAAGTGTTGGAAAGGGGATTTACCGCCGAGTACTGGTACGAAGCCGCCGCGTTCTCACGTGAGCTGAGTCCTCGTAACTGCCGGCGAGTAAACGACATTCTCGAGATGTTCCGCGTTGCCGGGGTCAGCATTCAACGACTCGAGGAGGATGGCACCCCTGTTGATCGGCGACTGCGTGAGGTACTCACTTTCCGCGGGTTCGATCACAACAGGCCGCTTGAGCTCCAGATGTCCATGTATCTGACTCACATGGTTGAGGACGGGCGGTGGGAGGAAGTGGGTGACCTTCTGGAGCAGACACGGGGCAACTCCCATTCACCGATGCTTGAGACCTACGACCGCATGGTTTCTGAGTACCGAGCAATCAAGAAGAACAAGGATCGCGTTCCGACGTCGTCCTACCTGCTTTCTGCGGATGAACTTCAACGAATTGCTCATGCTTGGGTCCATCCGTCGAACAGAGGTCGTGCCTGATTGTGTCGCTGCCCGAACTTTCCCCGGGGTCACGCGTATTCGCGGATGAGACCAAAGCGAAGGGGTACGTGATCGCCGCCGCAGCAGTAAGCGCCTCTACCCATGGAGCAGTTGCCGCCCAACTCCGCAGATTGACTCGACCGGGGCAGTCCCGGATCCACTTCAAGAGCGAAGGAGATCGTGCCCGTAAGTTGCTGCTTGCTCAGATGTCCGAACTTGGAATCTATGTGACGGCTTTCTCAGTTCGAGGCCCTCGAGAGCGAGTGGCGCGCCAAAAGTGCCTTGAGGCTCTTGTGGACCGTCTGGTAGCAGCCAGCAGCGCTGATCTGGTCTTGGAGAGCGTTAATCAGAACGTTGACGCAGCCGATCGGAAGATCATCAGAGAACACCTTCAGAAACGAGGGGCCGAGGCGGCTTTGTCCTATCGGCACGCTGTGCCCGCTCAAGAGCCGATGCTCTGGGTCGCAGACGCGGCTGCCTGGTGCATTCAGGCAGGCGGTGACTGGCTTCGACGGAGCGAGAACCTCATCGTCGAAGTCACAGAACTTCGTGACTAAACGCGCGAGCTCGGCTGGTCACACCCATTCCGGAGGACTGCCGAGCTCACTTCTCAGGGCTAATGCCCCTCGCGACATTGACAATACCCACCCTGCATGGGGGAGTCAATCGGTATCGCCCAGGGCGTATCACCCCCTACTTCGCCTGAGTCATTGCTTCGATCGTGCCTTCACCAAGTCGAGCAGCAGAGCGACCCGCTCGTCGGGGGCGGTGAATCCTTCGGCGCGATAGAGCCGGTCGACGTAGTCGTCGTTCGCGCTGTGCGCCTTGCGCAGCTCGGAGGGCATCGTGGTCGGGTCGTAGAGGTCGGCGAGCGTCGAATCCGGGTAGAGCGCCCGTGCGTTCAGGATGCTCTGGCCGAGTTCGGCGAGGGTTGCGCGCTGCCCGTCATCGATCGGCGGCAGAACGAAGTTGTTGTACACGACGTCTTTCGAGTACCGGAGGTCGCTCTTGAGTCGGCCGCCGACGACGCGCAGCCAGTCCATGTGCATCCGGCTCGTCAGGAGTGCGAACAGCTCGCCGGGGGCGTCTTGAACGACTAGGCATGAGTTTGCTGCCACGTGCCCGGCTTCGAAGTAGGCCATCGGAACGTAGTTTCTGCGTTCGGAAGAAACTCCGGGAATCACCAGGACAGCGTTCTCCGGTGACTGAGTCACTTGAGCGAATAGGTGTGGAGTGTCCGCCAGTTGAGGTCGAGACGACTTGAGCCGTTCCTCACGATTAGCCGCTACGCGGGCTGCGACTTGAGGCATTGCCCTGAGTTGTGCTGGGGTTACGCCTTTCAGCCACAACGCCCAGCGCTCGCCGCCCTGCAGGAACTCTTTCGCGCCGATGTACGGCAGCACCCACTCGGCTGCCGCAGGTTCCGAGGCGAGCAGGGCATCGCGCTCAGACCGGCTCAGAATCAGGTTGCCCCCATCTGCCGGCATGTTGCCGAACGCCATCGAAGGAGCTCCGCTGATCTGCTCCTGCCGGTTGGATACGACGAATTCGTCGCCGGCGATCAGGTA